>QZJD01000029.1 GCA_003604995.1 Desulfobulbus sp. | reverse complement strand
ATCCTGATCAACGAGAAGAAGATCAGCAACATGAAGGATCTGCTCCCCATTCTGGAGCAGGTGGCCAAGATGGGCCGCGGCCTGTTCATGATCGCCGAGGACGTGGACGGCGAGGCCCTGGCCACCCTGGTGGTCAACAAGCTGCGCGGCACCCTGAACGTCGCCGCGGTCAAGGCGCCGGGCTTCGGCGACCGCCGCAAGGCCATGCTGGAGGATATCGCCATCCTCACCGGCGGCCAGGTGATCACCGAGGATCTGGGCATCAAGCTGGAGAACGTCACGATCAATGACCTGGGCAATGCCAAGAAGATCGTTGTGGACAAAGACAACACCACGATCATCGACGGCGCCGGCGACAAGAAAAAGCTGGAGGCCCGCGTCAAGCAGATCCGCGCCCAGATCGACGACACCACCTCCGACTATGACCGCGAGAAGCTGCAGGAGCGCCTGGCCAAGCTGATCGGTGGCGTGGCGGTGATCAATGTCGGCGCGGCCACCGAGGTGGAGATGAAGGAGAAAAAGGCCCGGGTCGAGGATGCGCTGAACGCCACCCGCGCGGCTGTTGAAGAGGGCGTAGTGCCCGGCGGCGGCGTCGCCTACCTGCGCTGCCTCAAGGCCGTGGAGAAGCTGAAGCTGACCGGTGAGCAGAAACTGGGCAAGAATATCATTCTCCGCGCCCTGGAAGAGCCGGTGCGCCAGATCGCCACCAATGCCGGCCGCGAGGGCTCGGTCATCGTCGAGCATGTCAAGGGCCTGTCGGGCGCCAACGGCTTCAACGCGGCCACCGAGGAGTACGAAGACCTGATCAAGGCCGGGGTCATCGATCCGGCCAAGGTCACCCGCTACGCGCTGCAGAACGCGGCCTCCGTCGCCGGCCTGCTGCTGACCACCGAGTGCATGATCGCCGAGGAGCCGCAGGAAGACAAGGGCGGCGCCGGTCCCGCCGGTATGGGCGGCATGGGCGGCATGGGCGGCATGGGCGGCATGATGTAATTTCTGCCCCAGGCAGTTCCGAGACAAGGGTCCCGCCGCCTGTGCGGCCGGACCCTTACTTTTCCTGTTGACAAATTTGCCCAAAACCTGCTATTGAGCAAATCCTGCCGACAGGCACCACATGGCGATGTAGCTCAGCCGGTTAGAGCATACGGCTCATATCCGTAGTGTCCGGGGTTCAAGTCCCTGCATCGCCACCATTTGCAAATTCAGTATCGTCCGATACTGTCCAAAAAGGCCCGAATTTCGGGCCTTTTTCTTTTTCTATTGTCCAGTTGGCCAGCGCAAGGTACGCTCAACTACCGGCCTTGGCTTCTATACAGGATACGTGACAATACAGTACAATATCGAACTTTCCGCGATCCTGATGCCCGATGGGCTCCACCATCCGAACCAGGCAATGCAGGTTGTGATGGCCTCGCAAAAAGTCCGATCTACTGCGTTGTGGCGGGTTCATCAATTGTAATGAAAGGATAACGAACCGTGACAGAAGAAAAAGACGGAAAAATGATGCGGAAGGTCGCCATTGGCTGCGCCATTGTTCTCGGGATTGTCGTCTTCCGCTATTTTGACCTGGGCCAATATCTTTCCCTGGAATACCTCAAGGGATCTCAGGCAAAATTTCATGCCCTTTACCTGGCGAACCCCGCCCTGGTGGTCGCCGTCTACATGGGGATCTATATCGCGGTTACCGCCCTGTCGCTACCCGGCGCCGTGGTGCTCACCCTGGCGGGAGGCGGCCTGTTCGGTCTTGTGGTCGGCACGGTGGCGGTCTCCTTTGCCAGCACCATCGGGGCAACCCTGGCCTGCGCGGTCTCCCGCTTCCTGCTGCGCGACTGGGTGCAGAACAAGTTCGGCGACAAACTTTCTACCATCAATAACGGCATCGAAAAGGAGGGTGCCTTTTACCTCTTTTCCCTGCGCCTTGTGCCGATCTTCCCTTTTTTCTTGATCAACCTGGCCATGGGCCTCACCCGGATGCGGCTCACCACCTATTTCTGGGTATCGCAGATCGGCATGCTGGCCGGCACCATAGTCTATGTCAACGCCGGCAAGGAGCTGGCCAAGATCGAGTCCCTGTCCGGAATCATGTCGCCGGGCGTGCTGATCTCCTTCGCGGTGCTCGGCCTTTTCCCGATTGCGGTGAAGAAGCTCCTGGAACTGTATAAACATACATTTAAGGCTGCGGCGCAGCACGATAGCAAGGACTCGCAAAATCAGGAGAAACAGCATGGCGAAGTATGAGTATGACATCGGCATCATCGGCGGCGGCGCGGCGGGACTCACCGTAGCGTCCGGCGCGGCCCAGCTCGGCGCCAAGACCCTGCTCATTGAAAAGGAAGAGGCCCTGGGCGGCGACTGCCTTCATTACGGCTGCGTGCCCAGCAAGACCCTGATCAAGACGGCCCATGTCTATCATCTCATGAAAAACGGCTCCAGATTCGGCCTTCCTGCCTTGACCCCGCCGCCGGTGGATTTCCGGGAGGTTTCCGCACGCATCCGTTCGGTGATCGGGGTGATCCAGAAACACGATTCGGTGGAACGGTTCTGCCGGCTCGGGGCAAAGGTGGAGTTCGGCGATCCTCAATTTGTTGACGAGCATGCCGTCTCTTTTGGCGGCAGGTCCGTATCCGCCCGCACCTGGGTGATCGCCACCGGCTCTTCCCCGGAAGTTCCGCGGATCGAAGGACTGGACAAGACGCCCTATCTGACCAACCGGGATATCTTCTACCTTGATACACTGCCCGGTTCGATGATCGTGCTCGGCGCCGGTCCCATCGCCGCTGAAATGGCCCAGGCCTTCTGCCGGCTGGGCACCAGGGTGACGGTGATCCAGCGCAGCGGCCAAATCCTCAGCAAGGAAGACAAGGATATGGCGGATATCGTTCAGCAGGAGCTTGCGCGGGAAGGTGTCGTCTTCCGGATGAACGCGGCGGTGGTCCGGGTCGCTGATCTGGGCCGTGAACGCGAGGTGGTGATCAAGGACGAGGCAGGCAGGGCCCAAACCCTCAGGGCCGACGCAATTCTGGTGGCCCTTGGCCGGGCGCCCAACGTGGCAGGCCTGGGGCTTGAAAAAATAGACATCCCCTTTGACCGCAAGGGAATCAAGGTGGACAAATATCTTCGGACCAGCCACCGGCATATCTATGGAGCAGGAGACGTCATCGGCGGCTACCAGTTCACCCATGTGGCCGGCTATGAAGGAGGGGTGGTCCTGAGCAATGCTGTTTTCCACCTGCCGAAGAAAGCCGACTACACCCATGTCCCCTGGTGCACCTATACCCATCCTGAACTGGCCAGCATCGGCATGAATGAAAAAAGCGCGGGCAAGGCCGGCATCGATTATTCAGTGTGGATTGAGGAGTTCCAGGGCAACGACCGGGCCCTGGCTGATGGGGAGAGCATCGGCCGGGTCAAGATGCTGCTGGACAAAAAGGAAAAACCCATCGGCATCCAGATCCTGGGGCCTCAGGCCGGCAATCTTCTGAGCGAGTGGGTGGCGATCATGAACGGTGGCGTGGGGCTGTCGAAAATCGCCTCGGCGATCCATCCCTATCCCACCCTGGGCGAGATCAACAAAAGGGTGGTGGGCTCGGTTTTTGCGCCCAAGATCTTTTCCAGCACGGTCCGGAAAGGGCTCAAGTTTTTCTTCAGCTTCAAGGGTCGGGCCTGTACCTGCGGGGAGGAGGCTGCCTGCGGGGAGGAGAAAAGATGACCGGAAAACCAGCAGGGACGGTGGCGGTGATTCTGTTTGCCCTGTTGCTTATGGCCTGCGACGTCAGCCGGGCCGGGCAGGAGCAGGCCCGCTTTTTTCTGATGGGCAGCGGCAGGCTGCATCTCGAAAACCTGCGCAATAAGGAGTCGGCGCGGGTCAGCCTGCTGAGGGCGGACGGCTCGCTCAATGAGGACGCGTTCGCCGAGGTTGACCGGGTGTTCGGCTATCCGAGCATGGACAAGGGCGACCACATCTCGCCGCGGCTGCTCTTCATGCTCAGCTATTTCGCCGACCGGGTCGCGCCCGGGCGGCTGATAACCATTGAATCGGGGTACCGCAGTCCGGAGTACAACGAAAAGATCCGTGGGAAGGGGGCGAATGCCGCCCGGACAAGCACCCATATCGATGCGATGGCCCTTGATTTCAGGATCGAGGGCGTGGATGGCAAACAGCTCTGGGAAACGATCAGGGCCGCCGACTGCGGCGGCGTCGGTCATTACGGCGGCGATATCGTCCATCTCGATGCCGGCCGTCCCCGGTTCTGGGAAGCGGCCACCTCGGGCACCGGGTCAAGGGAGCCGGACGAGAATCGCCATGTCTACCTGTCAACGGACTTCGACCGCTATCCCCGGCAGGGCACACTGCGGCTCTCCCTTTCCGGAATCAGTACCTTCGGCTTCGGGGTGGCGCCGGAAATCCTTGTTTACGGGGCAGATGAATCGGAAACCCCGGTGGCCCGCATGCGGCTTGTCGGCAATGACGAGGAAGATTGCCGGATCATCGCCGACCGGAAGGCCGCCCGCTTCCTTGATGCCCGGCTGCCCGCTCATCTGGCCGCCGGCCGCTACAGGATTAAGCTGCGGTTCTGCCGCCGGCCGTTTGCCCGGATGCCGGAGGAAATTTTCAGCCGGGAGATCGAATTGTTTGAAACGCCGCCGGTTAATCAGGCGGGGACGATGCGGTAGCCGGCCATGCGGATGTGCCCCTGCCGGCAGACGGGGCAGCGGCCGGGGCGATCCCGCCGCGTACGTTTGGTGAAGATGTAGCCGCAGCTCAGGCAGGCAAAGGGCGATACCGCAAGCCTCAGGTTTTGGCGATCGAGGCTGCGCTCGATATGCTCCAGATGCCCGTACACCTCTTTCTCCATGATGTGCAGGGCCTGGGAAATCTCCATGGGATTGAGTTCCTGCTCCCGGAGCAGGCTGATGATCTGTTGCCGGACGGTCGGCATGGGATAAGGGTCCGCGGAGTTATTTCAATAGCGCTTATACCCCTCAAGTTCGCGGCGGATCTCAGGGGTGCCCCAATAATCGTCCCCTTCCTCTTCCCTGACCTGATGATAAAAGGGGCAGTTGGTGCATGCTGCCGGTTTCTCTCCGGGACGCCTGGCGGCTTTCCCCGAACAAAGGGTCTTTTCAATGGCCCAGCAGGAACGCCCGCCATAAAGACCGCCGTTGATCCCCGTCGCCACCACGCAGGTCGATACAGGGCAGGACCCGGAGCCGTTTACCCTGCGCCCTCCCGGACGGAGCTCGCACCGCATGACCTCCCAGCAATTCTTTTTGCCCATGGAATTTTCTCCGCGCCTGCAGGATAATATCCAACGATCTCACAACCGAGACATCGTTATTATCCATTACTCCCATAATATCCTATTCCCCAAAAAAATCCAGAAAGGAGCACTGGCATTGTACGCCCCCTTGCAGATTCCGAAATAGCCGGAAAATTTTCTCCGTCTGGAAGAGGAAGACCAGGCATTCTTCTCGATCAGGCCATAATGCACACCCATCATGGAAAAGACCTGTGGAGCGGCCACCCTGCATGCGCAACGGGCACGAGCAGCCTTGCCGGCAGGAGAAAACGGCCTAATCCCTCGCCTGTTGTGAATCAACGAAAAAATGGGCCATGGGAGCGCGATGGTCCGTTGACCGATCGGTCACCAGCCCCGCGACCCGGTCGGCACGAAAGATCTTTCTTTTGCCGGTGGTAATGCATATCCCTTCGATGAAGAGGATGTCGTCTTCCTCATAGGCCCGGCGCACGTCGATGACCCAATCCTTCCTGCGCCGGAGAAGGCCCCGATAGGTAAAGGCCAGGTGACCCTGGGTGGTGGGGTCCTTGTCGATCCGGCCGTAGTGGATATCCACGCCCTCTCCCTTGTCCGCTTTTCTGTTTCTGCTCACATAGATCAGATAACCGGCATAGAGGATAACGATCAGGCCGGCGGTGCCCAACCAGATCACAACCTCCTGTTTCTTCTGCTTTTCAATGGATTCCGCCTCTTCCTCCCGGACCGGCGGCACGCCGATCATATTGGCTATGCTCAAAAAATCCTTTTTGTCGATACTGCCCCGCGCCCCGTCCCTGGTTGTGTATTCGACCAGGTCGCCGGTGAAATGATAGTCGCGGACCACAATCTGGGAGCCGTTGCCGGTGGTGATGATGTACATCTCCTCAGCACTTAACGCCCCCCCCGCCCACAGGACCAGCAGCGCAAGATGAATTGCCAGAACCGCCCTTCGCCATTTCATTTTCGATTCCTCCTGAACAAAATAAACGGACGCGAGAAAACAGCTTCCGCCGCTCTCCATGAAACCATAGCCGTGGCCGAAGACCAAGCATATTGTTAATTATTTTTATAGAATACACCCTGACGCTGACAATAAACGTCACTTTAAGGCTCCCGCTAAGCACCCGCAATCAGTGCAATGGACCAGTTAAACTTTTTCTTGGGCCGGCCGGACTCAAAATACCCTGGAAATACAATATCGTAACCAGAATAGGGCGGCATGGCCGACCGAACAGGCTCGCCCTTGGCCTGAAATATGCAACGATTATCCCAGAGAGATACAAAGATACCTGCTTTTTCCTAAAATCGCGACATGCAGGGCATGGGCGAGGAAACAGTGTATGGCTGCACAATTCAACACCATGCAACACCACGCAAAATCCCCGCACGGTTGCCGGTCCGGCAAAAAAAGCGGGACCAGCGCCGGCCCGCTTCGCAACTTGTTGCAATCACGGTGGCGGATGCGCAGCGTTTTGACGCATTGCGACCTTATTATTTTTTCGGTTTTTTTTCTGGTGATGGTCATCCTGATTGAATTCCTGCATCTGCTGGCGAGCACCGATTCCGATACTATCTCAAATCCGTTGCTTTCCATCGGCTTGACGCCGACCGTCTTGATCCTGCTTCTCGGCGGCGGCGCATTTTTTCTGATCAAATCCCTGGCCCGGGCAGGAAGCAGGCGGCAGACCCTCGGCCACCTGCCGGCGGACAGGTCACCGGAAGCGGATGAATGGCGCCGGACCTTCGACATCCTGCCTGATTTTGTCTCGGTGCATGATCAGGATTTCAAAATCGTCAAAGCCAACCAGGCTCTCTGCGAGCTGCTCGACAAAAAGCCGGAAGAGCTCATCGGCCGGCACTGTTACCGGCTGTTCCATGACCGGGACTCGCCCATTGAAGGGTGCCCCCATGCCAAGGCGCAGGATATCGGCCACCCGGTTACCATGGAAATTCATGACTCCCATCTGGGCGTGCCGTTGCTCATCACCTGCTCACCCTTGACCGACGGGCAGGGAAATTTCGCCGGCTCGGTGCACTTTGCCCGGATTCAGCCCTCTCCGAGAACCGGCCGCGAGGCTCCGGCGGCACCATTTATTCCGATCTGCGCTTCCTGCAAGGACATCCGCGACGACCACGGCAACTGGATGAAGATCGAGGACTATGTCCATCTCCGCCTGAACGGCCGGCTGACCCACAGCATCTGCCAAAAATGCCGGAAGAGAATCTATCCCCGGTTCTTTCAGGATTGACCCTTTCCGCTTCATCCGCGCCCGCGGATTACGCCGGATCGCAAAACGGCATGGTTTTGCCGGGCTTTCGCCCCGGCGGGACAAGCCGGCCCCTGCCCCGCCGGTTGACATGGCCGGACTCCACGCTATAGAATGAACGGAGAAGCATCCGGGCGCCAAAGCCCCTTTGCCGGGCGCGGCGCGCCACCGGCCCCGGATAAACAAGCCAGGAGGAGCCGCCATGGCCCAGGTACGACTGCTGTTTTTTGCTACCCTTATCGTCTGCGGAATTGCCTCGCCGGCACGTCCTGTCGCGGACCAGCCCATGTTCCAATTCGGCTGGGCGGTGCTGACCGGCACCAACGGCGGCCTCCGCCCCCTGGATTTCACCACCCCGCCGAAGCTGAAAAACGGTGCGACCATCCAGATCTATATCGAACAGAAGCCGGGGGTCTACATCTACCTCTACCTCCTCGATTCCAGCGGCGAGGTGGACTTTCTCTTTCCCGGCGAAAAGGATTTTTACAGCAAGGTCGAGCCGGCGGAACGCATTTTCCGCCTGCCCGCCGATACGGACCAGTTTGAGCTGACCCCGCCCGGCGGCCAGGAAAAACTGTACCTGCTGGCCGCCGCACAAAGATTGACCCGGCTGGAAGAGGTAACCGCCCTCTTCCTCGATCAGCCCGCTGATCCCTTGCGCAAGGAAGCGGTAATCAGGGAACTGAAACGCCTCCGGCAGGAACATTCCTCACTGGCCCAGACCACGGAAACGAGCGTGCCCGTTGCCGGCACCGTTCGTTCCCGCGGCGTACTCTTCGAATCCTTCGAGGCGACCCGGGTCAGCGCCGCCGGCTTCTACAGCAGGATTCTCCGCATCGACCATGACTGAACGGCCGGCGATCCGCTACGGAGCGGTCACCCTCCTCGTTTTCACCGCTGTCCATCTGCTCTGGTCGCTCCTGCCTGGCATCTTCCAGACCTGGGAACTCCAGGCCGGAGACCAGTTGCTGCGGCTCTCCTACCGCTGGCAGGGCAAACGGCCGACCAGCCCCGACATCATCCATATCGACCTGGATGACCGCTCCCTCGCCACCCTTCCCTACTCCAAGAACGACCACCGTCTTTATGCCGAGGTGATCGACATCCTCAAGGCCGCCGGCGTCCGGACAGTGCTGATGGACATGATTTTTCCGCAGTGCGGCGACCTGGCGGGTTGCACGGCACTGGCCTCAACGGTGGAGGCGGCGGGCAACGTCCACTTTCCGGTGATCCTCGCCACCAGGACAGGTGCCCCGCTTGGCGGCCAGGTCCATTTTCCGCCCCGGACCGCCTGGCATATTGAAAAAATAGAAAAATTTAAGGCGCTCCAGGGCGAGATGATCATGAGCAACTTCATCGCCCTGAACAAGGCGGCGGCCGGGCTGGGCCACATCAACTGCGACCCGGACCGGGACGGCGTCTATCGGCGCATCCCTCTGTTCATCGTAACTCCGGCCGGAGCGGTGCCGTCCCTGGCCCTGCGCACTCTTTGCTCATTTCTGGGCGTGACCGAGGAACGCGTCCGCCTGGATGAAACCGGCGCAGTGGTCCTGAGCGGGGCGGTCTTTGCCTCAGGCCGCAGCGCCGATCTGCGGATACCCGTGGATGAGCAGGGCCGGAACCGGGTACACTTCAGCGGGCCATGGCACGACTCGTTCGCCCACTACTCGTTCGCCACTTTGCTGCGGGCCGGTTCCTCCCCACAGGGACGCCAGGACCTCACCGATGAGCTGGAGGGCAGCCTGGCCATTGTCTCGGACATCTCCACCGGCGGCCGGGATATCGGCCCCATCCCGCTGGCTTCCTATTATCCCCTGAGCGGCCTGCACGGCAATTTCATCAACTCGGTGCTGGAAAATGATCCCCTCAGGGAAACCGGGCCCCTCGTTAACCTCCTGCTCTCGGCCCTGCTTGTCCTCTGTTTGACAGGGGGGGCGATTCAATTTCGAGGCTTTCGTTTCGGGGTTTGGGCGGCAACGCTTCTTGCCGCCCTGCTGGGCCTGCTGCTCTTTCTCTTTCTGGAACAGCGGCTGCTTTTCATGACGGTCCGGCCCGTCGCAGCCTTGGGACTGACCGTACCCGGCATCCTCCTCCTGCAGTTTCTCCAGGAACAGCGGGAAAAACTCGCCGTTCGGGCGAGACTCGCTCACCTTTCCCACTATTTCGCCCCGTCCGTGATGGACAAAATCCTGAACGAGCCCGCCCTGCTCGACGGCGTGGATAAAAAGGAACTGACCGTTCTGTTCAGCGACATCGCCGGATTCACGGCCTGGTCGGCGACCAGAGAGGCCAGGGAAATCCATCGCACCCTGAACCGCTATTTCGAGGAGATGGCGGCCATTGTCTTTGCTCACCAGGGAACCATCGACAAGTTCATGGGAGACGGGCTGCTGGTCTTTTTCGGCGATCCCGTCGCCTTTCCCGACCACGCCCGGCGGGCGGTGCTGGCCGCCCGGGCGATGCAGCGACGAACCGGTGAGCTGCGGCGGGAGTGGGAGGGAAGCGGCGGCATGCCGATCAGGATCAGGATCGGCATCCATACCGGCGAGGTAGTGGTGGGCAATCTGGGGTCGAGCTCCCGCATGGAGTACACGGTCATCGGCTCCAATGTCAACCTTGCCCAGCGCCTGGAAGCCAACTGCCCGCCCGGCGGCATCCTGATTTCAGAGGAGGTGCGGCGGCGGCTGGGAGATGAAATTCCCGCCCGCCCCGCGGGAAGGATTCAGGCCAAGGGCTTTGCCGAGCCCATTGCCGTGTATACGGTGGAAAGCGGGTAGCGCGGAAATGTCGGTCCCGCAAAAACAGCGGACCCGGCGCCGGCACGCCTCGTAATTTGTTGAAATTTCAGAGATGGAGCCTCAGGCTTTTGCGTTTTTTGCGGGGTGATCAGAAATTATCCTCGGCCGAATCCGACTCATCACCGGGCAGGCTGCCGTCGTCCCGGTGGCCGGGAAAGAACCTGATGCTCTTGCCCGCATACTTTCGGATTTTCCGGCTGTCCGTTTTCATCAGGACCTCCCGCACCGTCGGCAGATAGGCATCGTCCCGGGACCGACCGAGGATTCGGCACAGCCAGGCCATGGCGTCCACGTGCTGCTTGTCCCGCAGATTGCTGTTGTAGCCTTTGCGCAGTTCATCGCTCACCGCCCTGAGCACCGCCGAACCATAGGGATAACGGTCATAGAGCAGCTTGGCCGCCCGGCGCTTCTCCACAGTGTTCGCGCCTTGGAGCATCCGCAGGTACTGCTCGATTTCCGGGGCCAAGGCGGGGGCGGGGCTGATCACCGGCGCAGGGGGGGGGATCGCCGCGACCAGGGTCTTTTTCCTGAGGAGGGGGGCGATCCTGGGCGGAGGCGGCTCGCTGGCCGCCGGCTCCTCCGGCGGCACGGATTGTTTCGTCGCGGGCGGGGGTTCCTGCATCGCCGGCGCAGCCTCTTTCGGCTCCGGTCTCGATGCTTCCGCGCCGCCGGCTTCAGCAGGCGAGGACTCCCCGGCGGACTTTTCGGCCGCTTCCCCGGTGGCGGACGGCAGCGGTCGAATCTTGATCTCCACATCCACCGGCCCTTCCGGCAGCAGGAAAATGAAGTCGCCCTGGTCCAGCTGCGGATCCCTGATTTTGCCGTACTGCGGGTGCTGGGAGGGATTGTACATGGTGACCTTGCTCTTCAGGTACCAGGCCAGCTCCTCGCCGGTGAGCATGCCGTCCTTGACCGGCTCCTCCTCGCGCCCCTCCAGCATATTGACAAAGGCGATCTTGAAATAGCTGCGGTCCGGCACCGCCTCGTTGGCCCGGCCGGCGGTGATGAACTGGCGTACCGGCTCGGCGGCGTACCTGGACATGTTCCGGGGCTTCCTGACCAGGGCTCGGGTATTGAGGATCGAGCCGCTGAAACAGCTGTCGAACAGGAAAAGAACATGCTTGGATTTGATCAGCCGCGCCTGGGTGATCAGACTCTGCATGTCCACGCTCTTCAAGGAAAAACCCACCTGATCCTCATCCGGCAGCGGAGCGTCCACCATGACCAGATAGCCCAGCTCCTCGCCGGTGGCCATGGGTTCGGTAAAGCCGTGCCCGGCATAGTAGAAAAGCAGACGGTTGTCCTTGTCCTGGCCATTGGTCAGAACAAACTCGGTGAATGCCTTTTCAAACCCGGCTTTGGTGAGATTTTGATGACGGCTCACTTCAAAGCCGTGAAGCTCCAGGGCCCGTGCCACGTCATGGATGTCATCCTCCGCCCCGGGCAGCGGCTCCCAGCCGTTGCTGTACCTTCCGTTGCCGACCAGAAAGGCATAGGACCCCTTGTACAGATAGGCGTCATTGTCGCCCCCCTTAGCCGCCAAGGGCTTCATCCCCCGTTCGGCGCCCAAAAGTGGTGGAAACGACAGCCAGGAGGCGCAGAGAGCAAAAAGCGTGAGGAGCAGAAGCCTTTTCATACCAATCACCAACGGTGGGAAGACCCGGCGCGGAACAACGGAACGGACCATGCCCGTACCTCACTGCCGCAGGGGATACTTTATTTAAGCATATCCGGCCTGTTTTTTCCAGAAGGCGACGACTGCCCGGGCGGATGCGGGGGTCCGCTTACCCGGGCGGACACGGGGGTCCGCCCCTACTTGCTTGCATGGCGGAAGATGCAGTCCCAGTCCGGCGGGGGGGCCGAAACCAGGCAGGCCTGACACCGCTCCCGGTACAGATCGTACGGCTGGAACCGGGGCTGCGCCCGCTGAAGCAGTTCCAGTTCATGGAGGGCCTCAACAAAGGCGCATGAACGATACCATGCCAGCGCCCGCGCCCACCCGGCCAATTCGCCGTCGGCCAGCGTTTTGTCTTCACGAAAGGTATACAGGGTTACCGGCTCTTCCCTGCCCTTGACCTTGACCAGATCAATTTCCTGGATCGAGTAGCCGGCAACAAAGACCTCAGCCAGGGCGTCGCTGACGATGAGCGGCAGCCCGTAAAACTTGGTGAGCCCCTCCAGTCGGGAGGCCAGGTTGACGTTGTCGCCGATGACCGTGTAGTCGAACAGGTCCTCGGAGCCCATGTTGCCCACGCTCACCCGGCCGGCGTGAATGCCGATCCCTATTTCCAGCGTCAGACCGTAGTCGTCGCGAAATCGCTCGTTCAGGGCCGGCAGGGCGGCAAGCATTCCCAGACCGGCCGAGACGGCCCGCTGCCGATGGTGCTCGATCTCCACCGGGGCGTTCCAGAACGCCATCACCGCATCGCCGATGAACTTGTCCAGGGTGCCGGACTCCATGATGATGATCCTGGTCATCGGCGTAAGATAGCTCTTGAGGAGCGCGCTCAGCCGGGCCGGGGCAAGCTGTTCCGAAATGGAGGTGAACCCCCGGATATCGGAAAAAAGAATGCTGACCTCCCGCTCCTCGCCCTCCAGGCTCAACCGCTCCGGCGCGGCCACGATCCGGTCAACGACCGGACCGGAAACATATTTGCCGAAGGCCTTGCGCAAAAAACGCTTGTCCTTGTCTGACCGCAAAAATTTCAGAAAGCTGAGCAGGGAGAAGTTGAGAACGGTGGACAGGATCGGAAAGAGCGGGGAAAAGAAAAAATGATAACGGCTGAAGACCCAGAAGCTGGAGAAAGAGCAGAGCAGGGCGAAGAGGAGGATAACCGGCAGGATGAAGCGAGCGCCCAGGGTACAGAGCAGCAGGGTGGTCACGACGCCGGCGCCGATGCTCAGGCAGAACTCCAGGCCGGGCAGCCAAACGGGCGCCCGGATATAATCACCGGCCAGGATGGTGTCGATCAGGGTGGCGTGCGCCTCCACCCCCGGAAATTCGGAATCAAACGGGGTGGTTCGCAGATCGTGCAACCCCACCGCCGTGGTGCCGATCAGGACGATCCTGCCCGCCAGTTCCGCCGCCGGAACTCTGTCGGCGAGGATGTCCGCCGCGGAATAGTAGGGAAAGGTGCGGGCCGGTCCCCGGTAATGCAACCAGACCCGGGCCTGCGCATCGAGCGGCACGGTGACCTTGCCCAGCCGCAACGACTCGGTGCCGGCCGCCGAATACTTGACGATGCAGGGCGGCTTGCCCAGGGCGACCCACAGTACGCTGAGCCCGAGGTTGGCGTATATCCTCCCCTCATAAGCCATGAGCACCGGCGTCGAACGCAGAACCCCGTCCTGGTCACGGATGGTGTTGATAAAGCCGCTGGCGTCTGCCGCCGCGGCCAGGTTCTCCAAAGGCTGGAGCAGCGAAGGGGCGGAAAAAAGAAGGTCGGGCAGGGCGACATCCTGATCCCTGGCCAGGCTCGCGGGGTTGAGATCCTTGACATACACTGATTCGGCCTGGGCCGCCTTTTTTTCGAAGTCGAAGAAAAAGCCCAGGACAAAGGGACCGTCCGCCAGGGTCGCGGCAAAAATCCGGTCGTTGTCGCGCAAAGCCTCGGGCAGGCCGGTGAATTCGACGTCCACAGCCAGATCATTTTTCAGCTCCCGCCGCAGGACGGCCGGCGAGGTGCGATCCGGCTCGGCAAAGAGAATATCCATGCCCACCGCCTGCACCCCCGCCTGCTGCAATTTCTTCAGGAGCAAGGCCATCCGGTACCTGGGCCAGGGCCACTGACCCAGGCTGTGCAGGCTCTGCTCGTCCAGGTCAACAATGACCACCCGGTCGCCGGGCCGGGCGGTATGCCCATGGCGCAGGACCGTGTCGTACAGCCGCAGGTCGAGATTTTTCAACCAGGAGGGCTGGTAGACATAAAACAGCGCGACCAGCACGGTCACCGCGAAGCCGGCCAGGGGGACGGCAAGGCCGCGCCCTTTTTTCATTAGATTTTTCAAAATCTTTTGTGCTAACATTTGTATATAGCATTGTATGTGAACAACTTCTCGGGAGTCAACCATGGGTGCACGAAAAAACCTTCTGTTTCTTTGCAGTTGTTTCGCCCTGACCGCTCAACCCGTCCTGGGGACGCCCATCCAGCAGTTCCTGCCCGGCCTCCTCGAATCCCACGAACGGCTCAAGGCCGCCCAGGAAAAGACCCGTTCCGCCGAATACCTCGTCCGCCAGCACCGGGCCGGCTATCTGCCCTCCGTGGATTTCCTCTCCGAGACCGGCTACGAGGATATCAGAAAAGAGAACGGCCCGGACACCGACTACGGCGACAAGACCTACAACCGGCTACGCGCCTCCCAGTTGCTCTGGGACTTCGGCGCCACCTCCGGCCAGGTGGACAAGACCGAGAACTATCTCAAGCAGGTCACCTTTGAAGAGGCGGACACCCGCCAGGAGGTCCTGCTGGAAGGAATCCTCGCCTGCGTCGATATCATCCGGGAACGGGACCGGCTCAGTTATGCCAGACGTTCCGAGGACAACATCAAGAAGCAGACCGGCATCGAGGAGACCATGCTGGAAAAAGGGGCCGGGGTGCGCTCCGATGTCCTGCAGGCCAAGTCGCAGCTGGCCGCCGCCATGGCCCTGCGCACCGAAATCGAGGGCGAGCTGGCGATCGCCAAAAACCGCTTCCAGACCATGTTCGGCCGGACCATCCAGGCCGAGGAGATCAATGGCCTGGAGCTCACGGCGAGCTACCGGAAACTGGTGCCCGCCTCCCTGGACGATGCCATCGACATGGCCCTGCAGACCAATCCGCTGCTCAAGGCCAAGGCCCTGGACCGGTCCATCGCCGACCATGAAATCGCCGCCCGCAAAGCGGCCTACTACCCACGCCTGGAGGTGGTGGGCCAGGGCAAGTACCGCTACAATGACGACGGCCTGCCCGGCGAACGCACCGACGCCTTTCTCGGGCTCGGGGTGACCTACAACCTCTACCGGGGCGGCGGCGACCGGGCGGCGGTGGATGCCGCGGTGGCCCAGCGCAGCTCCTTCGGTATGGAATTCGAGGAAAAGAAAAACCTGGTGCTCGAACAGGTCCGCAACAGCTGGCAGACCCTGGTCACCGCCGAGGCCAAGCGGGAAATTCTCAATAACCAGGCGATGCTTGCGGTCCGCTTCCTTGAACTGGCCCGGAAGGAGCGCGAGATGGGCAACCGGACCCTCCTGGAGGTCCTCAGCGCGGAGGTGGAATACTACCGGGCGATGAGCAACGCGGTCGCCGCCCAGGCCGAGGCCAACGGCGCCATTTTCAACCTGCTGAAGGCCATTGGCATTCTGGAGCTGGACGTGCTGGCGCAAGGCAACCAGGCGTGATGAGGAGGGGAAAATGCCCGATCAGAATGGTGTGCAGGCAGGCAAGGTCGTAGTCGTCACCGGCGAGGTCACCGCCGAGGCGGGGGGAGAGAGCAGAATCCTGAGCGTGGACGCGCCGGTCTATCAGGACGACGTCCTCACCACCGAGACCGGCGAACGGGTCGAGGTCCTGTTCACCGACGGCACCAGGCTCTCCCAGGGGGAAAACAGCCGGCTGCACATCGACACCTATGTCTTTGACAGCGCCGCGCCGGACGCGTCCGGCTTGCTGCTCAAGGCCGCCGAGGGGACCTTCCGGACGATCACCGGCCGGATCGCCGACCAGAATCCGGAAAACTTCACGATCAAGACGCCCCTGGCCACCCTGGGTATCCGCGGGACCACCGTTCTATCCCATATCACCCCGGACCACGAAATTCACGGCCCGGAATTCATCGACGAAGGCAAGGCGTTCGTCCTCATCGACAATTTCGGCAATATCCGTTTCATCACCGATTATGACCCGGTCAAGGTCATCGACGTGCGGCCGGACGAACCCGCGGGCTTCCAGCGCATCCTGACCCAGGACGAATTCCTCTTCTTCGGGCAGCAGGTCCCCATCACCACCCCGGAAGGCGAGGAGAGTTCAGCCACCGAGGCCGCCGCCCTCGCCGGCGCCGCTGGTGCGGCGGGGGCCGAGTCGCTCTTCGGCCCGGACACGCCGGATGCGCCGGCGATGAGCAATGCGGCGCTCGCGCCGCAACTCTTCGGCCCGGAGGGACTGCCGCCCCTCCAGCAACCCGATATCGACCTTGTGCCTCCGGATCTGGTGCTGGCCGCTCAGCCGCCGCAGGACAAACAGGACAGCGACCTGCTCAAGGGAATCATCGAGGACTCGTCCCACAACAACAACCCGCCGCTGGCCCGCGAAGTCTTCGGCACCACCGACGAAGACCATACCCTGCACGGGATGCTGAACGCCAGCGATCCGGACGGCGACCCCCTTTCCTATTCCGTGCTGCTCAATCCCGAACACGGCACGGTGAGCGTCCATGCCGACGGGACCTTCACCTACCAGCCGGACGCCAATTACTTCGGCCCGGACAATTTCACCTACCAGGTGGCGGACCCCTACGGACAAACGAGCAGCGCCCTGGTCAGTATCGAGGTCAACCCGGTCAACGATCCGCCGGTGGCCCATGACGCCACCTTTACCACCGGAGAGGACCAGCCGGTCAACGGACAACTGTTCGGCCATGACGTGGACGGCGACCATCTCCACTTTTCCGTGCGCACCGCGCCAACCCACGGGACGCTCACCATCAATCCGGACGGCACCTTTACCTATGCCCCGGAGCCCGGCTTCACCGGCACGGACACCTTTTATTTTCTGGTCTCGGACGGGCACGGCGGCTATGACATCGGCCAGGGAGTCATCGTCGTTTCCACGGGCCAGCCGCCGATCCCCGGTCAGCCCGTGGCCACGGACCAGAGCTTTACCTCCCTGCAGGGAACCGTGCTGACCAATCAGCTCACCGCCACCGACCCGGACGGCGATCCCCTCACCTACTCCCTGGTCTCCGGCCCCGCCTTCGGTGCCCTGACCCTCAATCCGGACGGCAGCTTCACCTACGCCACCACCAACAATCTCCTGGACGAGAACTACGGCACGGTCACCTTCCAGTACCTGGTGGACGACGGCCACGGCGGCCAGGATACCGGCACGGTCACCATCACGGTGCGCGCCAACTACTTTGGCGATGATTTTGCCAATTCGCCCAAACCGGGCACCGCCCTCAGCGACTCCTTCGACGGCGGCTTCGGCAATGACACCATCGACGGCGCCGGCGGCAACGACCTGATCACCGGCAACCTGGGCAATGATACCCTGACCGGCGGCCCGGGCAGCGACACCTTTATCTATACCAGCGTGAATGACGGCTATGACACCATCACCGACTTCGAGACCGGTACCGATGTGCTCCGAATCAGCGGCACCCTGCCGGGCACCAATGTGATCACCCTCACCGGGCCCGGCTACGGCGGCAGCATCACCGCCGCCACCGGGGCAGCGGTGATTCTCTACCAGAACACCAACCTGGGGATCTGGCAGGTGATCTACGACCCCGACGTCTCGACCTGGATCACCTTTCCCTCCCCTTCGGAGTCCTACATTGCCAACCTGGGGAGCAACCCCATTGATTCAGGAGATGTGGTGTTGAGCTGAAGAGCTCTCCTGGGAGGATTGCAGGAGCGTGAGCAGGGGCTGCAAGCCCTGCTCGTACCGTTTCCAGAGTCCGACGGACCGGTTATGCAGGGGCTGGCGGACCTGCACGGCGCTGGCCGTGTGCACCGGCCGCCGGTTCCGCTCAAAATACAGGCAATCGGGGCGCCAGTCCAGACCGCAGAACTCCAGAAGCCGCCTCGTCTGCCCTTCCTGGTCCGCCACCATCTCTTCATAGCAGAGCTCCAGAAATCGTCCGGGCAGCACCTTCCGCCAGTGCTCCATCAGCCGCTGGTAGAGAAGATAATACCGCCCCAGTTCCTCAAGTTCGTAGGCATACTGATGGCCGTGGGTAAAGAGCTTTTTGTAGATGGACCAGCAGGTGTCCATGGGACTGCGAACACAGTGGATGATCTTCGCCTGCGGCAGGATCAGGGCAATCAAGCCGAGAAACAGATAGTTGCCGGGCATCTTGTCGGTAATCAGGCGGGCAGCAGGCGCATACTCCCGCAGCTGCTCCACGTATCTTCTGCCCAGTTCCGGCAGGTCCCTGGCGCGCAGAACAATATCCGGGTCGAGGGTGTCATCCAGGGGCTGAATGCGCAGGTACGCCGTAATTGTCTCGTTGACCAACCTGAGCTCCCCGCCGCCGTGCACATCGGGATGGGAGGAGAGGATCTGTTCCGTCAGGGTCGTGCCTGAGCGAGGCATGCCCATAATAAAGATCGGCAGCCGACTTGGATATCCCTTGCCGGCAAACCGCTCAAGTGCCTCTTCATCATAGACCTCGCAGATCCGCGCGATCATCCTTTTCTGCGGTTCCAGGGAGAAATGAAAGGTTTTCCGCTTCAGGTCGTTGGCCTCCTTAAGGTGGGCAAAGGCCCGGTCGTATTCCGCCAGATCCTCCAGCAGGCCGCCCAGGGCGAAGTGCAGCCGCATACGCTGCAGCGGGGCGAAATTTCCCTTTTCCAGCAGGATCTCTATTTCCCTGGCGAGTCCCTCCTTTTCCTCGGTCGGCGAAACCTGCGCCAGCAGATACCAGGCGGCAGTATTGCCAGGCCGCAGCCGAAGCATCTCGCGGGCCAGCGCCGCTGACCTGGCGAACCGTCCCTGATCCATGGCCAGATTTCCCTGACTGCAGAGCACCTCGGTGTTGCCGGGCGCCAGCGCTAGAGCGCGATCCAGGGCCTGTTGCGCATCGTTGATTTTTCCGAGACTTTGGTAGACCTTGCCGTACAGATGGTGCAGCGGAAGCGAATCCGGATCAAGGGCCGCGGCCCGGCCAAGGCAATCGAGGGCCTCACCGAAGAGATTCATGGCAAAGAAGGTTTCCGCCAGATTCAGATGGCCGTCGATCCGGTCCGGCCGCAGAGCAATCGCCTGTTGCGCCAGGGCCAGGGCACGGGGAAACTCATAGCGGATCCGGTGGAGGGCGGACAGGGCATACATGGCGTCGACCATCGACGGATCGGCCTTGAGCGACTGCCCGAGGGCGGCCTCGGCCTCAGCCAGCCTGCCCATCTTCAGCAGGGCACAGCCCAGGTTGTACTGGGTGAACGGCGAATCCGGCACCAGAGCCAGGGCCCGGCCGTACCAGGCAAGGGCGGCGCTGTACTCCCCTTTGTGCAGGGCCAGATTGCCCAGGTTGGTCAAGGCCTTGCTGTCCCGGGGGTTCAGGGTCAAGGCCCGCTGATACGCGGCCTCAGCCTCAACCGGCCGGCCGAGCCGGCTGCAGACCGTGCCGAGATTGGTATGCGCCTCGGCTAAATCCGGCTGGAGGGTGATGGCCCGGGTCAGGAGGCGGAGAGCCTTCTCGCCGCGGCCCAGTTCGCGCAGGACGCCGGCCAGGTTGTTGAGGGTGGCCGGATGGTCCGGCCGGAGTTGGTCGGCCCTGCTGATCGACGCCAGGGCCGCGGCATATTCGCCCCGCTGATACTGGATGACGCCGAGCAGGTGGTGGGCATCCGGATCCTGCGGGGCACGCCCCAGGATCCGCCGATACAGCTCTTCCGCGGTCGCCAGGTCGCCCCGCGCATGGATCTCTTTTGCCTGCCGGATGTCCTCGCTCACAGCCATACGCACCTTCCCCGACCAGAATTCTTTCCGCCGGTCCATGGAGAATGGGATGAATTTCCTGTTCATTAATGATAGGATACCTTATCACAACCCGTGGTTGGCATGAAGCCGAAAGAAATTGGGCATCCTGATGCACACCCTGCTCTCGCGATTTCGACAGACCCCCCTGCTGACCGTTGAAGTGCTGGCCGCCAGTCTGCTCATCTCCCTGTTCAACCTGGCCCTGCCGATCTTCGTCATCCAGCTCCTCAACCGCTATGTCAGCCACGGCTTCGAGGGGACCCTCTATACCCTCACCTTCGGCGTCCTCCTGGCAATCTTTCTGCAATACGGGTTCCGGATCATCCGCACCGCCCTGCTCGCCCGGATGAACGAGGAGCCGGAGAAGCTGTTCGCCGAGAATGTCCTGCACGCTCTCGCGGTCAGCCGCTTCGGCGCGGTGGTGGCCCTGCCCCGCGAGCTGTTCGGTGAGGTCATGAACGATATCCGCAAAGTTCAGGCCGGCTGGGAACCGGCCAACCTCATCCCCCTGATCGACATCCCCTTCGTCCTGCTCTATCTGGCGGCCCTGGCCCTGCTCAGCCCCCTGCTCGCCCTGATCGCCCTGATCGGCACGGGCCTGGGCCTGGCCGCCGGCGCCTGGTCGCTCACCGCGAGCAACCGCCTGGCCAACCGGCTGACCGAGATGTTCACCGCCTACCGGGCCCGGGAGAGCAAGGCCCTGGGCAGCCTGGAGACGCTGCGCGCCTTCAACGGCGCCGACTACCTGGCCGCCTTCCGCAGGGAAAAACAGGACCTGCTCGCCGGGCTGCGACAGCGTTTCGCCTGCAAGCGGGAACAGGGCGCAGCCCGCCTGTCCACCCTGGGCAGCCTGCAGTCGGTGTGCATCTACAGTGTCGGCGCCGTGCTGGTGGTCCAGGGCGAGCTGAACGTCGGCATCCTCATCGGCGCCAACATCCTGGCCAGCCGGGCCTTTCAGTCCGTGGCCCAGCTCTTCCGTTCCGTGCACCTCTTCCGCGAGGGCGAGCGGAGCCGTCAGACCCTGGAAAAACTTGCCGCTCTGCCCTCGGAAAAACGGGAAGGGATTGCGCTGCGAAGCTATTCAGGCCGCCTGCGCCTCGCCGATGTCGCCTTCGGCTATGTCGGCGGCAGCGGGCCGCTTTTCGAATCGCTGTCCCTGACCCTGGAGCCGGGCCGAATCCTCGTGGTGACCGGCGGCAACGGCACCGGCAAGACGACCCTGGCCCGACTGCTGGTCGGCCTGCTCGACTGCGGCCGGGGCGAGATTCTGGCCGACGAGGTCAACCTGCGGCAGCTGGCCATGCCCTGGTGGCGGCACCAGCTGCTCTATCTGCCCCAGGAGCCGGACTTTCTCCTGACAACCATCCGGGAGAACATCTGCCTGGCCGGACCGGTGGATGAGGCCCGCCTGAACCAGGCGGTGCGCGCAGCCGGTCTGCGAGGGTTTCTCGACCGGACCGCGGACGGGCTGGAAACACTGCTCAGCGACCCGGCCCGCATCCCGCCGGGCATCCGCAAACGGATCGCCCTGGCGCGGGCACTGGTCACCGACGGCCCGCTGGTGATCTTTGACGAGCCCACCGAGGCCCTGGATCCGGAAGGCTGCGCCCTGGTCTACAACCTGCTCAACCAGTTCGCCCAGAGCGGCAAGACCATGGTCATCTGCGGCAATGATCCCTATATCAGCAAGGCGGCGCACCTGCACCTCGACCTCAACCACAAGCCGGTTCCCCGGCTCAGCCTGACCAATGACCACGCCTGACCCCCCGCACCCGCTGCTGCACGGCAACACCGTGCACCTCCTGTTCGCGCTGCTCAGCGCGGCCTGCCTCGGTTTCGTCGTCTGGGCCGCCGTGGGCCGGCTCGACATCGTCAGCACCGCCAACGGCAAGGTCATCCCGAGCAGCCAGGTGAAGCACATCCAGCACCTGGAGGGCGGTATCGTCAGCGAGATCGCGGTCCGCGAGGGCGAGTCGGTCAAGGAGGGGCAGACCCTCGCCGTCCTGGAGCAGACCGCCAGCGGCTCGGACGTGGCTGAACTCCAGGCCCGCATCGTTTCGCTGCGTTTTGACGTCCACCGCCTGGCCGCGGAAAACGAAGCCCGGGACGACCTGGCCATTCCGGAGGATCTGGCCGCCGCCTATCCGGAACAGGCCCGGCAGCAGCTCGACCTGTTCCAGGCCCGCCGTAGCCAGTACCGCAGTGAAATAGCGGCCCAGGAACAGTTGATCCGGCAGAAGGAACAGGACATCGTACTCGTCCGCGCCCGCCTGAACAGCTCCCGGGCCGCCCTGGCCCTGCTGCGCCAGCAGCTCGACATCAGCGAGAACCTGCTGGCGGAAAGCCTGACCACCCGCTACAAGCACCTGGAACTCCAGCGCCAGGCCACGGAACTGGAGAGCGCCATAGGCCAGGACCGGGCGGCCGTGGAGCGGGCGGAAGCGGCGGTCAAGGAAACACGGCGCAAGCTCGAGGAGACCGAGCACGGCTACCTCTCCCTGGTCGGCAAGGAGCTGAAGGAGGCCAGGGAGCAGCTGGAGGAGCTGAGTTCGCGGATCCGCAAATACGACGACAGCCTGCAACGGCGGGTCATCCGCTCGCCGGTGGACGGGATCGTCAAGACCCTCCATATCGTCACCCGGGGCGGCGTGGTCACCCCGGGGATGACCATCATGGACATCGTCCCGGCCGGCGACAAGCTGGTGATCGAGGCCCACCTGCCCATCGGCGACGTCGGCTTTGTCAGTCGCGGCCAGCAGGCCCTGATCCAGATCGCCTCACCCGATGCCCGGCGCTTCGGCAAGCTCGAAGGAACGGTCACCCACGTCAGCCCGGACGCCTTCACCACCGACGAAGGCAAGATGTACTACACGGTCCGCATCGATACCGAACAGGACCGCTTTGAAAAAAACGGCCAGGCGTACATGCTCTACCCCGGCGTCCTGGTCCAGGTCTTCATCCATATCGGCCGGCGCAGCGTGCTCGCCTACCTGCTGGACCCCTTCCTGGTCACCCTCGACAATTCCCTGCAAGAGCGGTAGAATAGGAGGACTTTACCAAATTCGCAAACAAATCGGGGTCGGAGTCGGTATCGGTATCGGGGTCGAAAGGAACGCTATGGGTTTTGGCCATGAAAAACTCGATGTGTACCGTGCGGCCATCGAATATGTCGGCTAGGCGTACCGCTTTTGCGAAAGGTTGAAAGGACATCGCAACGCGAAAGACCAACTCCTTCGCGCGTCGCAGGCTATCCCGCTGAATATCGCCGAAGGCAAAGGCAGTGCTTGACCGGATCGTGGCGATGCTGACCAGACTCGGCCAGCGGGGGTATGCCGTTCATGAGACGGCTGGAGACTACCGGACTAATCCGATCGACCCCGACCCCGAACAACACCCATGACCCTTCGGACAGATGCAAGCATAGCGGCCGTGTACGGCGTGGAGCGGAAGGGCCGGGTGGCGCGCCCCCTGTTTCTGAGCGGCGTTTCCGCCGGCTTCCCTTCCCCGGCGGAAGACTACGTGGACCGGACCTTGGACCTCAACGACCTCCTGATCAGGCACCCGGCCGCCACCTTTTTTGTCCGGGTGGCAGGCGACTCCATGGTCGGAGCCGGTATCCAGCACAACGACATCCTCATCGTCGACCGCTCCCTGGAAGCGGCGAGCGGCCGGATCGTCATCGCGGTGGTGGCCGGCGAACTGACCGTGAAACGCCTGGTCCGCGACAAAAACGGCTCCCGCCTGGTGGCCGAAAACCCCAATTATCCGCCGATTCCCCTCACCGAGGAAAACGGCTGCGAGATCTGGGGCGTGGTCACCGGGGTGGTGCGCCAGTTTTAAACGGATTTGAGGTTTCAGGTTGCAGCAGGTTTCGGGTTTCGGGTTTCGGGTTGCAGCAGGTTTCGGGTTTCGGGTTGCAGGTTGCAGGTTGTAGGTTGCAGATTTCGAGCAATCCTGGCACCACATCCTCCCCTAACCCAAAACCCGAAACCTAAAACCCAAAACCCGAAACCTAAAACCCAAAACTCAAAACCCAAAACCCAAAACCCGAAACCTAAACCCAAAACCCAAAACCCGAAACCCGAAACCCGAAACCTAAAACCCGAAACCCAAAACCCGAAACCCGAAACCCAAAACCCAAAACCCAAAACCTAAAACCTAAAACCCAAAACCCAAAACCCAAAACCCAAAACCCAAAACCCAAAACCTAAAACCCAAAACCCAAAACCCAAAACCCAAAACCCGAAACCCGAAACCCGAAACCCAAAACCCGAAACCCGAAACCCGAAACCTAAAACCCAAAACCCAAAACCCAAAATGACCGTCTTTGCCTTGGTTGACTGCAACAATTTCTATGTGTCCTGCGAGCGGCTGTTCCGGCCGGAACTTGAAGGGCGGCCGGTGGTGGTCCTGTCCAACAACGACGGCTGCATCATCGCCCGCTCCAACGAGGCCAAGGCGTTAGGAATTGCCATGGGCGCGCCCTATTTCCAGACCAGTGCCCTCATCGAGCGGGAGGGGGTGGAGGTCTTCTCCTCCAACTACGCGCTGTACGGCGACCTGTCCCAGCGGGTGATGGCGATCCTCCAGGAGATGGAACCGGAGGTGGAGATCTACTCCATCGACGAGGCCTTCCTCCGCCTGCCGAAGAACGCGGCCGCGAACCTGACCGATCAGGCCCTGGCCCTGCGGCACCGCATCAAACAAAATGTGGGCATCCCGGTCTCCATCGGCATCGGGGCAACCAGGACCCTGGCCAAGATCGCGGGCCGGATCGCCAAGAAAAACCCGGCCCATGGCGGGGTCTTCGACCTGACCGCGTGCAGCGACCGGGACCGCCTGCTGGCCGGGGTGGAGGTTGGGGACGTCTGGGGCATCGGCCGCCGGCTCTCGGAAAAACTGAACCGGGAGGGGGTGTTCACCGCCCTGGATCTGGCCAGGCACGATGACGACTGGCTCCGGCGGCGGCTGTCGGTCACCGGTCTGCGTACCGCCATGGAACTGCGGGGCATTCCCTGCATCGGTCTGGACCAGGCCCCGGCCCCCCGGAAGTCGGTGATCTGCTCCCGCTCCTTCCGCAAACCGGTCGCCTCGCTGACCGACCTGCGCGAGGCGGTCTCCTGTTATGTCTCCACCGCCGCCGAAAAACTCAGAGAAGAAGGGCTGGCGGCCGCCAATCTGCATGTGTTCCTGCGCACCAGCCCGCACCGTCCGGACCTGCCCCAGCACGCGGAGAGTCTGCTGGTCGGCCTGCCGCAGCCCACCGCCTCGACCCCGCTCCTGATCAAGGCGGCCCTGCGGGGCCTGGACCGGATCTACCGGCCGGGGTACGGCTACCAGAAGGCCGGGGTGATGCTCACCGAGCTGACCCCCGGCGACCGGATCCAGCAGAGCCTGTTCCATCGTCCGCCCAGGGAGGACCGGGCGGTGATGGCTGCCCTGGACCTGATCAACCGCCGCTGGGGCCGGGACACTCTCCACTACGCCTCCTCGGGTCAGACGCGGCCCTGGCAAATGAGCCGGGAGCGCAAATCGCCCGCCTACACCACCAGCTGGCAGGAACTGCCGAAGGTGCGGGCCGCGGAATAAAAAAAGGGCCGGAACATTCCGGCCCCGACCCTCTTGCGCGCGTCCCCCGCCGCTCAGGGTGTATTGCGCAGCAGCAGCAAAACTCCCGGGTTCATGATGTTGTTCACCGGGTCGATGGAATCCGGGATGCCGTCATTGTCCCGGTCAGGGATGGCCTGCATGTTGATATTGTAGTGATCAATCCCGCCCGCGAGCAGGGAGCCGCTGGTCTCGATATGGGTGGTGCCGGTCAGGGTGTAGTAGCCCAGCGGGACATAGCCGGTATTGGAGGAGAAGATCCGGTAGCCGACCCGCCAGGACAGGCTGGTGTCGTCGGGCACCTGCACATTGTAATTCGCCGAGGTACCGCCCTTCGGAATGGTGAAGGTGGAACTGGTAAAGCCCGCGACCACCGGGCTTGGGTCATAGGCCTGCACATGCATGAAGATCCCGCCGGACGGGGCGGGCTTGGGCAGGGTGACCTTGCCGTAAATGCTCTTCGCCTTGATCAGGGTCAGGTTGACATTGCTGTAATTCGACCCGCCTCCCAGCCAGTACCCGGGGTCGGAAAAGGCGGTCGGCGCCGACGGCCCGGCGTAGTAGCCCAGGTTGAGATACTGGCCGCCCCCGCAGTAATAGTTTCGGCACTGGTAGCGCACCCCCCAGGAGCTGCCGATGTCAGAGGGCATGAGCAGGGTATAGACAGCGCTGCTCCCCCCCTCGGGAATGAACACGGACAAACTGTCGTCGCCGCCGTTGGCAAAGCGGTTCCGGGTATACATGATGATCTCCATGCCGCCCGCATCCGCCTTCCGGCCGTCGGGCAGGGCGACCGTGCCGGTGACGGTGTTCGCATAGATCAGGACCAGGTTGATCCCGGAATAGGCCTGGGAGCCGTTGAGCCTGTCGGCCAGGTCATACCGGTAGGTCGAGGAGAGGCCGTAATTGTCGTAATAGCCGGTGGGAAAGTATTTGTTCTGCCCGCCGCCGGTGACGACATATTCCACCACCCAGGTCTGGGTCGGGGCCGGGGGCAGCAGAAGGGAATAGGCCACGGTGGTGCCGCCTGCCGGAATATACTGCCAATCGCTGACCGTATAGAAGTCCTGGTCATAGGCATTGAGCTCAAGGGTGATATCAGTGGCCGCGGTCTGGGAAACAGGGAGGCTGACCTGGCCGGTCACCCGGTAGCCCGCGGGAAGATTGATATTGACCCCGGAGTTGATGCCGATGAAGGTCCTGGCCTCCGTCCACTTGTACGAAATACCGGTGTCGGAGAGATAGCCCGCGGGGTAGATATCGCCGCAGTTGGAGAGACAATAATAACGGACCGTGGCATTGGTATAATCACCAGCCAGGGAATAAGAAGCCGATGTCCCGCCCCCGGAAATATCCACGGTAATTGCCGTATACGATAAGCTATCGGCATCCTCCAGGAACACTTCGATGGAAACCCCGCCAGCCGGGGCGGACACCGGAATGGTCAGCGTCCCCTCCACGGAAACCGCGGCGTGCAGGAGGCTTGGTGCAGACAGCAGAGCGGCAAGGAGCAGTACGATGAGCCGACAGGGGCGCAAACAGACGTTGTTTCCCGTGAACATGGGGCATCTCCAGTGCAGACAGGGGATCTTTCAGATTGCTTCGGGGTGATTATACCGCTATTCTCAGGATGAAAGCAAGGTAGAGGCGATCCCCGGCCAACGAATTCCGGGAATTTTTCTCATCCCCCTAAAAATTGACTCCGCACATGTCCTCCGTCCTGCTGCTGCTCACCGCCCTGCTCTTCCTCGCCAACCTGTACGCCCTGGCGGTGGTCATCCTGGGCGCGCGGAAGATGCGCAGCCTGGCCGCCGTCCCCCCGCTTTCCCCGGAAAAGCAGCCCCTGGTCTCGGTGATCGTCCCGGCCTGCAACGAGGAGGCGACCATCGAACCGGCCCTGCGCACCCTGCTCGCCCTGGACTACGCGCACCTGGAACTGATCGTCATCAACGACCGTTCCACCGACCGGACCGGTGAGATCCTGGCCCGGCTGCTGCGAGAGCACCCCCGGCTGCGCGTCCTGACCATCAGCGAACTGCCCGCGGGCTGGCTCGGCAAGACCCATGCCCTGCACCGGGGCGCCGGGACAGCGACCGGCGAATACCTCCTGTTCACCGACGCCGATATCCATTTCGAAACGTCCACCCTGGCCCGGGCCATGACCCTGATGGTGGAGGAAGGCCTGGACCACCTCTCCCTGATCTTCCGCAACATCGCCAGCGGCAGCCTGCTCAACGCGATGATCACCGATGCCGGCGGCGGCCTGCTCCTGCTCTTCCGTCCCTGGCTGGCGCGGGAGCCCAAGCGGAAAAACTTCATGGGGGTCGGCGCCTTCAACCTGGTGCGCAGCTCCGCCTACCATGCCGTCGGCGGCCATGGCGCGGTCCGCATGCACCCCATCGACGACATCATGCTGGGCAAGGTCATCAAAGGGGCGGGCTGCCGCCAGGACTGCCTGAGCGGCTATGACCATCTCCAGGTCCGCTGGTATGGATCGCCCGGCGAGATGATCCGGGGCCTGATGAAGAACATCTTCGCCCTGTTCGCCTTCCGGGTGCCGCTCGCCCTGGCCGCCGTCCTGCTGGCCGGGCTCCTGACCGTCCTGCCGCCCTGGGGCGCGCTGCTCTTCACCGGCTGGCCCCGGCTCTTCTGCCTGCTCGCCGTGGCTGTCCGCCTCTTCTCCTTTGCCTGGGGCCGCCGCCTCACCGGGGCTTCCCTGGGAACCGTTCCCCTGGCGCTGCTCACCCCCTACCTGAACATCTACATCATCCTTCGGGGCATGCTGACCACCCTGGCCAACGACGGCATCGACTGGCGCGGCACCCACTACCCCCTGACCGAACTCCGAAAAAACCCGCCGATCCTTTGATCGGCACCGTCGCAATCCCTCTAACCAGGAAAGAGCACATACCATACGGTCATATGTTGAAAAGGTTTGCGACATTCTTCATATTCATTATACAATTCCATGATGATCCAGGTCATAACCCCGCAAGGAGACCTGTGGCCCGTTGACTATGAGGCAAACAGACGCCATATGTTTTCGTGCCAGGCCATTGTCCCGGAGAGGGCGGATCATTTCCTGATCCTGGATCGCCCGGATGAATTCAACCGTGCACTGGAAAAGGCGATCTGGACGTTTTCGGAAAAATGACCGCCCCGCTGATGGCCGGTGACCTGGCTATCCATTCTTCCAGCGGGGAAGACGGCTCTGAACCTGCATTATTACGGTAGAACAAAATATGGATGCGTTTCTGGCTGCCGCCATTGCGGAAGCCAAAAAAGGGGCGGCCGAGGGCGGGATTCCCATCGGCTCGGTGCTCGTTCTTGACGGCCGCATAGTCGGCCGCGGCCACAACCGGCGGGTGCAAAACGGAAGCCCGATATTGCATGCCGAGATGGACTGCCTGGAAAATGCCGGCCGGCGCAAGGCGAGCGATTATCGCCGGGCAACCCTGTACTCGACCCTGTCGCCCTGCGATATGTGCAGCGGGGCGATTCTCCTCTACGGCATTCCCAAAGTGGTTATCGGCGAGAACCGTACGTTTCGCGGGCCGGAGGAGTATGTACGCTCACGGGGAGTGGAGGTGACGGTTCTCGATAACCCGGAGTGCCGCCGACTCATGGAAACGTTTATTCGCGATAATCCGGTGCTGTGGAATGAAGATATCGGCGCGGAGCCTGCCCCGTAAGAGCCGAAGCGCCTGAAGGTCACCGCAGCCATGGATCGCTTTTGCCAAGGAAGACTTGCTCGTCGCAGCCCCCGGCAGCGGCGCTGGGGCGGCAATAATAACGACCCATTCCCTGGCCCGCGCAGGGGAAAATGAGCCTCAGTGGATCAGTGACTCATTCCTCTCGCCCTTGCTTTTTGCCGCGCGGTTCCACTACAATATGGTATCCCAGGGAGCAACGGCGGTGAATGCCGCCACTTCACGCACCATCCAGGAGGAGCCATGAAAAAAGTCGACCTTTCCGAGACCCGCGCCTTCAACCCGCTGGGCATGAAAAACTTCGTCCTGCATGAATCCGAGTTTTTCAAAATCATCAACTTCAACATCGCCGCCGGCAGGATCTTTCCGGTGCACGCCCATGACCTGGACGGCCAGGTGAGCATCCACGTGGTCGAAGGCAGCGGCGCCTTTCTCGGCGACAACGACGCGGTCATCCCGGCCAAGACCGGCGACATCCTGGTCTCCGACATCCGGGAACCGCACGGGGTGCGGGCCGACACCGACATGCGCATCCTGGTCACCATCGCCCCGCCCATCTGAATTGCCCCGCCTCGTTCGGCGGGAAAAACCTGGGATCGTCATGTTTTTTTTGCACAATGGTTCCGGCATGATATACTGAACCAATTGAACGCAACGAACCGGACAGCTTTAGCCCGCCGATCAGGGGACGATCATGGACCATCCGAACTACTCCAGCGAGGAAGTCAGCGCCATCCTCAAGATCATCGACGACCTGAACACCCTCAAGGATGTCGATACGATCCTGGAGCGGATCCTGACCGAATCACGGCGTCTGGCCAATGCCGAGGCCGGTTCCATCTTCCTGGTCCAGGAAAAGAAATTCCTGGTCTTCAGCTATGTCCAGAACGACATCCTTTTCGACCGGGAAAAAAGCCGGGCCGCCCAGTACGTCAACCTGCGGGTCCCCATATCTCATGACTCCATCGTCGGCTATGTGGCCATGACCCGGGAGCCGCTGGTCATCGCGGACGCCTACCATCTGCCGCCGGACGCCCCCTACCATTTCAACACCTCCTTTGACGAGGAGCACGGCTACCGGACCGTCTCCATGCTGACCCTGCCCCTGCTCACCATCGAGGACCGGCTGGTGGGGGTGATGCAGCTGCTCAACGCCCGGGACGAGCAGGGGAACATCGTCCCCTTTTCCGAGCACAACCAGGTCTTTGTCTCCTTTTTCGCCAACAACGCGGCGGTCACCATCGAGCGGGGCATCATGAACCGGGAGCTGATCCTGCGCATGATGTCCATGGCCGAGCTGCGCGACCCCACCGAAACCGGCGCCCATGTCCAGCGGGTGGGAGCCTATTCCGCGGAAATCTACGAACGGTGGGCGCTGAACCGGGGGATCGACGAGGAGCGGATCAAGGCGACCCGCGATCTGATCCGGTTGGCGGCCATGCTCCATGACGTGGGCAAGGTCGGCATTCCGGACGCCATTCTCAAAAAACCGGGCAAGCTCACCGAGGAGGAATTCGAGGAGATCAAGAAGCACACGGTCTACGGCGCCAAGCTGTTCACCTCGATCACCTCGGAACTGGACGAAATGAGCCTGGAGATCGCCCTGAACCACCACGAGAAATGGGACGGGCGGGGCTATCCCGGCTGCGTGCCCGGCCTGGCGGAAGGAGGCGAGACGCCGCCCCCGGCGAAGCAGGGCGAAAATATCCCGATCACCGCGCGAATCACCGCCCTGGCCGACGTCTACGATGCCCTGTGCAGCCGCCGCTCCTACAAGGAACCCCTGGCCGACGAGGACGTGTACCGGATCATCAGGGAGAATGCCGGAACCCATTTTGATCCGGAGGTGGTGGAGGCCTTTTTTCAAATCACCGATGTCCTCAAGGCGATCCGCAACAAGTTCCAGTAATCAGTGTCGATGCGACAAGCCAGAGCAATAATCCGAGAAATCGCGGGAACGGCGCAATCACCCTCCCGGCAGGAACCGCATCGGATCAACCGTGCGTTTCGACGCCCCATTCGCCGCCGCATGATCCGCTTCTCCCCGCCCCCGGAGCAACCTTCCGCAACCTCTGATCACCATGCCCATGCCTGACCGAGAACGCCGCCAAGAAGACCGCGATGTGAGTTTGCGGAAAATCGGGGTGTTTCTGAGCCAGGGGAACAACGGCCTGGTTGCCTCGCAGGTCTTTGACGGGATCCTTACCAGTATTTCCCGGCACGGGGCGGGAATCGCCCTTGCCGAAATCATGGCCGACCGGACCCATCTGGTCTACGGCCCCATGGGATCCGACGATCTCCGGCTCAATATCGTTTTTCCTCTCCTCGACCAGGAACCGCCCCTCACCCTGCCGGTACGCCCCGTCTGGCTTCAGAAGATCCAGGATGAAGAGTTGCCGCCCTTCCGGCTGGGCGTTGAATTTCTCACCCCGCTGCCGGCGACGATTCTTCAGCGCTTAAACCGCCTGCCCCGCTAAAAAACTGTTGCAAGGACCCTCTACGATGCGGTAATACATAAAAATATTGAAAATAGAGTTCTGTCCACGCCCACCGGGCAAGAGGATGTCGGATGAACGGGAGTCAAGGCCCGCGCTCTATGGAAGATTTGAACCGGAAGAGGATCTGTATGGGGAAAGGGGATATACGAAGCAAACGAGGCAAAATCATACGCAGCAGCAACGGGAAAAGCCGTCCCAAGCCGAAAAACAAGAAAGAGAAAAAATAGGGTCGCGGACCACGGTCCGCTTCGCCAAAGAGGCAAAATTCTCCTGTGAACTGTGTATTTCCGGCATTCGCCGGTTGCTCGAAAGTACCTTGTGCGTTTGGTTTACTTTTCAGCATGATGAAAAATAAACGCACAATGTTTTGAGAGTGGATTCATGAACATCTATGTTGGAAACCTGCCCTACAATCTCACCGACGACGAACTCCGTGCCGCTTTTGCAGCTTTCGGCAACGTGACCAGCGCCAAAATTATCATGGACAAATACTCCGGCCGCTCCAAGGGTTTCGGCTTTGTCGAAATGGACAATGATTCCGAGGCGGAGGAAGCGATCAAGAAGCTGGACAACAGCGACATGAAAGGCAGAAACCTGCGGGTCAACCAGGCCAAGCCGCGCACCGACCGGCCGGACCGGCCGCCCCGCCGCGAGTCCAAATACTAACCGCATACTCGGTTCCTGCCGATTATAAAAAAATCCCGGACGAACTGCTCACCAGCCGCTCATCCGGGATTTTTTTTCGGCATGCCTGCCGCAAGCGGGTTGTCGGCGGAGACGACCTGCGGGGCCGCTATCCGGACCATCGCCGCAGGATGCGGTTTGTTCAGACGCCTGGTGCTCCCGGCGCCTCTGCGTCGCTGCCTGCTTGCAGCCAGGTCCAGAATGCCGCCGCCGCAGGGGACAATTCCCTGTTTCGGCGCCGGATCAAATAAAACGGCCGCTCCATCCGCACCCCTTTGAGGGGGATAGCGACCAGGGAGCCCGCCCGGATTTCCCGTTCCACTGCCCTCGCGGAAACTACGGAGACGCCGAGCCCTGCCCGGACCGCTTCGATGACCGCGGCGGTGGAGCCGATTTCGGCCACTTCCATCAGGCTGGCGGCCCGGATGCCGTGCTCCTCCAGGATCTGTTCAACAACCCGCCGGGTGCCGGACTCGCTTTCCCGCAGGATGAACGGTTCTTCGAGCAGGTCCACCAGGTCCACCTCCTTTCGCCCGGCCCAGCGGTGCCCCGCGCAGACCACCAGGGTCAGCCGGTCGGCAAAATGGCGGACCCATTCCAGCCCCTTTTCCGCCCAGCGTGCCCCCACGACGCCGATCTCCAACTCCCCGTCCAGAACCCGCGCGGCGATCAGCTGCGAACCGGCAATCCGCAGGGTGGCCTGAATGGAGGGATATGTGTCGCGAAATTCCACGATCAGCCCGGGAAGAATATAGGTTCCCGGGATGGTACCGGAGCCGAGCATGATCCGGCCGACCAGCCTGCCGCCGTATTGCTCCACCGCCTGCAGCGCATCACGCTGGATGCGGAGGATGCGGACCGCATAACTGTACAGCAGGCGACCCACCGGCGTGGGCTCGACCTCGCGGCCCATGCGGTCGAGCAGTTTCTGACCAAGCTCCTCCTCCAGGCCGCGGATATGTTCGCTGACCGTCGGCTGCGAGAGCAGCACCGCCTCAGCGCACCGGGTAAAGCTCTTCAGTTCGACAACCTTGCAAAAGACTTCCAGCTTTCGAAGTTCCATCTCAACCATCTCTATGGGTATAGTGAACGGGCATCTTTTTTTGTCATAGCACGAACCGGTGGTAAATCACCATTATTTTTGCGGACGCGGTGTCTTTCGAAGACGGTTGGCAGGCTGTTCGCTTTCTGATCAGCGCTGGTTCTCTTGTTACGTCGGCAGGGTTATCTCCTCCCCTTCTTCGCCCCACAGCCGCCCGGTCAAGCCCGAGTAGCGCACCACCCGGCGGCTGACGCCGCCTGCCAGCAGGGAGGCCGGATCGGCCAGGGTCAGTTTGCGGCGGGCTCTGGTCAGGCCGGTATAGAGCAGCTCCCGGCAGAGGATGCGGGTATCCCGCAGCGGCAGCAGAAAGAGCACGTCGCTGAATTCCGAGCCCTGGGCCTGATGGACGGTTATCGCATATGCGGTGTCATGCGCAGGCAGCATGGACAGGGCCACCGGCCATACCCCGCCCTCGACGCGAGGAAACCAGGCATGGAGCCGGCCTTCATCGTCCGGCCAGACAATGCCGGTGTCCCCGTTGAACAGCTGCAATCCGTAATGATTCCTCCGGATCAGCAAAGGTCGGCCCCGATACCAGGGCCCGCTGCCGGCAAACAGCCCATTACGGCGGAACACCTGTTCGGCAAGGGCATTGACCCCGGCAACGCCGGCCGGTCCTTCCCGGAGGGCGCAGAGAACGCGAAATTTGCCGAGGGCGGCCAGGGCCGCTTCAGGCCCCGCCGCGGCGAAACAGGGCGCAAAACCCGCCAGGAGATGGTCCGCCAGCCAGCCGCGAAACCGGTCCGGCTCGGGCCGGGCAATGAGCAGATCGTCCCGTTCCCGGAGCGGAAACCCTGCCAGTCCTTCCTGATCACCGGCCTTGACCAGCCCGGCCAGCGCGCCGATCCCTCCTTCCGCTCCGAAACGGTAGCTTGTCCGAAGCATGATCAGCGAGTCGGCGATGCTTTCCTCGCCGCCCCCGCCGGCAAGAGTGGAACCGGTCAACCGGTTGACCCGCCGGCTGAGGGCAGCGGACCAGGAAAGCTCACCGCCGCCGCAGATATCGCCGAACAGGCTGCCCGCTTCCACCGAGGTCAGCTGGTCCCGGTCGCCGAGCAGGAGCAGCCGGGCCGAGGGCGGCAGGGCCTCCAGCAGGGCGGCCATCAGGGGGACATCGATCATGGACGCCTCGTCGATGATCAGCAGGTCGAGGTGGAGCGGATTTTCCCGATGACGGCGAAAACGCCCGCTCTCCGGCATCAGGCCGAGCAGCCGGTGGAGGGTGCCGGCCTGCTCGGGCACCAGGGCCGCAAGATCAGGGGGCATGGTCCGCCGGGCCAAGGATATGGACTCCTGCAGACGGGCCGCCGCCCGACCGGTGGGCGCGGCAAGGCCGATGCGCAGGCGCCCTCCGGCCAGGGCCTGGAGCAGGGCCAGGATCCGGGCCACGGTATGAGTCTTGCCGGTACCGGGTCCGCCGGAGATCACGACAAACCGCTTGAGCGCCGCCACGGCCGCCGCCAGCTTCTGATCATCACGGTCACCGCTCCCGGGAAAGAGCCGGGCGAGCAACGCCGCCGCCCGTGTCTCATCCACCGGCAGCAGGCCCCGACTCCTGCGGCCGAGATCCTCGGCAATCAGGCTTTCGTGAGCATGGTAGCGGGCCAGGTACAGCCGGTCCCGGTCGTCCAGGATCAGAGGCTCCGGGCCACCCGGAATCCCCACCACCCCGCTGGCCAAAAGCTGCGCGCGCCATTTTTCAAGAGAGGGGGCCTCGACCGGGTGCAACGGCGTAAAGACGGGCTGACCGGCCACGGCGGCGAGGGGCAGGCAGATATGCCCCTCGCCCACCGCCCGGCTGGTCAGGGCAGCCGCCAGCAAAAGGGACGGCGACGGACACCCGGCCAGTTCTTCAAGAAACAAAGCGGCGTGCAGATCAATGGCCCGAAGCTGCCCTTCGGCCACGGCGGTTTGCAGGAGAGTGCGCATCATCGCCTCTCCATGATCCCGCAGCAGCGGTCCAGGCCCTCGATCAACGAGAGGGGCGGCCGCGCATGCCAGACCCCGCAGCCTGGTTCCTGATCAGGGCGCATACCCCGCAGGAACAGGTAGAAGACTCCGCCGAAATGGCGTTCATATTCATAGTCGGGCAGCCGTTGTCCCAGGTACCGATGCAGGGCCACGCAGTAGATCAGATACTGCAGATCGTAGCGGTGCGCCGCCATGGCCGCGGCCATGCCTTCCCGGTGATAATCGGCGGCGGACCCGCCCAGATGGTTGGACTTCCAGTCGGCCAGATAGAAGCGTCCCTGATGGCGGAAGACCAGATCAATATATCCCTTCATCAGCCCGTGCAGCGCGGCCTGCGGCATCCGCACCGGCGGGATGCCGTGCGCCCGCAGCAACTGATTCAGGGTGTCCCCGTCCAGATTGTCCAGGCCGAACTGAAATGCCAGCTCGGCGAGACGGTCCCGGCTGTTCACCATCCGCAAACGCAGGTCCCCGTCAAGCAACAGCGGGGTATCCATCACCTGCGCCAGCCATTGGCAGACGAGCGGCGTCCACTGTGAAGCGAGCCCGGAGCGGCGCAGGAGGTCGGCCACCAGGGCTGCGCTCTTTTCTCCGGCCGGTTCCTGAAAATCGAGTTGTTCAAGAACCGCATGGAGAAAGGTCCCGGCCGCCGCGCCCTTCGGGAAGGAGAAAACAGACATTTCCTCCCGGCCGCCGCGCTCCCCGGGTGCCGATTCCTCCGCGTGGGACGTTTCCGCTTCCGCGCCGGCCAGCAGACGGGAATAACTGGTCACCGTCCAGGAGGCATCAATGCGGCCGGCAAAACGGGCCGGCCCGGCAAGAGCCCGACCCAGCGCCGCGCGCTCCGGTTTCTCCGTCTCCATGGCCGGCCACGGGACGAAATCGAGCAGCCGTTCCTCCGGGTCGAGGGCGGCAAGGTCCGCCCGGATCCGCTCCTCGGTCAGACCGGTTGCCGCCCCGCCTTCCTCGTCGCCACCGGGGTGGAGCAGCCAGGCCAGGGCCGATTCCTCCAGGGAGCTGATCGGCCCCCAGCAGAAATAGCAGCAGGAGCGGGCCCGGGTCATGGCCACGTAGAGCAGACGCAGATCCTCGGCCAGTCGCTCACGCTCCGCCTGCCGGAAATTCTCCGATTGGCCCGAGCCCACATCCACGCGCAACCGGATATCCTTGCCGTCCGGCCCGGACCCGTGAAAGGCGAAAATGTCGTCTTGGTGCAGCCGCCGGGCGCTCCAGAGAAAAGGAAGAAAAACCAGCGGATATTCCAGACCTTTGGCCTTGTGGATGGTGACGATCCGCACCAGATCGCCGTCGCTTTCCAGGCGGAGCTGCTGGCTGGCGGCCTCCGCTTCCGGCGCCCGGATCTGCTCGCCGAACCAGCGGACCAGCTCATCCAGCCGTTCCCGGCCCGCCCCTTGCAGAAGTTCCGCCAGATGCAGAAAATTGGTGAGCTTGCGTTCGCCGCCGGGCAAGGCGAGCAGCCGGGGAACCACCCGCCGCCGGTGCAGCAGACGGTGGAGCATGGCCATGACCCCGGCCCGGCTCCAGTGCTGCTGATATTCGGCAAGCTCCGCCGCCATCTCTCCCCAGCGAAGCTGATCGCCCCGCAGGGCATGGAGCGCGAGCGCATCCAGGCCGAAGAGATCGGTGACCAGAACATTGGAGAGCCGGGCTCCATCCGAAAGATCCAGCAGGGCGGCGAGCAGCTGGTAGAACTGCCTGGCCTCATCGGTGGCAAATACCGAGTCCTGGCTGTAATAGACGCTGGCGATCTCCAACCCGGCCAGGGCCCGGCGCACCAGCTCGGCTTCCCGATGGGTCCGGACCAGAACCGCCAGATCCGCGCCGGCCACGGGACGCTCGCCGATGGTGGCCTTGCCGCTCCGGCCGAGCCGGAGAAGACGGGCGATCTCCCGGGCGGTCCAGTACGCGGCGGCTTCGCCGGCCTGCTCCTTGGCGATTTTCGCCTTGTTCGCCGCGGCCAGGTTCAGCGGCAGCATCTGGACCCGGAGGGGTGCAAGGGGCACGCCCTCGCACAGAAGCCGTGCCTTGTCCGCGGCAATCCCCGCGCGCACGGGATGAAACGGGATGTCCGTAAAGACGAAGTGCGGTCGGCGGCCGAACAGACGGTTCACCGCCTCGACCATGGCCGGGGTCGAGCGATGGTTGGTGTCCATGGTATGGACCGCGCCGGCCGGAGTTTCCCGCCGGGCCTTAATATAGGCGAAAATATCCGCGCCGCGGAAGGAATAAATGGACTGCTTCGGATCGCCGATCATGAACAGACCCGCCTCGGCCCCACGGCCGAAAAGATTCTGGAAGATCCGGTACTGCAGGGGATCGGTGTCCTGGAATTCATCCACCAGGGCCACCCGGAACCGGGCACGGATCCGTCGCGCCAGAAGCTGCCCCTTCTCTCCGGCCAGAGCCGCATCGAGCCGGGAGAGCTGATCGTCGAAGTAGAGCACGTTCTGCTCGTCCTTGCGCCGGCGCAGCTCCGCTTTGAGGAAGCGGTACGCCTCGGCCAGGATGCAGGCCCGCGCCGCCCGGCCGAATTCGACGTGCAATTGGTACCAGCCGTCGAACAGGGTGAAGAAAGGGTGCGCCGGCGCGACTTTTTTCCCTTTCAGTTTCCCGGCCATGACCGAAGCCGCCAGCAGTTCAATCCCCTTGGGCGCCAGCCAGGCCATGTTCACCTTGGCCGCCAGCCGCTCCATCCCCGCCAGCGCGCCTGCCAGGGACTCATCGCCGTACCCTTTGCTCTTGTCCCGGCTCAGGCAGGGATCATCCCGCAGGATCGCGATGACCTCTTCCCGATCCCGCTGCCAGGCTTGCCGCACCTCCAGCCACCGTTCCTCGGTCTTCCGCCGCAGAGAAGCAAGCTCGTCGGCGCCCACCGCCGGCACAAAGTCGACCGCCGGCCGGGAGAGAAAGCCGGCCAGCTCAGCCAGCAGACCGCCGGGCTCACGCCACGCGGCCGCTGCCCACTCCGCCTCCTCGGCCGAGACCGGGTAAAAACGCTGCCGCCAGAAGTCCTCGACGATCTCCCGGCGCAGGTGTTGTTCGCTCTCGATGAACTCCACCGTGAACGGGGTGCCGGCCTCAAAGGCCTGCTCCTGCAGCATCCGCTGGCAGAAGCCGTGGATGGTATAGACCGCTGCCTCGTCCATCCGGGTCAGGGTGTCCGCAAGCCGGCGGCGGGCCGCCACCGGATCGGGCAGGGAAGCAAGCAGGTCATTGAGCAGGTCGCCCTCTTTTCCTTTCTCGTCTTTTTCCAGGAGGTTGATGGCCTCCCGCAGACGAGCGCGGATGCGGTGGCGCAGCTCCTCGGTGGCGGCATTGGTGAAGGTGACCACCAGAATCCGGTCCACCTCCAGATGCTCTTCGAGGAGCAAGCGGAGAAAGAGCAGGGCCAGGGAATAGGTCTTGCCGGTGCCCGCGCTGGCCTCGATCAGCTGGCGGCCGGCAAGCGGAATGGCGAGGGGCTTGAACGGGCGCATCTCACCCCTCTCTCGCCGCGAAAAGCGGCCCGTACACCGCGGAGGCCAGTTCCCGGAACCGTTCGTCCAGGGGATCGCGGCCGCGCAGCCCCAGCTGATGGGCAGGGTCGTCCCCCTCGCCCTGCCGCTGAAAACCACCCAGCCAGGCTGTTCGAGCCCTGCTCTCCCGCTGCGCATCGCCGGCCTCGTACCAGGCCAGGGAGGTTTCCGGATAAAAATGAAGCGGTTCCCGCAGTCCCCGGCGGTAGAGCGCCAGCAGCCGCAGGAGTTCCGCCGCCGGTTCCCTGACCGGATCCAGGCGGGTGACGGTGTCCGTGGCCACCAGATAGCTGCACCGTTCACAGTCCGGAGGTGCCAGGCAGTTCAGGACGAGATGATCAAGCCAGAGCGCGAGCAGGTCACGCCCTCTGGTCCGGCCCGGCCGCCAGCGGACGCAGCCGGCTGCAAACAGGCCGTCCAGCCAGCCGGTCAGGCGCTGACCGGCCAGGTCCAACTCCACTTCCGCTGCCTCCCTGGGCTCCCTGCGCAACGGTTCCAGGGGAACAACCAGGCTTTCGCTGAGCTGTTCCAGGTCCAGCCAGACGTTGTCGGCAAAGGTGCCGTGCGGCAATGCTCCTGATGCCCGCAGGCGGAGCCGGGTCGTTGCCGTATCGGTCCGGGCGAGCCGCTCCCGCACCACCGTGTCGGCAAGAAGGTAGCGCTGCAGGCCGTCAGGAGGAAAAGGCTCGCTCTCCGGCAGGGTTTCGTCCTCTTCCCGGAAACTGAGCCCCAGCCGTTCCTCCAGAAAGCAGCGCACCGGTTGCCTCCAGAAATTTTTCAGCCCGCGCAGGTCGACCGGTGCCGAGCCCTCGTCCACCTCGGACAGCGGGCCGACGACAAAAACCTGCTCACCGCGCACCTCCTGCCCGGGATACCATTCCGCGGCATAGCTGGCCGGGCAGTTCACCCCGTCGAAGTTGCCGGGGCTGAAGGGCTGCAGGGGATGCTCCACCAGAACGGTCATGGGCCTTCCCTCTCCGGTGACGCAGGCCTTGCCCAGATAGTCGAGGAGTTCGGCCACCACCACCGAAGACGGCCGGATACTGTTGTCCCGCTGATCCCGGCCGATCCAGGAAAGATAGAAGACGCGGCGGGCGGAGAGCAGGGATTCCAGGAACAGGTAGCGGTCGTCATCGCGGCGGTTTCGGTCTCCGGGTCGGGGCTCCGCGGCGATCAGATCAAAGGAAAGACGGTTCTGCCGCCGGGGATAGTCGGTGTCGTTCATGCCCAGGAGGCAGATGACCGCGAAAGGGATGGAGCGCATGGGCACCATGTTGCAGAAGGTGACCCGGCCGGAAAGAAAGGCCTGCCCACCGGCGGGAACCGACAGTTCCTGCCGGAAACAACTCCGCAGGACCGCGGGACTGATGGAATCGGTAACGCCGCCGGCCCTCCACTCGTCGGCCAGGCCGCAGATTGTCTCCCGCAAAAACCGCAGGGCCTGCTGCTCCTCCTCGCTGTCCCCCGGAGCAAAAAAGTCCGCGAGAAGGGCGAGCAGAGCCTCGGCCCATTCAGCGGGCGTATGCTCCGTCATCAGGATCTGTCCGGCGTGTCGCAGCCGGTCGAGAAACTCCGCCAGCCGACCGAGCAGGACCGCATCGCCGGCGGCTATCGGGCCGCAGGGAGCGATCTCCCGGAACAAGTCGCCGTCGCCGCCGCTGCAATAGCCGAGAAACAGGCGGCGCATGCCGAATGCCCAACTGTGGAGGTCTTCCATCGCCAGACCGTGGCGCCGCCGCTGCTCGCCGTCCAGGCCCCAGCGAATGCCGGCCTCCCGCAACCAGCGGCGGATCAGGACCACCGCCTCCTCGTCGAATGCAAACCGGCGCCGCACCGCCTCCTGTTCGAGGAAGGCGAGCACGGCCGGCGCGCTGCACCGTCCGACGGGGAGATCAAGCAGGGCGAGAAAGGCCTCCACCAGGGGCGCCTCGGCACGAAGGGTCCGGTCGGCCAGGGACCAGGGAATGAACCTGTTGTCAACGGCGCTGTCGAACACCGCCTGGACCGCGGGGCCGTATGCCTCGATATCCGGGGCCATGACCAGGATATCCCGGGGGGCGAGGTCGGGATGCCTTTCAAAGAGGCGGAGCAGGGAGTCGTGCAGAACCTGCACCTCCCGCAGCCGGCTGTGGCAGACATGCGCCTGCACCGAGCAGTCGGCGGGAGTCACGGTCATCCGCTCCGACCCCGGCGCCGCATGATTCTCCAACTCCAGGATATCGCGCTGCACAAGACCCAGCATGGTGTCGGCCGCCGGCTCCCGGTAGTACTCCTCTTCAACTCCTGCCAGCCCGGCAAGCAACTGCGCAAAATCCCTGCCCGTCTTGCCCAGGGTAGCAAGGAGCGGATTGCCCTCATCGTAATAGCCGCTCACGTCCGGCTTGCGTTGTTGACGCCAGGCCGCCCGGCGCCTGGCCATTTCCAGGGAGGAGGCAAGATCGCCCCAGTAATGCCGGCAGGGACTCAGGTGAAAGAGATGGACATCGGTGACCGAGCCGACCGCCCGCAGGATTTCCAGATACACCGGGGCCAGCGCGCTCACCCCGAAAAGCGAAATTCGCCCCGGCAGACCGACCGCGGTCAGTTTACCGGCCCGGTACCTGTCCAGAAAAAGCTGCCCGAACCTGGCCCGGTGCGGGCCGCGCCCCGCAACCAGCAGCCGCCAGAGTTCACCCTGCCAGCCGCCTTCCGTGCCGGCCTCCCAGGCCAGAAGCATCTCAGGCCGATAGACCAGGTATTGATCAAAGAGGTCGGCCGCCTTGTCCGCCAGCTGTAGAATCCGGCTGCCGTCCCGGTCGTTGCGCATGTAAGCGGTCGGTTCGGGGAATCGGGCCAGGGCGCGCTCATGGCGCAGCAACTGAAAAATCCGCCAGCGCAGGACCCGGCGGTCAAAATCGTCCCGCTCTTCGTCCACCGCCAGTTGCGCCGCCAGGACTCGCCAGATAAAACGGGCCGGGAGCGGGAAATCGATATTGGCGGCAACCCCGGTTTGCCGGGCAAGCCGCTGGGAGAGCCAGCGGGCCATGCCCGCATTCTGAACCACGATCACCTCCGGAACGAGGGGATCCTTGGGCGGGTCGGCAAGCAACGCGGCAAGCCGCGCAAACAGGACTTCAAGCTGATTGGACTGGACCTGATACCACATGTATTTTCCGAAGGCGGCAGGGATGGAAAGCGCTGCCTCACTATACCAGAGATGCCGGAGGAAGAGCAAAAAAGATCACTTTTTGGAAAAATACGCATCGCCTGGTATAATAAACAAACTCTTGTCCATCTGTGCCGGCAATCACAATTCTCCGGAGCGGCCATGAACAAATCCTTTCTGATCCGTTCCTGCTTTTTTCTGGCCACGGTCGCCGGGCTGGCCGCCCTTTTTTACCTGCCGTACCGGACGGTAAAAGACAAAACCATTGCCAGCTTCAATGCCGAGCAGCTTCTCCTCACCCGACAGGCGGCCCAGGGAATCGAGGACGTTTTTGCCATGTATGACCAGGGCCTGCGCTATCTCGCCGCGCATAGCGCCGTTGTCCGGCTGGACGAGAGAGGACGGGGCATACTCCAGGACTTTTACGCCATTCACACCCCGGTTCTCCTGTCGGTTGCCAGGACGGACAACGCCGGCGACCTTCTTTTCCGGGTCTCCAACACCAGCGCGGTGACCCCGGCGGTCCTTGATCAGGCCTTTGCGAAGGTACGGCCCGGCCCCGAACCGGCGGTAACGGACATTTTCTGCGGGCAAACGATGTTTGCCGCCTTTACCGCTCCCGTTTTCGAAGGGGACCTCCCCGCCGGCAACCTGATTTTTCTGATTTCCTTTGAACAGCTCGTCGACAAGTTTGTCGGACCGCTGAAGGCCAGCCAGACCCGGCGGACCTGGGTCATCAACCGCGCCGGCATCGTCCTGGACTGTCCCAACCCCGATCATTCCGGGGCGCACATCGACGCAACCACCGATGACGTACAGGCCGCGGCCCTGCTGGCCATCATGAAGAAAATGGCCCGGGGCGGCGAGGGGACGGGAGCCTTTACCTTTGCCGATCCCCAGGCCGGCGGCGGTCCGCCGGTGCTCAATCACGTGGTCTTCATGCCGGTCACCCTGCCCGGCGGCAACTCCTGGTCTCTGGCGGTGGCCACCCCCGAGCATCAGGTCCTGGCCAACATGACCAGGTTCCGCAACACCTGGCTGCTGGTCTCCCTGGTGGCCCTGGCCGTTGTCCTGACCATGGGCCTTTTCCTGATCCGGATCCTCACCCTGGCCGGCGAGAAAAAAAAACAGCAGCGCATCGAAGACCAGCTGGTGGAACTGATGGAATTTACCCCCATCGGGATCATCGTCTACAACATGGACGGCATTCTGCAATACGCCAACCGGACGGCCAGAGAGATATGGCAGGGGTCGACTTCGGCCGTGCTGGACGGAATCAATGTCTTTGAGCTCATTCATCCCGATTACCGGAACTTTTCAATCAACCGTTTCAAGGACGCCCTGCGGGGCGTAACCAGCGAACCGGCGATCATCAAGGTCCAACTGCCGGGCAACGTGGAAAAAAGCATTGAGACCAGCACCGCCGCCATCGACTTTGCCGGCCAGCGCTGCGGCGTAACCGTTATCCAGGACGTCACCCAGCGCCTGCGCGTGGAAGAAGAACAGCGCCGCCTGGCCACCGCCATCGCCAATACCAATGACTCCATCGTCATCACCAACCGGGAAGGCACCATTCAGTACGTCAATCCCGCCTTCACCCGGATCACCGGTTACACCAGGGAAGAGGCCCTCGGCCGGAATCCGAGGGTTCTAAAAAGCGGTTTCCACGACAACGCCTTCTACGCCAATATGTGGAATACCCTGCTCCGGGGAGAAGTATGGGAAGGACGCCTGATCAACCGCAAAAAAGACGGCTCCCTGTACAACGAACTTGCCTCCATCTCTCCGGTCCGCGACGCCACCGGCAAAATCACCCATTTCGTGGCGGTCAAGCGCGACATCACCCATGAGGTGGAACTGGAGTCGCACCTGCACCAGGCACAGAAAATGGAGGCCATCGGCACTCTGGCCGGCGGCATTGCCCACGATTTCAACAACATCCTCGGCGCGATCATCGGCTTCACCGATCTGTCCCTGTTGCAGACCCCGGCCGACTCGCCCATCCACGACAACCTGCTCCATATCCGCAACAGCGGGCGGCGAGCCGCGGATCTTATCCAGCAGATCCTCACCTTCAGCCGTCAGGCCGCGGACCGGCAGAAAATCCCGGTGTCCATGGCCGCCCTGCTCACGGAAACCCTCAAGCTGCTCCGCGCCTCCCTGCCCACCACCATCGACATCCAGCTCCACCTGAACGAGCCCGAAGGCTGGGTAATGGCCGATCCGGTCCAGATCCAGCAGGTGATCATGAACCTGTGCACCAATGCCTTCCATGCCATGAGCGAAAAGGGCGGGACCCTGACCATTACCCTGGAGCGCCTGCCCCTGGCCGATTGTCGAACTGCCCCGGGCAAGACCGGCACGGCCTGCATCGAAATGATGGTGGAGGATACCGGCCACGGCATAGATGAAGCAATCATCGAACGGATTTTCGACCCCTTTTTCACCACCAAGGATCCGGGGGTGGGCACCGGCATGGGCCTGAGCGTCGTGCACGGCATTATCACTGATCTTGACGGGATGATCACCGTGGACTCCGGCCCGGAAGGCACCTGCTTCACCGTGCTCATTCCGGAGTCGGCCCGCCCCGCCCTCGACGTAACGCCCGCCGCGGGCGAGCCGCCGACAGGCACCGAATCGATTCTGGTGGTGGATGATGAACGGGATATCAGGGAGACCGGTCGGATGATGCTGGAGCAGCTGGGCTACCGGGTGACCGTCTGCGAGGACCCCCTTCAGGCTCTGGCCATGATCCGGGAGGACGGCGGCCGTTTTGATCTGATGATCAGCGATCAGACCATGCCGGGCATGACTGGGACGGAGCTGCTGGCCGAAATTCGACGGATTCGCCCAGGGTTGCCGGTCATTCTCTGCACGGGATTCAGCGAGCAGCTGACCGAAGACAGCGCACGGCAACTGGGCGCGCGGCGGCTCCTGATGAAGCCGGTTTCCTTCCGCCGGCTGGCCGAAGCGGTACGCCGGGTCCTGGATGAGTCCGCCGAAGAAAGCTCCCCCGCCTCCTGACGGAGCAGGTCGGTTATCCCTGCCGGAACAGGACCTTTCCTTCCCGGTCCCGACTGGCGATGACCGCCGGTCGGACCAAATCCTTCGCCGTTCTTTGCAAAAGCAGCCGGGCCAGCCAGGTGAGGGGAGACCTGGTCACCCGGACCCGCCCGGCCAGGGTTTGTTCCGGCGCGAAATAGAGATCCAGGATATGATTTGCCTGGGCCAGTCGTCCCAGAAAATTGGTACAACCTGCGCAGTAGGTGATGATCCGCCGGCCGGCCGCCTCGTCGGCCCGGAGCGCGGTCCAGTTGCCGGCCATGGCCGGGACCAGGTGACAGGCGGCACCCCCTTCTCCACAGCACAGGGTCTTACGGCCGTGGTGCTTCATCTCCTCCACCGGCAAACCCATGGCCGCCAGCAGAGAGCGCACCGCTCCGTGGATGGTGGTGTCATTGCGGGTGGGACAGGGATCGTGCACGGTTACCGGCGTTATGGCCTTGACCCGGTGCACCGGCGGAGCCTCCGCAAGAATCTCGTATACGCTGCGCACCGCGATACTGCCGCCGTAGTCGCTCCACACCCGGTAACAGCTGGGACAGGCGACCAGAATCGTTCGCACGCCCCGCGCCTCCAAACCGTTGCGCAACGCCCTGAACATCCGGTGGAACCGCGCGCGGCGGCCCAGATCATGGGACGGCTTGGCGCAGCAATCCAGAACCAGACCCAGGGTGGGGATCATGGCCCGCAGATGGTGGTAGGTCTGGCTCACCCGTGCGGCCCGCGAACCGGCCATGGCGCAGCCGGGGAAAAATACCGTATCACAGCCCTCGGGCAGACCGTACCAGGAAAACCAGGGGGATGCGCCCATGCTTTCGTAGCGGAGAAGCCCCGCATGCTGCCTGAACTCGCCGGCGCCCAGCTCCTGTCCTGCCACCCGCATGGCGGCAAACATCGCCGCCGGGTCTACCTTCTTGGGACAGACCGCGATGCACAGCCCGCAGAGGCTGCATTCAAAACTGAAGCGCAGATCCCCGGCCGTGGCCATTGGCTGGCCGGCAATCTGTTTCGGGCTCCCGTACCGCTGCAAAAAAAGGCAGTCCTTCTGGCAGAGGCCGCACTCGATGCAGCCCTCCTCGACCAGTTTGCAATGCAGTTCAAGAATCTGCGCGGTAGTATCCGCCGGCCCTACCTTTCCCGCGCCTTCCATGGTTTCCGGCTTCCTGTCCCCTGTCATCTGTCCTCTGTCAACTGTACATTCCGTCCGGTGACGGCCAGCAGCCGTTCTTGGGCCCGTTCCCAGGACACCTGCGCCAGAGCCAACCGGCCATAGGTGGCGGTCAGGTCACGCTGCGCCTCATTCAGACGGAGCAAAGCGGCCTGCCCTGCCTCATATTCGCTCCTGGCCAGGTCCCGGTTTTCTTCCACCAGCCCGACGCTCTCCCGCTGCAAAAGAACCTGCTCCCGGGCGGCTTCCAGCAGGGTCAGCTCCTGGCGCACTTCCGCGGCTACCTGGTTGCGCAAATCGAGGAGAGCAGCATTCATCTCTCGGTGGGCCTGCTCCGCCTCCCAACGCCGTGCCTTGTCCAGCCCCCCGGCAAACAGGTTCCAGGAAAGGTTCAGGGCCACGGTGTTGCCCACGTCGTCTTCGGAAAGGCGAAAACTCCCCTGCCGGTAATCATTGATCGCGCCGGCCAGTTGCAGTTTCGGATACAACCCGGCCTTGGCCATGCCGATGCCCGCCTCGGCCTGCCTGACCGCCAGGGCAAGTTGCCGGACATCAGGCCGCAGGCGCAAGGCCTCTTCGATCAATTGCTCCGGGGTTTGGGCCGGAGAAGCCAGGGCCGTATCCTGCGCCAGCGGTTTCAGGCTGAGATGTTTGGGGAATTGCGCATCAACAAGGCCAAGCAGGGCGGCCAGCCCGTAGCCGGCCGCCTCGAATTCCCGGCCGGCGAGGAGGAAACCGGTCCTGGCGGTATTGAGCTGCACCTTGATGTTGAGCACGTCGCCCCAGGACCCGGCCCCGGCATCATAGCGATTCTGGGCGTCCTGCAACTGCTGCGCGTAGAAATCCCGATCCGCGCCGGCGATCTCGACGTTGGTCTGGGCCAGCTGCGCGTTGAGAAAGGCCTCGGCCACCGCCGCTACCAAAAGGCGCCGGGCATCGTCCCGGCCGGCGGCCGCGGCCTTCTCACCGTAACCGGCCTGTTCTTCCTTGAATTTCCGATAAAAGCCGTCAAAAAGCAGCCAGGTTGCCTGCACGCTGCCCTCGTACTGTTCCGTGCTCTGGTCCAGATCCTGACCGTACAGACGGGCCAGTGCCCCTGACATTGCCCAGGCGCTGTCCGACTGCCTGGTCCGGCCGCCGCTGCCGGTCACATCCAGGCTGGGCCACCAGGCCGCCGCTGCCTGGCGCACTCTGGCTCTTGCCTGTTCCACCCTGGCCAGAGCCGCTTCCATGGAAGGATTACCAGCCAGGGCCACCTGCTGCGCGGTCACGAGATCCAGGACGGTGATCGCGCTCAGATCAGGTTGCATCTTGACGTCAGGTTCATTGCTCCAGGAGGAGCCGGGCCAGAGGATGAGGAAACTGAGCAATAGGAAAAACAAAGCGGGTCGCATGGGCACCTCCTGCTGCTGAACTGGGATATTGATCTCCAGCACAGATAGTGCCCGCTCTCGTTCTTGTCAACCATTGTCAGCCCCGGAAAAAGTGTGGAACCGACGCCGGTGGGCCCTGGCACCTGCTGCGTGCTAAGGGCCTGGAAAGAAATAACTGTAACACTATGCATCTCATCTTCGGGCCATCTTCGGCCGGGCCTCAATCACAAAATCCTCGACGTAGCGCTGCTACGC
>QZJD01000068.1 GCA_003604995.1 Desulfobulbus sp. | reverse complement strand
ACCTGAATTTTTCCGCCAACCTCAGGGGACTGAATTATTTTCGCGTAGTTTTCAGCGAAAATCATTCTGTCCCCGGCAGCCAAAGGAAAAATTAAATCAATCCCCTCACGTTTTCGCAACACCCGTTACCCCGTGCTGAGGATTAGGGGTAATCAGATAAAAAAATTATATGTAAAAAAATAATGAATGGCAATGGCACAAAATCGCGCAAACCGATAAAAGCAAAGTGCTCGCAAATATCAGCAAGGGATGATAGAAATGCGCCCAGGCAGGGATGGATACGCTCAGCACCGGAATTTTGCAGAGGTTTGCATGGAAAAAAAACGTAAGGAAATCATTGTCACGGTTATCGGTAAGGATGAGGTCGGGATCGTGGCGAAGATCGCTACGGCCCTGGCGGAAGCGACCATCAACATCATCGATATCAATCAGTCCATTCTCGGCGGCGAACTCTTCGCGATGACTCTGCTGGCCGACCGCGGCAAATCAGCCCTTTCCCTGCCGGAAATCACAGCGAGGCTGCAAGACTCGGTGGCCGGCCTGGCGCTCAAGGTGACCGTCCAGGATTCCGAAGTCTTTCAATATATGCACAGGGTGTAACGGCCATGAAATTCTCCAGCGAAGAGATCCTGGAAACAGTGGGGATGATCGCCGAAGACAAGCTCGACATCCGGACGGTGACGCTCGGCATTTCCCTGCTCGACTGCGCAGACCCGGATCCGGCCGCCTGCGCGCGTAAGGTCCGCGAAAAAATCCTGACCCGGGCCGCTGGCCTCAGCGCCAAAACCGACCATGTCGCCGCAGAGTACGGGCTGCCGATCATCAACAAACGGATCAGCCTCACTCCTCTCTCTCTGGTGGTCCCCATTGCCGACCCCGCCGCCTTCATCGAGGTGGCCCGCGCGGTGGACCTGGCGGCGGCCGAGGTCGGGGTGAATTTCATCGGCGGCTACACGGCCATGATCCAGAAGGGTGAAACCGCCATCGACCAGGCCCTGATCGCGGCCATGCCGGAGGTCCTGGCCACTACCCAGCGGTTCTGCGCCTCGGTGGTCCTGGCCTCCACCAAAACCGGGATCAACATGGACGGCTGCCTGACCATGAGCCGGGTGATGAAGGAGACCGCCGAGCGCACCAGGGACCAGGACGGGATCGGCTGCGCCAAGCTGGTGCTTTTCGCCAACCCGGTGGAGGACAACCCCTTCATGGCCGGCGCCTTCTACGGCCCGGGCGAGTGCGAGAGCTCGATCCTGGTCGGGGTGAGCGGCCCCGGCGCGGTGCGGCGCGCCCTGCAGAACCTGGGTACAACCGCCGATCTCGGCCAGGTGGCCGAGGCAATCAAGAAGAGCGCCTTCAAGATCACCCGGGCCGGCGAGCTGGTCGGCCGGGCCATGGCCCGGCAGCTCGGGGTCACCTTCGGCATCCTCGATCTGTCCCTGGCGCCCACTCCGGCCGAGGGCGACTCGGTGGGCCAGATCCTCGAAACCATGGGGCTGGCCATGCCCGGCGCCCCCGGTTCCACCGCTGCCCTGATGATGTTAAACGACGCGGTGAAAAAGGGCGGGCTGTTTGCCTCCTCTTCGGTGGGCGGCCTGTCCGGGGCCTTCATTCCGGTGAGCGAGGACGCCTCCATGATCGCGGCGGCCCGGGCCGGCGCGATCACCATCGAAAAGCTCGAAGCGATGACCTCAGTCTGCTCGGTGGGCCTGGACATGATCGCCATCCCCGGCGCCACCAGCGCCGAGACCCTGGCGGCGATCATCGCCGACGAAATGGCCATCGGCTGCGCCAATGCCAAGACCACCGCGGTACGGATCATCCCGGCGCCGGGCAAGGATGTGGGCGATGCGGTGCATTTCGGCGGCCTGCTGGGCGAGGCGCCGGTCATGGCGGTGAGCCGGGTTTCGGCCGACGGCTTTGTCCGGCGGGGCGGCCGGATCCCCGCACCCGTCCGCTCCCTGACCAATTAGAAACTTAAACGCCCCTCATGGAGGAGCTGCTCCTCAGCCACGGCATTCTGGCCCTGTTCCTCCTCGGCTTTCTCGCCGCCACCCTGATGCCCCTTGGTTCCGAATGGCTGCTCGTCGCCCTGCTCATCAAGGGATACGATCCCCTGCCGGCAGTGGCGGCGGCCACCGCCGGCAATACCCTGGGCGCCTGCACCACCTACTGGATCGGCCTGTGGGGCGCGCCCATGGTGATCAACAAACTGCTGCGCATCGATGCCCGGCAGCAGGCGAAAGCTGAAGCCGTCTATGCCCGCTATGGTTCCTGGTCCCTGTTTTTTTCCTGGCTGCCGGTGGTGGGAGACCCGCTCTGCTTGGTCGGCGGCATCCTGCGGGTCCGTTTTGTCCCATTTTTCATCCTGGTCCTGAGCGGCAAGCTGAGCCGCTATGCCCTGGTCAGCGTTGCCACCCTTCAGGCCCTTTGACCACCAACCTTGTGCCGGCACTGATTCGCTTCAACCGCTGGTCGCCGGGCGGTTCTCCTGGAAACAAGAGAGCAGTTTTTCCCTGTTTCTGTATCTGGACAGCTTGCCGCTGGTGGTCTTCTCAATCCATCCCGGCTCTCGAAACTCAACCCGGCCCAGCCAGACCGCCAGCTCCCGCAGAACCTCCTCCTGCAGGCGGCAGCGGACATCCTGTCTGGTCTTCTGATCATCATGCACCAGTTCACAGACCACGGTCAGTTTCTCAGTGCCCAGCTGCTCATCAGGGATTCCGAAGGCAATGGCCCGGCCCGGTTTGATGGCACTGATGCCTGCCGCGATCCGCTCGACCTGCTCCGGGGAGATACAGTTACCGCCGGCAATGACGACATCCTTCCTGCGGCCGGTCACGGTCAGCCAACCGTCGACCATGTACCCCAAGTCGCCGGTACGGAAAAACCCGTTGCAGAAGCTGTCTTCCGGGAAAGGCCGGTCCGGATGATACCGATCGATGAGGCAATCGCCCCGCACGACGATTTCCCCGATCACCCGGTCGGCGCAAAATTCGCCTCTCTCGTCGACTATGCGGATTTCAGCCCCTTCCATCGCCTTGCCGCTGGAAACAAAGACCTGCGAGCCTTTGCCGCCCTTTTCGACCGCCACGGCCAACCCCTTTTCGTTCAGCATCCGCAGCGACAGCGCCTCTTCCCGCTGCCTCTCCTCAAGCGGTACCATGGCGATGCACAGGGTATATTCCGCCATGCCGTAGCTGCCCTTCATCACTTCATCAGCCAGGCCGTAGGGAGCGAAGCGCTCTTTGAACACCGGCCATGCATCGGGGGTGATCGGTTCGCCCGAACTGGCAAGCAAACGAAGACTGCGCAGGGACAGGCTGGCCATCTGCCGATCGGTCACTCGCCTGGCCGTATAGAGGAAGGCAAAATTCGGCCAGCGGCTGATCGTTCCCTGGTACCGATCGACGGCCTGAAAAAAAAGGGCCGGGTTCCGCAACCAGGTGGAGGGCGTCATGAGAATGGTGTGCACGCCATGGCAAAGCGGCATCAGCATATTGCTGACCAGCCCCTGATCGTGATAAAGCGGCGACCAGGAAACCATGACGTCTCCGGCGTTCAGCCCCACGGCGTGCGCATAATGGCGTACCTGGCTGGCCAGGGCGCCCTGGCTGACCTGCAAACCCTTCGGCTGCCCGGTCGTCCCGCTGGTAAACTGGACATAGGCGGTTTCGGAAAGGTCGGGAAGCGGTCTCGGGAACACGTCGGCCGGCTCCCCCCTCAGTTCAGAGGTGACAACAATAGCGGTTTGGGGCACCCCGCCGCTCTCCTCAAGATACGGCCGCATCCCAACCGATGTCACCAGCAACCGCGCTTTCGCCTGCACCATCCGTTCCCGCAGCTGGGAAGAGGATTTCCGCGCTGCCCCGGCAACCGGCACCGGCAGGATGGCCGGCAGGGCGCCGATCATCATCGCCCCGAAAAACAGGGGGACAAGTTCGGCAAGATCATTGATCAACAACAAAACAAGCTCGTTGCCGGACAAGCCCCACTGCCGCAGCGCCGCAGCCATCCGCCAGGAAGCCCGCTCCAGGTCGGCATAGGTCATCACCTTCTCCTCCCCGTCGGCATCGATCAGGGTCAGGGCTCTGGCCTGTGGCTTCCTGGCCGCCTGGCCAAGAATCTGTTCGAGAACCGTCATCATTTTCAGCCGCTTGCCGGACCCCACGCTCGTTCCTTCGACAGGGGAACAATGAGCTTCCTTTTGGCGAAAAGTTCCCCCGCGATCCGCGGCACCGGGTTGAGCTCCCATTCGCCCGTCGCCAGAACCGTTCGCATCAATGCCCGGCGAAGCTCAGCCAAGGGCCGGCTTCCCGTACCTTCCTCTTGCATGACTACATCAACGATGATCCGGCCGTTCTCCTTCTCCCTGATCTGGAATTGCCGGGCCTCGGGCACGGCATAGAAGGCCCCGGCAATATCGTGGACGGTCAGGCGTTCCCCACTGCTGAGTCGAATCCACTCAATTTCCCGCCCGCTGATCGAGGAGAGACAGGGCAGGGTGCGGCCGCAGGGGCAGTCATGCTCCTGCCAGGAAGCGCGATCCCCGATATCGTACCGGATGATCGGCACCGGGCGCGATGAAAGATCGGTCAGAACCAGACGCCCTTCCCTGCCCGGGGGGACCGGCTCATTTCGGTCATCCAGGATCTCGACGACCAGGTTATCGGCATTGATATGATATCCCTCGCGTCGCTCGCATTGCCAGGCGATCCCCGAGCTGATCTCCGTCGCCGAGTACTGGTCCACGGGATCGCATTGAAAGGCCCGCCGGATCAGACGGCGAGCCGCACCATTCAAGTGTTCCCCGCAGGTAAAAATGCGACGCAGCGACTCTGGCGGCTCAATTTTGCGCCCCAGCATATCGAGGCCGAGAAACTCCAGGGTGGAAGGAATGGCGAGGATTGCATCGGGCCGGTTCGCGCACAGCTGCGCCAGGAGGTCCTCGGTCGAGTCGCGCAGCTCGATGTCCAGCGTCCGGCCCACGGTGGGATAGACCCCCCGGCCGAGATAGGTAATCCGCAGGTAACGGTCCTGAGGTGCCAGGCCGCCAGCCTTGAGGGCGCGGCGCCAGAGGGGGAATACCGAGAGGGAGCCGTAATCGGGCGATATCCAGACCTTGAGTTTGCGGCCGGAAGTGCCTGTTGTCCGGGTGGCGACGCAGGAAAATTCTGCCGTCTTCAGACCGTTTTCCTCGGCATGCGCCAGGTCCTCCCTTCGCAGCAAAGGTATGCGACGAAACGCCTCCATGCCGATTATCGTCCCGTGCTTCAGGCCCGCCTCCGCAAACCGCGCCCGATAAAAGGGGATATGCCGATCCGCCCATTGCAGGAGCGCCGCAAGCTTTTGCCGGCGCGCCTGCTCCAGATCAACGGGATCACGCCACTGATTCGCGTCATACTCCCGGCAAACCTGCAGCATGTCCTTGGCGGACACCGCTGTTTTCGGAGAGATATTTTCTCGGCAAGAGGACATATTTCCTGGTCAAAGCGAGATTTGTCAATCTCGTGAAAAATGCGAGCGGAGCACCGGGCAAACCCGGGGGCCTGACCCTGCCTGCTCAATGCTCCTCATTGCTGCCGGCGCATCAGGTTTGCTCTGAACCGCTCAAACCGGCAACCCACGCAGCCAAGGCATCCACGCTGGCAAAATGCTCCATGGTGATTTCGGCGGGATTGATCCGCATGCCGGTGCGCTCTTCGAGAAACTGGACTATTTCAAGCACATTAAAGGAGTCAATGATTCCCTCGCCCAGCAAAGGGGTAGCAAATTCTATAGTCTGACCGGTGATCCTGGAGATATGGCCGGCCAATTCGGCACAAAGCACTTCATAATGTTCAGCGGACAAGGCGAACTTCCTCCACGATGGAAGGGGGAAAAAGTCCCCCCAGTTTCCCGTTCTTATCCAGCACCTCAACGACATTATGCTGATGTCCCTCTTGGGGGTGGAGACTGACGCCGGGACAATGCGCCAGCCGTTCGGCCTGTTCTTTGTCGGCCAGGCAGCTCCGGCAGTAAAACAGACGGTAGGCAGTCCTGCCATTCCAGGTCGCAAGAAGCCGGGCCAGATCACGATGCTCTTCGGGCAGGGTCCAGGAGGCGGGCAGCGAACGTTTCGCCCTCATCGCGTCGACATCGATCAGCGATGGAGGGGCAAAGGCGGTCACCACATCCGCTTCCAGGTAATGGCCAAAAAGTATAGCTGCGTGCGCGCCTGCCGACGTTCCGGCGCAATGCACTTCCCGGCACCACTCATACTGCCGGCGGTATTCCCGCAGCCTGGCCAGGATCGACGCAAAGCCCCGCAGGTCTTCCGCCAACCTTCCATGGTACAGGCCGCAGGAGGGATCGCGAAGCATCACCAGATTCCGGCCCCAGAGCCCTGTTTTGCACAGGAAGGACAACGGGTTCATCATGAATTGATGCGCAACTCCCTTGAACAGAAAATACAGCTGATCCGACCGGGAATTCGTCCGGGTAATGATCACCGACTGTTCGGCGGCCGCTTCACCCTGTTTCAGAGCATCTCCTTGCAGCAAAGTATCCGGTAGTATCGACCAGGTGCGACATGATTGATTTCAGCAGGCCCTGTCAGACGCTTTGCGCCCCCCATTCCCCGCATCGAGCAGAAGCAGCCGATAAGGGCGCATTTGTTGCGGAGCCTGCGCCTGTCTGCCGGCAACTCACTGATATGCCATCAGTATTGCCAACATCGTTGCCGCCTGGCATATGCACCCTTCTCAAACCCTCAGGGAGCAGAACAGACGCTCTGCCTGTCCTCGACCTTCCCGAGTTGAGGCTCTTCTTACAAAATTAGACAAGACAGCGCAATACCGGCGGCACTCGTGCACCTTATTTCGTTCGTTGATTACCACTTATCCCCAGAGCTTCTTTCAAAATGACCACCTGCTCCTATCGGCTAAAAATCTCCTGGACGGCGTCTTCCTTGTGAAATCGTCCTCACCGTAGCGTTGCTACGCTTCCGGGCGATTTCACAACTTATCCTTGCCCAGAAAATTTTTGCTCGATCTCGCGACGTTGTTTATTTTGCAAGAGGCTCCTCAGTTATTTTCATTTTTTATGCCGGTCAGGGACAATTCTCCTCCTGCCGACCACCACATAAAGGGGGTCACTGATCAGCATCTTCGGGAAATGCCGGTCTGTGGATGGGCGGGGCCAGTTTCGCAGCGAGATCGTCCGCAGATCCATAAAATACGGGCGGCAGTAGTGCAGAACCAACCCCATCCGCTCGAATTCGTGGAGTTCCGTCCACAGCCTGGTCACCTTGGGCGGAAACCAGCGGTTGGAAAAACTGACCAGAAGAAAGCCGTCCGGTCTCAGTACCCGGGCGGTCTCACGGAGCACCTCTTCCGGCCGGATCAGGTATTCGACGGAGAGATTGCAGAGCACCGCGTCAAACGACCGGTCTGAAAAGGGTAAAACCGGGTCGCTGTTCAGGTCATGGACAACGTTGTCGGCAAGTTCTCGGTTTGCCTTCATTTCCTCGCCGTTCATACCGAGTCCCGTCACCTCCGACCCGTGCCCGGCCGGCAGGTGAGAATCGAAACCGGCCATCAGGTCCAGCACCCCTGCGCCCGGCTTGAGAAACCGCCCGACAACCGCTGCCAGATGACTGCTTGCCTGGCTGTCGATATGACTGACCATGCGGGGTGCTTCATAAAACTGTCGATCGTTGCCAGGGTCACCCCGGAGAAACGCCCGCTGCCGGTCAAAAGAAAGCGGGACGCCGACCCGCAAGGCCTGCATGCCGGGCCCGTTATCCAGCGCCTCCAGCAGCCAGTCGCTGCAACGGCCGCCCCTTTCCTTGCTGCGAGGGGAGAAGTCAACTAACCGCACCGTGAAATCAAGGGACGCTCCCTGGAGGGGATGGGCGAGGTCAACCGTGAAGCGCTCCGCATCCACTGCGACAACCCGCATGGGAGCAAGGGTCTGCGGATACACTCCGGCTACGCCCCGCAGAAATCCCTTTGGATAATACCGGCCGCAAAGGGGTGCAGCCGCAGCAGGGTGCCCCGCGGGCGGCTGCCACTGGCGCAGGGGAAGGGTGAGGCAGGGCGCGGGCGTCCCACCGAGGATTTCGGAGGCCGGCCAGGAAGAGGAAACCTGGTCGCCGACCCGGCATCCCAGGAGCTTTTCCCTGAGCGCGGCGGGAAAAATGTCCCGCCACATATTCACCTCGTCGGCATAATAGTGTTCTTCATGGATGGTTTCGCAACTTTGCCAGGTGACGGTCAGCTCCATGACCGCTGACGATCTTTCGGTAAGCGCCTGCATGGTTCCCTCCCGCGGAAATTGCATATATCGTTTTCCGTGAAAAATAATTATTACCAATTTCAAGTCAAGAGGATCCCTGTCGGGAACAGAAGGGGGGGCGTACAATCAGGTGTTTTCCTTAGTTCTGGCGGAGGCCAGAATCCGTCTGGCCAGATTGGTGAACACCAGGGCATGCAGCGGCAGGACCGCGTACCAGTAGAGCCGGCCCCAGATACCGGAGGGGATGAAATGGGCGGTCTGGACCAGCTGATCGGGCTGGATATCGAATTCCAGCCAGGCCCGGCCGGGCACTTTCATCTGGGCATGCAGAAGAAGCCGCTTGTTTTCACGGATATCCGCCACTTTCCAGAAATCCAGGGCGTCGCCCAGACGAAGTTCACGGTCGTCCCGGCGGCCCCGGTTCAAGCCGTAGCCGCCGACCAGTTTGTCGATCAGGCCCCGCATTCTCCAGAGAAAATTGTAGGTGTACCAGCCGTGCTCACCACCGATGCCGCAGACCGCCCTGAATACCGCCGCTTGAGAAAGGCCATCCAGGGGAAGAATGCGTACGTCCCGCAGGATGGCGCCTCCCGGGTCGTCATGGGCGGTTATGTCGCAGGCGGCATCCGCGCTGGAGTCGCACCAGCGGCTGATCACCTGCTGCTGCACCTGCTCTTCCACCGCCCGGCGAACCGCATCCTCATAGGGCAGGGGATGAATTTCTGGAAAAAAACGGGCGGCGTTATCGTTCTGCACCACGGTCTCGCTCTTCAGTCCCTCGACCAGGGCGGCGGCGACCCGGAACGGGACGGTGGTGAACAAAACCAGCCAGTAGGAGGAAAGCCTGGGCGTCAATACCGGCACCTGGATCAGCCAGCGCCTGAGCCCCAGGACCCTGGCCGTTTGCAGCATCATTTCCTTAAAACTCATCGCCCGGGATCCGATATCGACGACCAGATCGCCCTCCCGCTCCAGATCCAGGGCCGCCTCCAGATAGGCAAGAACGTCATCCACGCCAATGGGCTGGGTCATGGTGGCGACCCATTTGGGGGTGATCATCACCGGCAGTTTGTGGACCAGGCTGCGGATAATCTCAAAACTCGCGCTGCCCGAACCGATGATGATCCCGGCCCGGAACCAGATGGTCTGAATCCGCTCCGGCAGGGCCGAGAGGATCTCGCCGGTCTCGATACGGCTGCGCAGATGTTTGCTGGCGCTCTCTCCGGCCCCGAGGCCGCCGAGATAGATGATCCGCCTGACCCCCGCCCTGATGCAGGCCTCGCGGAAATTTTCCGCGCTCCGCCGGTCCAGTTCCGCGAAATCCTTCTCCGCCCCCATGGAGTGGACAAGATAATAAGCGGTGTCGATTCCTGCGAGGGCACTGTCCAGAGCCTGCCGGTTGAAGGTGTCCCCCTCGACGATCTCCACCCGCGCGCGGGTCGCCGCGCTGACTTTGTGGCGGTTACGCACCAGGAGGCGCAGCGACAGGTCTTTGCGCGCAAGAAGCCTGGTTTTGAGCCGCCTGCCGATATAGCCGGTCGCCCCGGTAATCAGAATCTTCTGTAAATGGTCTGTCTGGGACATTTCCTTGCCGAAAAAAAAATGATATTTTTTTTGCCTTCCCGACCACCGGCCGATAAGCTTAGAACATACATGATACAATCAAATAGCGGTTCATGCCGCTCATAAAAGGGGAGTAGGATTTTTCATGGCAAATCAAGACGCGGCGCGCACAGAAATTTCCCGGCTTCTTGCCTGTCAGCTGTCAGCGGTTCTGGCAACCCAGCAGTCCGGACAGCCCTATACCAGCCTCATGGCCTTTGCCGCCGCCAGCAACCTCGCCCACCTCTTTATGGCTTCGGGCCGCAACACGGCAAAATTCAGGAATATCCAGCAGGACAACCGGGTCGCAGTTCTCATTGACGACCGCGCCAACCGGCCCGACGATTTGCAAGCCGCCGCCGCGCTGACGGTCATCGGCAAGGCCGAAGAGACCCGGGGCCGTCAGCTGGAACAGGCGCGCACATTGTTCCTGGCACGCCATCCGGCGCTGGAGACCTTTGTCCTGGACGCGAACACCGCTCTCCTTACGGTTGCCGTTTCCCGATACGTCCTGGTGACCCGCTTCCAGGACGTACTGGTGCTGGATATGGATGGCCAATGACGTGGCAACGGCACGAGCCCTTTCCGACGGACCCGAGCCGCCCAATGCGCAAAACCGGGAATTCCGTTCTTCCTGTCAGGGACCTGCCCCACAACCATTTCCCTCATCAGCGGGCTGACGCCATGACCATTGCATATCCAGTAAAAAGCGTGATCGCCGTTATGCTGTTACTGTTCGTTTGCGGCTGCGTACGAATTCCGGACGGGGTTGTGCCGGTCACCGACTTCGAGATTAACCGGTATCTGGGGACCTGGTACGAGATCGCCAGGCTCGACCACTCCTTCGAGCGCGGCCTTTCCCGGGTCACCGCCCACTACAGTCTGGGCGAGGGCGGCGTTATCCAGGTGGTGAACCGGGGCTATGACCGGCAGCGGAATCGGTGGAAAGAGGCCCGGGGCAAGGCCTATTTTATCGATTCGACCCGGAGCGGACGGCTCAAGGTTTCCTTCTTCGGCCCCTTCTACGGTGGGTACAACATCATCGCCCTTGACCGGGAACGGTACAACCACGCCCTAGTCTGCGGCCCGAGCCGATCCTATCTCTGGATACTGTCCCGGACCAGCACCCTGACCCCGGACACCCTGCAGGCCCTGATCGGTACGGCAAAGTCGCTGGGCTTTGCTACGGAAAACCTGATCTACGTGGAACACTGACCCGAAGTCGCTGCCCCTCGCTTCGTCCCGGTCAATGCAGCGAAAGCAGGTAGGAGCGCAGGTTGGCTCCCCTGCCGGCCATGTTCAGCTTTTTCCTGATCCGCTTGCGGTGGAAGTCCACCGCGCTCACCGAGACCATCAGGATTTCGGCAATGTCCTTGCTGCTCCTGCCCTCGCGCACCAGGGTCGCCACCCGGATCTCCTGGGGAGTGAGAAGCGTGTTGAGCGAGGTCAGCCGGTTCAGGAAGGGGGAGATGATCTCCTGGAGACGGTCGCGGATGATCTCGACCACCGCCTGCTCCCTGGCCTTCAGCCCTGCCCCCAGAAGCCGATCCACGTAGGGAAGGATCAACTCCCGGACATTGGCCACCATGTTCTCTTCCAGCTGCCGCCGGTCGTCCTCCCGATGGCGCAGCAGCACCTTCAGGGCGATGTTGCTTTCCTCCAGCCGGTCGCCCTTGTCGCGGAGTTCGCTCTCCTTCTGCGCCAGCGAGCGCTGGACCAGGACCAGGGGGGTGATGTTCTCATGGGCAAGGATCACCTTGCGGGATCCCGGTTCCCGGAAGCGAACCACCCGCAGGGCATACCAACGCTGCTGCCGCGGCGCGTGGCAGGGATAATCGATGAAAACCTCGGTCAATTCTCCGCTGATCACCCGTCGGATGCCCTGGGCGACGGCCGCGGGCTCGGCGCCGGCTTCGGGACCAGCCTGCTCGCAGACCTTGAGATAATTCACGCCAATTGAGCCTGGATTTTCGGTCAGGCCGTTTTCCAGGGCAAAATCCCGCCAGGCCCGGTTGGACTCGATGATCACCCCGTCCTGGTCAAGGATGGCGACATGGGCCGAGAGCGAGTCCAGGGCCACCTTGTAGATCTTTTCGTTCCCCATGCTTTTCCCCGAACTCCTCACCGGCAGAATAAAAATGATAGTTTTTACTCCTATTTTTCTATCATTTATCCCCCATTGTGTCAACGCCGGGCATGGTTACTTTCTCAGGCAAAGGGAATGAGATACACACATTGACATTAAGGAGGTTCATCATGAACGGCGGATATGAATCACTGGTATGGATAAGGGACAACGACGGCAAGGAATTTGTCTGCTCGCTGGAAGATGTACGCAACCCCAATGAATTGACCGCGGAAGAACGGGCCAGGTGCATGGACGTGAACCTGCTGATCGGAACGGAACGATGGTAAAAAAATCAAATATAGAGTAGGAGGTGCGCTATGGCAACCGGAGGATACGAATCCATGGTATGGATCAGGGACAAGGACGGCAAGGAATATGCTTGCTATCTCGATGACATCAAGGGAAAAATCAAGACAGGCGAGGAGCTGACCCCCGAAGAGAGGGCAAAATGCCTGGATGTCAGTGAAATCATCGGAACGGAACGCTGGTAACAATAACAGAACAGCCGGATGGGTCCCCCATCCGGCTTTTTTTAAGGAGGAACGGACATGAATCTTCAGGAATACTTTGCAAACGTCCATGGAACCGGTTTTCTCGCAACGGCCTCCGCCGAAGGGAAAACGGATATAGCCGTTTATTCAAGGCCGACCTTTCTGGCGGACGGCAGCCTTGCCTTCCTGATGCGGGACCGGCTGACCCATGCCTATCTCCAGGAAAACGATCATGCCGCCTATGCCTTCCTGGCGGATGGAGCCGGTTACCAGGGAATCCGCCTCTTTCTGAAAAAGACAGGTGAGGACACGGATGAGCAGCGCATCGCCCAGATGACCCGGCGCCACTTGTCACCGGAAGAGGATGAGGCCAGGGGCCCCAAGTTCATCGTCTATTTCAAGGTGGAAAAGGTGCTGGCCCTGGTCGGCGGCACTGAACTTGATCCGGAAAACCTGTAAGGCGGGGAGGATGAGCGGCCATGGATGAAACCATACGACTGGGGATTAGCTCCTGCCTGCTCGGCAATGCAGTGCGCTACAACGGCGGACATCAGCTGGACCCGTTCATCACGGGCACCCTGGGCCGTTTCGTAGAATTTGTGCCGGTCTGTCCGGAAGTGGAGTGTGGACTCGGCATACCGCGCGAATCCATGCGGCTGGTCGGCACCATGGACGACCCGCGGCTCCTGACCCACAAGTCCGGCATCGATCACACCGAGCGGATGCGCGAATGGGCGCGAAAAAGGGTGAAGGAGCTGGAGAACGAAGGGCTGTGCGGCTTTATCTTCAAGAGCAAGTCGCCGAGCAGCGGCATGGAGCGGATCCGCGTCTACCGGCCGGATGGCACGGGCTATGTCGGCACCCGGCCGGGCATATTCGCGGAAGCGTTCATGGACCATTTTCCCCTCCTGCCGGTGGAAGAGGACGGCCGCCTCCACGACATCGGCCTGCGCGAAAATTTCATCGAGCAGATCTTCGTCTACCGCCGCTGGCGCAACCTGGTTGCCTCCGCGTTCACCACCGGCGACCTGGTGGCCTTTCATACCGACCACAAGCTCCTGATCATGGCGCACAGCATACCCCATTACCGGAAGATGGGCGCCCTGGTCGCCCACGCCAGGGATCTTGACCGCGCCTACCTGATCAAAGAGTACGAGGAATTGCTGATGCAGGCCCTGCGCCTCAAGGCCACGGTCAAAAAGCACGTTAACGTCCTGCAGCACATGATGGGCTACTTCAAAAACCAGCTCACCGGCGAGGAGAAGCAGGAGCTTCTGGAACTCATCGATACCTACCGCAACGGCTACCATCCCCTGATCGTGCCGATCACCCTGCTCAACCACTATGTGCGCAAATACGACCAGCAGTATCTCGCCCGGCAGCACTATCTGACCCCCCATCCCGTCGAGCTGAAGCTCAGGAATCACGCATAGAACATCCCTGGGCGCAGGCAACGAAATCCGACGCCGTGACAGGCGCCACCCGGCACTGAAGAAAAGGCCGGCGGATGTTTGTTATTTCCGCCCCTCCGCAATCGGAACGGAAATGCCCCCGACAGGAGCCGCCTTGACCGCTGTTGCATCGGCGACGGCGGGCGCGGGCCGCAAGGAGGGCAGCATTTCCTTCACCATCATCGCCCTGGCCATAATGGTCATATAGGCCTTGCGGTAGGTGGCGATGTCGATGGCGCTCTTCCGGGCGGCGATGATCCTGGCCGACTTGCGGACCTTGTGCCGGCGGGTGACATAATCGAGGATGATCGCGGGCACATCATAATGGTGGATGGTGGTGGTTTCCACGCTCCGGCCGTTTTCAACGAAATAAATGCGGTTCAGTTTGAGAAACCCTTCCTGCCGGCCGAGGTAGTTGAAGTTCCGGTAGGTATCGGGGCCGCCGCCCAGGGGCGGCAGATGGTCGCTCACCAGGATGACCAGACTTTTCGGATCGATGCGCAGGAGCTCTTTCACATAGGCGGCAATGGCCTCGGTACGGTAGTAGTACTGGTTGATCGAGCGTTCCAACTGATTGTCCCCGGGGATGTCCGCCAGCACCTTGACCACCTCCGGCCGTTTTTCGGTATTGATAAGGTTGGGGGTATGGCCGTACATGCTGATCACATAATTGAATACCGGGGTCTCCGGGTGCTCCTTGAGCCGGGCGGCGACGTGCTCGAGGTTCTGGCTCAGGAGATCACCGTCGAACATGTAATCCTCGCCGCTGACATCGCCCATCGAAAGATAGGTCTCCCGACCGGGCGCGAACTCGACGGGATAGTAACTGGCGGCAAAACCGATCCCTTCATAGGCGTTGGTGGAATTGAAAAAGTCAGGCCGATGGCCGTTGGTGGCCAGGGTATGATAGCCGCCCGCCTCGAGGAGATTGGGCAGACAGGGGGTGCTGGCGCCGGTGAACAGATTGAACTCCACCCCGGAAAGCTCGCGCATGGCAGGCACCCCGCAGAGCAATTCAAACTCGGCCTGGGCCGTGCTGCCACCGAACACCGGCGAGACGGAAAAGCCTCCCTTGCGCTTAAAAATCCTGTCAAATTCCGGGTGGGCCGGCCTCCGGGAGAATTTCGCGGCAAGGAGCAGGTCCGGATCCAGGAAGCTTTCCAGAACGATCAGGTGCACGTTCCGTCGGCCCCGCTGATCACGGATCATCTCCGCCGCCTTGTCCATGTCCACGAGATAAAAAGGATTTTCGAGATAGCGCGCCGTCTTTATCAGGACGCTTTTCCGACGCGCCTCGTTGTAGAGGGTCATGCTGAACCGGCCGTTGTTCGCCACGCTCTTCACGTCGGAATAAAAGATGATCTCCTTCTGGGTCTTCACAAAGGCAGTCATGAAGGCGTCCGGATAGAACTCCACCGCGACGGCGAGGGAGATAACCGGCAACAGCCCGAGGGTTATCGGCACGAACGCCCGCCAACGCACCGTGCTCAAACAGGAAAGCAGGGCACCCCCGCAGAGGCCGATGAGGATCGCCTGGAGCCAGAAGGGCATGACGGCGAGGAGTTCCGGCACCTCGGCCAGTTCGATGAGACGCGGCAACCTGCCCAGCTGGAGATGATAGATGTCGAAGACCACATAGAGCAGGACGATGGGCGCCGCCACGATCACCGGCTGCAGAGGTGACTTGCGGGTGATCAGGTTCCCGAGAAAATAGAGATAGAGCAGCAGGGGGATCTCCAGCCGCCAGGTCCCGTTCAGCGAAGGAAGGCCGCCGTAGTCCTCCAGCACGGCGGTATAGCCGAGGAGAAAGAGCACGAAAAAAGTATAGCGGTTGAGAAGCAGCGCTTGCGCAAAGCGCAGGATGCGCAGGGGATGAAACATAATTGGATACCGTGTCCTCTACACAGCTGATGGATGTAATTTTTTATATTACCTGAAAATCAACCAGTTCGCAAAAAAAAGAACAACTTGCTCACTCCTTATGACGCATCCCGCAAAGGACCTCTCCAGCCGATTGCCAATTTCTCACCACTCTGGTACCCTACGCCATACACAATCGGCCACGCCGGCACCGCTATCGGTAAAAGGGGGCGGAATACACCGCCGGCCGGCGGCGGGCACCATGGAATCAAACGAATACCGGGAGACTCAACCATGCGCATGATCCTGACGGCACTACTGATTGCGGGACTGGGCCTGTTTTGTTCTGACCTTTGGGCGGGCGAGCATCGGATCGGCGGCGGGGCCAACTACTGGGTAACCGTGGACGACCTCGACGACGATGACCTCGATGAGAGCGGCCTGTCCTATTTTCTCAGCTATCAGCAGTGGTGGAATTTTCTTGGCCTGGAGGCGGATCTGGAACTGCTGCCCGACCGCTTCGGCGAAACCGCTTTCGCACCCCAGGCCTATCTGCTGTTCGGCGGCACCCTCTACGGCGGCGCGGGCATAGGACTCATGAACATCGACGGCGACTTTGCCGACGAGCCCTTCTTCGCCCTGCGGGCCGGCCTGAACCTTGAGCTGCTGCCCGGCACCTTCCTCGATCTCTCGGCCAACTACCGGTTCAACGACTCCGAGGAGCTGGAGGACGAGCGCACGGACATCGACGCCGATACTGTCTTCCTCGGGGCCGCTCTCCGGTTTGCCCTGTAATCAGGTTGGGTAACAGCAGGAAGCTTTTCGTACCACCTGCTTCCCAACATTCCCACGCCATGGAACAGGCCTTGCTCATCGCCGGCTTCCTTCTCGCCCTGGTTGGCCTGGCCGGCGCTATCCTGCCAATGCTGCCCGGCACACCGCTGGTGCTCGCCGGCCTTGTTCTCGCCGCATGGGCGGACGGCTTTGCCCACGTGGGTTGGCCGACCCTCATGCTGCTCAGCGTGCTCACCGCCGCCGCCTACGTGGTGGAACTGCTCGCCACGACCCTCGGCGCCAAACGCGCCGGGGCGAGCCGCCTTGGCCTGGCCGGCGCCCTGATCGGCACCTTTGCCGGCATGTTCTTCGGCCTGGCCGGCCTCATCGCCGGCCCCTTCCTGGGGGCGGTGGCCGGCGAATACCTTGCCCGCCGCGACCTCTACCACGCCAGCAACGTCGGGCTCGGCTCCTGGCTCGGCCTCGTCGTCGGCGGCGCAGCCAAACTCGCCCTCGCCTTCACCATGGTCGGCGTCTTCATCCTCGGCTGGTTTCTGTAAACGGCACATTTCCACCTGCCTTTCTACAAAATTCTCTCCCACCTCAACCGCTCATCACCTCGGCCAAGCAACCACACTTTATTTTGATCAATTTTATTACGATACGTAAGTTAATTCGGTGCTGTAATTTACATTTAATAATTATTACCAATAATTAAAAATAAATAATAGTCTGATATTGACTGCTAATAAAAATTTAGATAAATTTATATTATAAACGCGTTTAACTGCGGCACTTCAACTTGACGGGGTCAAAGTCCAGCTGGATCTCTGACCCGCGATCCTCTTGAACATCGTTGCAGGCAGGTCACCAGAAATCGAGCTGGCTTTTCGTTTGGTTAACTGTCCGGCTGGGGAACGCAATGGGTACAGATTATCGTGGTCAGGACATTGCTGTAGCCGAGCATCAACCGGATGCTTCCAAGGTAATAGTCAACCCGCTGGTGATGCGCCGCAAAGCAGCGCCGGAAGGTGTGCGCCGCGTCCCACCTTACATCGTAAAAATTTGGCGTCGCCTACTTAATTCTCTTCCTGAAATAACTTTCGTGCATGCGTTATCTACGTTTATTTTCCCTCTCAGGACAAAGGAGAGCGCCCCCGCTGATAAAACTCTTACCAGACCAGCTCCCATAGCACGTCTTTCTATTGAATCCGTTGGTAATAGTAAAAAAAATGCTCAACTCCATTTTTGTCAGTCAGATCCTGATAACAGGATAATTATTTTTTTAAAAATTAAATTTGTATTTTTTTATTCTTTTATTTACCTGTGTTAAATACGCATACTGAAAAAATCTAATAAAGGAGGATTTATGGCACTGTGCAAAGACGACATAACTACTCATGCAAAAAAATTTAATTACAACATAATATACCCACCAAGAACAGATGCGACTCCGCTTGAAGTGCTGACCAAACAAGACAGTTCTCTGCTGAGATGGGGGCACCTCAGCGACGTGATCAACTCATCGATGCCACTCCCTGTGATTCACGAGAATAACAATCCGCTGAATATTGAGGGGGTGGTTTCCAGCAGCCATGATTCGACAGTCGGTATAGCTATTCTAGGCAAGCTAATCTCAGCTGTAGGCGGCAACCTTGGCATCAAAACTGCTTACAAAAATGCCAAACGACTCAATTTTCAATACCGAGATGTTACCAGTTATTACGTGATGCCTGTCGATTTGGATAGATATATTTCAAACGGTGTTCCAGATTCTGGACTGTATTCGACAGCAGAGATGTTGCAAAAGGACAAGCTGTTCATTTTCACTGCCGTACTTAAGGCAAAAAAAATTATTGTTGAGGCGAATAAAGAAGGTGGCGGTAGCATTGAGGTGGATGTCCTTACGATTAAAGAGATAGTTGGGGGCAATATTGCTGTCTCAGCAGAAAACGCGGAAAACACAAAAATCAGCTATCAAGGAAAAATACCGGCAGGATTCGGATTCCAAGCCATCCTGATGGATTTCGACGATGGTAAAATAATATTAAAACCTTCGGGTAGCGGTAAAATGGTCGCGGCTGAGAAGGGTGAAGCAGTTGAGCCTGACAGTAAGTATGAAACTATGGTCTTTGACGAGGACTACGTCTCCTTGCCATGACAGAGAGTCTGCTATCGCTGAATACTTTGTTTCCAAAAGAGGGTGAACGATGAACCTTAACGAATATGTTGTCCTTCGCGTTCCCAGTATAGATAAAGCGGTGGTTAAGAAAATAAGATTGACTCCACGCGTCAGGGGAGGTGTCGAACCCGTTGACATGATCGCGCCGACACGCACCCTTGATGTCAATCTCACGTCAGTTGCGCTAAATAAAAATGAGCGGTCAGAATTAAAAAATGATCCTGAATCACTGACCGCGGGGATCATGCCGATGGCTCTTCACCAGCCGACAAGGGAGAATGACGTTGATTCTGTTCCGGCAGGCGGAATTTCTTGGGGGCTTGAGGCCATCGGCGTTCCCGATTCGCCTTACCAGGGCAGGGGAATTACCGTAGCGGTCCTAGATACGGGGATCGATTCATCCCATCCGGCCTTTGAAGGAATTGATCTTATTGAAAAAGATTTCACCGGACAGGGAAACGGGGACGGACACGGGCACGGAACACATGTCGCCGGAACCATTTTCGGGAAAAGCGTGAACGGCTACCGCATGGGAGTGGCTCCCGGTATTAAAAGGGCCTTGATTGGCAAGGTACTCGATGCGACCGGTAGCGGAACGACAAAACAAATTTCAGAGGCTATTCTCTGGGCAATTACCGAGGGCGCAAATATTATTTCCATGTCCCTGGGTATCGATTTTCCGTCAATGCAAGCACGGCTCGTGCGGGACGGCTATCCGGACAAGGTGGCAACTTCCATGGCTCTTGAGCGTTACCGCGAAAATATAATGCTTTTTACCAAAATCGGAGAGATGGCGACATCCTGGGCTTCTGAAAGTCAGCCGGTAGTTCTACTGGCAGCTTCCGGGAATGAAAGCAAAAGAGATCTTAACCCGAACCATGAGATAGCGGCATCGCCTCCGGCGGCAGCAGGAGAGATCAAGGCAATAGGTGCTGTAGGCAAGAGTGATGAAGGATATTATACCGCCCCGTTCTCGAATACCAACGTGGAACTGACGGCACCCGGGATTGATATTATTTCCGCCGCAATTAGTGGAGGATTCAGAAAAATGGACGGTACCAGCATGGCAACCCCGCATGTGGCTGGCGTTCTGGCTCTCTGGGGAGAAAAGATCCTTATTGAACAGGATACCTTCGATACGGAAAACCTCTGGATGAACGTGAAATTCAACGCAAGCAGAAACAATTTCCGGAAACCCTATGATGGTCTTGATATCGGGAAGGGGTTGGTAAAAGCCCCCCGGGGCTGAAACAATATATCAGAGTTGCATGCGGTTACCGGTTTTGTGCCCGCATTAAAACACAGCGAAGGAGATTATTTATGGCAGCAATCACTCCAAACAGATCTGTTATCATCGATGCTCACTGCCACACCTTTAACGCCAATGATCTTCCACTGAAAGGCTTTTTGAGAAAAGTAACGCTGAATGCCGATGAAAAAATATTGCCGAATATTATTACACCCCTTGCAAATCTCTTGGCGGAGATCGCCGAGAATGCACCTGACTTCATCAAAGAGCGCAACAGACTCGATTCTCTTCTTGCACCGCCGGATGCTGGAATCAGTGCGGTCGAAGATTCTGTTTTGCCAGCTGATGAGCCGAACGAAGAATTTGCCAATAAATTACGCGGGATAATGTATCAACTGGAAAACTCCGCCGATAAGGATGAACGAGAACTCTTTTTGATGATTGAAAAGGAAATGGGCTTTTCACCCGGCGAAGCGGGAGTATGCGGTGCGATGGACATTGCAAAATCGCTCTGGAATTCAAGAGGCATAATTTCCCGCTATATTAAATGGATCAAGCTGCTCACCGGATACCGATATGAAATTACCAACAGGTTGATCGATACCTACTCATCCTCTGGGACAACTGTCGATCTTTTCACCCCTGCTCTCATAGATTATGACCGATGGGTGGATGATCAATCAAAAACAAGCCTGCCCGAACAGATTCAGCTCATGGAAAGAAATATCCGTTATCAGCAAGGAAGAATACATCCTTACTTCCCGTTCGATCCCTGGCGGGAAAGTGTGGGACCGGAAGGCGAAGAAGGCTCGCTCTACTGGTTGAAGGAGGCGGTTGAAAAACACGGCTTCATCGGCGCCAAGCTGTATCCCCCAATGGGGTACAGCGCTTTGGATAATGAAAAACACCAAAATTATCCTAATAAAGCTCCGAAGCCACCTGAAGAATTCGGCAGGTCGCTTGACAGGGCAATGCGCTCACTCTTTTCTTACTGCCAGGAAAATGACATACCAATCCTGACCCATTGCGCGAACAGCAATGAGACAGAGAATTGTTTCGGAGAGCGAGCGCACCCGAAATATTGGGCTCAGGCGGTAAGCGATGGTGAATTCCCTATGCTTCGTGTCTGCCTCGGTCATTACGGGGGACTTGACAGTCTTAAAGAAATCAACGGCTGGGCCACTCAAGTGGGGAGGTTGTGCAACAATCTTGAGAAGAACGTCTATGCCGACATTTCCCACTATGGGGCGATATTACAAAGCGATAAGCGCGAGTCAACCATGGACGGTCTTGAGAAACTGTTTGAAAATTTCCCAAATGCAATGGACCGAATCATTTTCGGAACAGACTGGATAATGCTGGCGCGTGTCAGGAAAAATCAAGATTTTCTCAAGGTATTCAGGGACGCATTCGAAGAGCGATTCGGGAGTGAGAACTGCCGGAAGTTCATGGGCGAAAACGCAGCCAGGTTTCTCGGACTCTCGCCTGGCCAAAAGACACGCACCAGGCTGGATGAATTTTACCGCAACAAGGGAATATCAGCGCCGTCATGGACTGAGCTTGTTTAACTCCAAGCCGCATCGCCAGCCATGCTGTCGCAAAACGAACATACGCCGGGCTGCGTATATCGATTTTGGTGGCCATGGCAGTCGGAGGAGATTGTGCGGTAGTCAGAGAAATTCGGCATCCCGCATTTGTGGGATTTGAGTCATTCATGCAATAAAACTGCAATGATTGTCAAAAATATTATCGATGAGGCGATAGGATTTTTATGTTAGGAATTCTTTTTTTGGCAGCAAATCCGACTAATACGACCGCGCTCAATCTTGATGAAGAAATTCGCAATATCCGCCGTAAGATCAGGGCTACTGCTTTCCGTGAAATTCAAATCGAACAGGAATGGGCGGTTAGCCCGGCTGACTTAGTCACATACCTTCAAGAGCACCAGCCAACGATAGTTCATTTTTCTGGACATGGGACCGCCAGAGGCGAAATTGTGCTTCAAGATAAAGGTTCCAGTGCCCCAATGGCTCCGGATATTCTCTCTGATATTTTCAAGGTCCTGCAAGGGGGCATCAAGTGCGTGGTCTTAAACTCCTGTTATTCCGAGATGCAAGCAAAAGCTATTAAACCTTACGTTGATTGCGTCGTTGGAATGAGTCAAGCTGTTGGAGATGAAGTGGCTATTCAATTTGCAGGGACTTTCTACGAGGCACTTGCAAACGGCCGGACAATTCGGGAGGCATATGAACTTGGACGTGCGATAATGCGGGTGATAGATCCTAATCAGAGTGATGTGCCTATTTTGCTGGAGCGATCAATTGCTTCAGCTGACACTTGTCTTGTATTGAAACCAGACCTATTTTGCGAATTTCATCTTGACAAGAAATGCAGACCATCACGGAGTGCAGACGACAAGAGTCTCTTTGAAATACGAGCCTCGATCAGGAACGCTCCTGCAGACACCTTTTGTGTCATGTACCAGTTGAATAAACTTCATGAGAGGGATGAGTTCAACACCGTGGGTGTTGACCAAAAAAATTTTGAAATTTATTTCGATTGCGCTTTTGATTTCGAGATTCGTGCAACTTTATGGCGTCTCCATCACAATGGAATAGGTCTGCGTTCTGGAGTTGTTGAAGCACTTGCGAAGAGTTATGTGAACGAAGAGCAGACTATTGTGAATAAGGCCATTGCTGAAATTAGAGATAACATTGACTGACTCGCAATATGATTGATTAGGTGTTTATACAGATGACCAGGGCCGAGGGAGAAGGATAGGACCGTACTTCCTCCTGGCTCAGCGGGAAATTCTGCAACGAATGGAAAGCATCGGTTTACCGATGATGGTCGCCTCCCCAGAGGCTCGCCCTCCAATAAGCGTTTACCCGTTGACGGTAACGGTGACCGGCTCGGTTCTATTCTCATACACCCCAGCCGGAATTTCGGCGGGAATAGCAAGCCTACGTCGGGGGTACAGGACTTTAGGGCGGCAAGGAACTTGCCCCATCTTCCAGCACACATTCCTCAAATTTCCATCCGGTATCCTCTCGTGATCTTTCCCTTGCCCTCCGCCCCAATTCCATTCAATTTCACTTGACAGCGGCACGGCCCGGGGGTAAAAGCCTCTTCTTATCGTTTGGACAAAATTGGACACGTATAGACAGAGATGGACAGGCTTTTTGTGGGCGTGCGGGAACTAGCCCAGCAGATGGGGGTTTCCGAGAAGACCGTCTACCGGATGCTCAACGACAACCAGATCCCCTTTGCGGTCAAGATCGGCGGCCAGTGGCGCTTCCGCAAGGATAGCGTCGAAAAGTGGATCGTTTCGCAGATGGAGGGCGGCAGGGCCGAGGGAAGCATCAACTACCGGATCACCGTCTCGGACGCGCTGGCCAACGGCTCGGTGCTCTACCGCATCCACGGCAGCAATCGGGACGAGGCCCTGGACGAGCTGTTCGCCACCCTGCCCCGCACCGGCTCCTTCAACGCCAAGGACTGCAAGTTTTCCATCCTGGCCCGGGAGGCCCTGGCCCCCTCGTCGCTGTCTGGCATCGCCTGCATGGCCCCCAGCTCCGACCACCCGGTCTTTCTGGAGCGCTCCCTGGTCATCCTCGCCTACCTGGAAGAACCGGTCAATTTCAAGGCCTTGGACGAAATCCCGGCCATGGCCATCTTCCTGATCCTTGCCGCCAATGCCAGCGAACAGGCCATTCTGGAGACGCGGTTGCGCCGCCTGCTGATGGAGGCAAATTTCGTCGCCGAGCTCAAAAAGCAACCGGCCCGCAAGGAGCTGGGCCTGTATATCCAGGAGATGGAAAATTCCCTCCTGCGCGCCCCGAAAAGGTCCGACGAAAAATCATCGCCGAAACCGGAGGCCGCCGCCTCGCCCACCCTCTCCTGAGCCTGCCGACGTAAACCGACCACCATGCCGACCAGCCCTTCCGCCATCCATCTTGTTCTTCTGGCCATTCTCCTCTTCTTCGCCGGGGCCGTCCTGCCCATGGCTTGCGGCCGCCGGCAGCGTCTTGCCCACGTCATGGGAATGGCCGGTGCTCTGGCCGGTGCTCTGGCCGGCCTGCCAGCCGCCCTCCTTTTTCTCCTGACCGGGCAAACGGAACATGTTCAACCTGTCTGGCCCGGCACCGGTCTGCAGTTCGCCCTGAGCGTGGACGCGCTGGCCGCGTTTTTCCTCTTGCCGGTCTTTCTCCTGGTCTTCTGCTGCGCCCTCTACGCCCACCGCTATCTGGATCTCCCCTCGCGGGGCGGGCGGGCGGCACGCCACTGGTTCTTTTTCAATGTCCTGGCCGCCAGTATGGCCCTGGTGGTGGGAGCGGCCAACAGCTTTGTCTTTCTGGTCGCCTGGGAGGTGATGTCGCTTTCCTCCTTCTTCCTGGTGGTCCATGACCTTGGCGACGAACAGGCGCGCCGGGCCGGCTGGCTCTACCTGGTGGCCACCCATCTGGGCACCGCCTTTCTCTTCGGCCTGTTTCTGGCCGAATACCGGCTGGCCGGCAGCCTGGACTTCAGCTCCTTCGAGGTGTTGCGCGGCCTGCCGCCCTCCGGAGCGCTGGTTTTCTTCGCGCTCGCCCTCATCGGCTTCGGCACCAAGGCCGGAATGTTTCCCCTGCACTGCTGGCTGCCCGAAGCGCACGCCGCCGCGCCCAGCCATGTCTCGGCCCTGATGTCCGGAGTGATGATCAAGACCGCTCTGTACGGACTGCTGCGGATCTGCACCTTTCTGCCGCCCCTGCCGGCCTGGTGCGGACTGCTGCTGGCCGGGCTCGGCATAAGCGGCAGCCTGTACGGGATCGCCCTGGCAGCCCTGCAGCCGGACCTGAAAAAATCGCTGGCCTACTCCACGGTGGAGAATATCGGGATCATCCTGCTCGGCATCGGTCTCTGGCTCTACTGCGGCGCCACGGGCCATCCCGGCGCGGCGGCCCTGTGCCTTGCAGGAGCGCTGCTGCACGTCTGGAACCACGCCCTGTTCAAGTCGCTGCTCTTTCTCGGGGCCGGCTCCATTCTTCATGCCACCGGCACCAGAACCATCTCGAAGCTGGGCGGGCTGCTGCGCCGCATGCCGGTGACCGGCATCCTGCTGCTTGCCGGCGGCGCGGCCATCGCCGCCCTGCCGCCTTTGAACGGCTTTGTCAGCGAACTGCTGATCTACCTCGGCCTGATCAAAGCCGGGCTGGCGGCCGCCGGCGGCCAGGCCTTTGTGTTCATGCTCTTCGCCGCCCTTCTGGCCTTGACCGGCGGCATGGTCCTGCTGGCCGTGACCCGGCTCCTGGGCATAACCTTAGGCGGCGAGCCGCTCAGCGAAATGAGCGCCCGCGCCCATGAAAGCAGCCCCTCCATGCTGGCGGCCATGGCCATCCCCGCCCTGGTCTGTCTCGGCATCGGCATCGCCCCGCAGGTTCCGCTGGCCCTCCTCGCAAAACCCATGGCGATCCTTGCCCCCGGCAGCCCGAACCCCGCCGCGGTCATCCCCCTGCCGTTCAATGCCGACTGGAGCCTCGTCGCCCTGCTGCTCACTGCGATCACCGTCTTTGGCCTGTTCCTGCGCCGCCGCAGCCGACCGCAACCGGGACAAACCACCTGGGGCTGCGGCTTTAGCCGGCCCTCCGCCCGGATGGCCTATACCGCCGGCGGCTACAGCCAGTTCGCCCAGGACGAGATATATGGGAGAGGCCCGCAACCAAAGGTTGAGCAGCCTGACCGCCTCGGCTTCTTTCCGGCCCTGCGCCGGTTCCATCGGGAATTCCGTGATCCGGTGCTGGCCCGCTGGTTCTCGCCGCTCTTTATCCGGTGCGCCGGCCTGGCCCACACCTGTCATCGGTTGCAGGCCGGCCAGATGAATATCTATCTTACCTATATCTTCCTGGCGACCGTGCTCCTGCTTGGCTGGTCGTTCCTCTGGTAATCCGCCCATGACCAACTTTCTCCTTCATCTGTTGCTGATCTTCGGGCTTGCCCCGCTCCTGCCGGGCGTCATCGCCAGAACCAAGGCGGTGATCGCCGGGCGGAAAGGCCAACCCCTGACCCAGCTGTACCGCGACCTGTGGAAGCTCTTTCGCAAGGACCTGGTGCTCAGCCGAACCACCACCTGGATCTTCCGGGCCGGCCCCCTGATCGGCTTTGCGGTGCCGGTGCTGGGTGCGCTCCTTCTGCCCTTCGGCCCGGCGGCGGCGCCCCTATCCTTTACCGGCGACTTTGTCCTTTATGTCTATCTCTTCGGCCTGGCCCGCTTCTTCACCATTCTCGCCGCCCTGGACACCGGCTCCAGCTTCGAGGGGATGGGCGCGGCGCGGGAGGCGACCTTCTCCATCCTGGTCGAGCCCACGATCTTCGTGGCCTTCATCATCCTGGTGCGGATTTCCGGCGATTTCTCCCTGAACGCGATGTTCGGCGCGGTGGGCAGCGGCAAGCTCCTGCAATCCCCCACCGCTTTTTCCCTGATCCTGACCGCCTTCTGCCTGTTCATCGTGCTGCTCGCCGAAAACTGCCGCATCCCCTTTGACGACCCCAACACCCACCTGGAACTGACCATGATCCACGAGGTGATGGTCCTGGACCACAGCGGTCCGGACTTCGGCCTGATCCTGTACGGCACGGCGATGAAGCTCCTGCTCTCTTCGGCCATGGTCGTGAATCTCCTGCTGCCGGTGAGCGGCAACCTGCTCCTGGACCTGACGGCCTTCTGCGGGGCGTTGCTGCTGATCGCCGTGGCCGTGGGCCTGGTGGAATCGGCTATGGCCCGGCTGCGCCTGATCCGGGTGCCGCAACTCCTCATCGGCACCACCCTGCTCTCCTTCTTCGGCCTGATCCTGCTGCTGAGGTAATGATATGACCAATGTCACCAGTTCACTGCTCCTGGCGGTTATCCTGCTCAACTTCTTCATCCTCGGCACCAGCCGCCTGGGCGCCTGCATCCGGGTCGTGGCCCTGCAAGGGGCGCTCCTGTCGCTTCTGCCGCTCTTTCTGTACGGAGTCAATATCCACTCCCTGCTCCTCTCCGCCGGTGCCCTGCTCCTCAAGGGCTGGATCATCCCCTGGCTGCTCTTCCGGGCCATCCGCCAGGTCAAGATCCGCCGCGAAATCGAACCGCGGATCGGCTACATCACCTCTCTGATGCTCGGCGCCCTGACCACGGCCATTGCCTTCATCTTTGCCGACCGCCTGCCCCTGCAGCCGGAACACATGCAGTCCCTGTTCATTCCGGCGGCGCTGTCCACACTGGCGGCGGGCTTTCTCATGCTGATTACCCGGCGTAAGGCCATCACCCAGGTGCTGGGCTACCTGATCTTTGAAAACGGCATCTTCATCTTCGGCGTGCTCCTCACCGAGGCCATGCCGCTCATGGTGGAGACCGGCGTCCTTCTCGACCTGCTGGTGGCGATCTTTGTCATGGGCATCGTCATGAACCATATCAACCGGGAATACTCCTCCATCAATACCGAGCACCTCTGCTTGCTCAAAGAATAACCTATGAACCTCTATCTCCTGATCCTCCTGCCGCTCCTGGCCGCCCTGGTCGCGGCCATGTTGCCTGCCGAGCGCCACCGGCCCTTGCTCCTGCCGGCGGCCTCGCTGATCCATATCCTGCTCGTCCTGCGGGAACTGGCCGACCCGAGCCCTGCCGGTCCGCACGGAATGTTGTACCTGGACGCTCTGGGCCGCCTGATCCTCCTGGTGGTTAGCCTGCTCTACGGGGCGGTTTCGGTCTACGCCATCGGCTATTTCCGCAGCCACCCGACCTGGAGCAACCGGATCTTCATCGTCTGCTTGCTCGTCTTCCTGAGCGCGATGAGCATGGCCGCCGCGGCCCAGCACCTGGGCCTGCTCTGGGTGGCGGTGGAACTGACCACCGTGGTCAGCGCGCCGATGATCTATTTCAACCGCAACCGATTCTCCATCGAGGCCACCTGGAAATACCTCCTGCTCTGCTCGGTGGGCATCGCCCTGGCCATGCTCGGCCTGCTCTTTGTCGCCTATGCCGGCCTGCAGGGCGGCGGCGAACAGGGGTTGCGCCTCGGCCACCTGCTGGAAAAGGCCGAACTGCTCTCCAAACCCTGGCTGCGCGCCGGCTTTGTCTTTCTCCTGGTGGGCTTCGGCACCAAGATGGGACTGGCCCCGTTGCACACCTGGAAACCGGACGCCTACGGCGAGGCGCCCGGCCTGGTCGGCGGACTTCTTGCCGGCGGGCTCACCTCGGTGGCCTTTCTCGCCGTCAGCCGGGTGGTCCAGATCATGACCGCGGCGGGCGAAGGGGTGATGGCCCGCCAGTTTCTGATGGCCCTGGGGGTGCTCTCCCTGGTCTTTGCCGCCCTTTTTGTCATCCGCCAGCGCGACATCAAGCGAATGCTCGCCTACTCCAGCGTCGAACACATGGGCATCCTGGCCATCGGCCTGGCGGTGGGCAAGCTGGCCGCCTACGGCGCCATGTTCCACGTCCTGAACAACGCCCTGACCAAGGGCGCGCTCTTCATGGCCGCCGGCAATATCCACCGCTATTTCGGCAGCAAGCGGATGTGCGAGACCCAGGGGGCGATCGGGGTCCTGCCCTGGTCGGCCGGGATCTTCCTGGCCGGTTTCCTGGCCATCACCGGCTCGCCGCCCTTTGCCCCGTTCATGAGCGAGTTTGCCATCCTGCGCGGCATCTTTGCCGGCGGCCACTTTGCCCTGGGAGTCGCCTTCATTGCCCTTCTGACCGTCATCTTCATCGGCATGAGCACCTCGGTGCTGACCGTGGCGCTCGGGCCGACCATGGAGGAGGAGCAACCCTCCGAATGGGGGGGTGAGAGTTTTCTGACCGTGATCAGCCCGCTGCTGCTCCTCGGCGCCATCCTGGCACTTGGCCTCTATCTGCCCGAGGAACTGCGGGTCATGTTCCAGGAGGCCGCCGACCTGATCGAGGTGACGCCATGAACCATTTCGTGGAAACAGTCAACGGCGGCCGGGTACCTTTGGCATCCCTGCCGGTCCTGGACCCGGAGCGGTTCGCCTCGGAACTGCAAGCGCTCCTTGCCGACGGCGGCCGACTGGCGACCTATTTTGCCGACCGGCGGCCCGGCGATCCGCAACTCCTGCTCTATGCGGTGGTGGCCCGGGACCGGGAGGGAGATCTCGCCCTGCTCCATGCCAGGGCCGGAGATGAAATAATTTCCCTGACCCCGGCCTGCCCGCAGGTCCATCTTTTTGAGCGAGAGATCGGCGAGCAGTTCGGCGTGGCCTTCCCCGGCCATCCCTGGTTCAAGCCGGTCCGCTTTCCGAGTGCGCTCCCGGAGATTGCCGGACATTCGGATAAGCTTCCCCCTCCCATCGGAGACATGGACTATTTCCGGGTGGAGGGCGAGGAGATCCACGAGGTGGGGGTCGGCCCGGTCCATGCCGGAATCATCGAACCGGGCCACTTCCGCTTCCAGTGCTACGGCGAGCAGGTCCTCCACCTGGAGATCTCCCTGGGCTACCAGCACCGGGGCATCGAACGCCTGCTCCTGCGCGGTCCGCACCCGGCCACCCCGGCCCAAATCGAAACCATGGCCGGCGATACGACCATCGGCCACATGACCGCCTGCAGCCGGGTGATCGAATCGCTTGCCGACTGCCGGGTTCCCGAACCCGCGACGGCCGTCCGGGCCATTGCCCTGGAACTGGAACGTCTCGCCAATCATGTCGGCGACATCGGCGCCTTGGCCGGCGATGTCGGCTTCCTGCCCACCGCCGCCTATTGCGGCCGCCTGCGCGGCGATTATCTAAACATGACCGCAACGCTGTGCGGCAGCAGGTTCGGCCGGGGCCTGGTGCGACCCGGCGGCGTGCTGCATGGTCTGCCCCGATCGATGGCAGACGAACTGCGGCAAAAGCTTAAGGAAATAGGCGCCCAGACCAGGGGCGCCCTGGAACTGTTCTTCGACACTCCGTCGGTGCTCGCCCGTCTGGAGCGGGTCGGGGTCGTCTCCCGGGAAGACGCCCTGGAACTGGGCCTGACCGGAGTGGCGGCCCGGGCCTGCGGCATCGACTGCGACGCCCGCCGCCATCACGCGGCCGGCGCTTACCGTGAGTTGCTGCCGGACCTCACCGAAAGCGGCGGCGATATCTTTGCCCGGGCCATGGTCCGCAACTGGGAGGTCGAGAACTCGCTGGCCATGCTGGACGACTTCCTGCGCACGGTTCCGGAAGGCTCATTCACGGCCAAACCCTGCACTCTCGCCCCGGACGCCCTGGCCGTCTGCCTGGTCGAGGGCTGGCGCGGCCAGGTGGCCCATGTCGGCATTACCGACGGGGAGGGGCGCTTTGCCCGCTACAAGGTGGCGGACCCCTCCTTCTTCAACTGGAGCGGGCTGGCCATGGCCCTGCGCAACGAGCAGATTTCCGACTTCCCGCTCTGCAATAAAAGTTTTAATCTCTCCTACTGCGGGTTCGACCTGTAGTCATTTTGAGGTAACTGCATGCTGAGAGTGATCCGTGAACGCTGGCGCCAGGGATATCGCACCGGTGCCTTCCCGGCGAGCGAGCCGGTGCTGCCGAAACGTTTCCGGGGCCTGCCCCTGCTCGCCCACGACAAATGCCGGCCCGGCTGTGATGAATGCCGAGGGAAATGTCCCTTTGACGCCTTTTCCCTCCGGGAGGGCAGGCCGGCCATTGATCTCGGCCGCTGCCTGTTCTGCGCCGACTGCCCGGTCTGTCCGCACGGAGCGCTGACCTTCGGCAACGATTACCGCCTGGCCGCAAGCGCAAGACAGGACCTGATCCTGGACCGGAAAGAACTGGCTCTGGCCGCCGCCCTCAACAAGAAGATGCTCTCCCTGTTCAAGCGCTCCCTGAAGCTGCGCCAGGTCTCGGCCGGCGGCTGCAACGGCTGCGAGGCGGATGTCAACGTGCTGGGCACCTTGGTCTTCGACCTGGGCCGGTTCGGCATCCAGTTCGTGGCCTCGCCCCGCCACGCCGACGGCATCCTGGTCACCGGACCGGTGACCCGCAACATGCATTCGGCGCTCCTGGCCACCTATGACGCGGTGCCTGCGCCGAAGATCGTCATCGCCGCCGGCGCCTGCGCCATCGACGGCGGACCGTTCCGCGGCAGCCCCGAGGTCCGCAACGGCATCGAGGAGATCCTGCCGGTGGACCTGTACATCCCGGGTTGCCCGCCTCACCCCTACACCACCCTGGACGGCCTGCTCCGTCTGCTGGACCGGCGGCCAACATGATCCCCTTCTGCGCCTCCCTTATCCTGCTGCTGCTGTCGGGACTTTCCGCGATCCCCGGCCGGCGCGGGTCATCGTTCTGGGACCGGTTGTCGCTTGTCCTAGGCATGGCCGGGGTTCTGCTCGGTTTGGGGGCCACGATTTTCGCGCTCCTGGAACCGCGGCCGCCCGCGCTTTCCCTGCCCTGGTCCGGCGGCGCTGTTTTTTCCCTCAGACTGGACGGCCTGGCAGCGGTCTTTCTCCTGCCCGCCTTTCTGCTCGGCGGCTGCGGCCTGCTCTACGGCACCGGCTACCTGCCGCATGCCGGACAGCCCGGCCGCAGCACCTGGATCCGCACCTTCTACCCGCTGCTGCTGGCCGGTATCGCCCTGCTGCTCGTCGCCGACAACGGCCTGGTCTTCCTGATCGGCTGGGAGATCATGGCCATGGCCGGCTATCTGCTGGTGGTCAGCGAACGCGACCGGGACGAGGTCCAGCAGGCCGGCCTCATCTACCTCGCCGCCACCCATGCCGCAACCCTGGTCCTGCTCGGCATGTTCGCCCTGCTCGGCGAGGAAGCCTGCCTGACCGCCCTGCCGGCGGCCGGCAGCCTGAACGTCGCCACCGTTCCCTTTGCCCAGGCCGTTTTCCTGCTGGCCCTCTTCGGCTTCGGCTGCAAGGCCGGGATCATGCCCCTGCACATCTGGCTGCCCGGCGCGCATGCCGCCGCGCCCAGCCACGTCTCCGCCCTGATGTCCGGGATCATGATTAAAACCGGCATCTACGGCATTCTGCGGATCACCAGCTTTTTTCAGGTCCCGCCCCCCTGGTGGGGTTGGCTGATCCTTACCCTTGGCGTGGCGTCAGGGATCATCGGGGTGGCCTTTGCCATTGCCCAGCACGACATCAAGCGGCTGCTCGCCTATCACAGCATCGAGAATATCGGGATCATCCTCATCGGAGCCGGCTGCGCCCTGCTGGGCCGCAGCTTCGACCTGCCGGCCATTGCGACCCTGGGGATGGCCGGCGCCCTCCTGCACGTGATCAACCACGGCCTGTTCAAAGGCCTGCTCTTTCTCAGCGCCGGTTCGGTGATCCACGCAACCGGTACGCGCCGGATGACCGCCTACGGCGGGCTGATTCGACAAATGCCCCTCACCGCCCTGTTCTTTCTCGGCGGCGCCATTGCCATCTGCGGCCTGCCCCCCCTGAACGGCTTTGTCAGCGAATGGCTGGTCTACCTCGGCCTGTTCCAGGCGGGGTTACCCCCGACGGGCCCTCTCCTCGCCATGCTGCTCGCTATTCCCGCCCTGGCAATGATCGGCGGGCTGGCCCTGCTCTGCTTCGCCAAGGTATTCGGCCTTTCCTTCCTCGGCACGGCCAGAACGAAGCGCGACACCATCCACGAGGCCCCGCCCTCGATGCTCGCGGCCATGGGCGTGCTGCTCGCCGCCTGCCTGTGGATCGGCCTGGCACCGCTCACCGTGCTGCCGCTGCTCTCCCGCGGAACCAGTCAGTGGCTGGGGCAGACGGCGCTCTCCGAGCCCCTTCTCACTGCTCTGGCCCCGGCGGAATATATCAGCGGCGCGGCCATGCTGCTCATGCTCTGCCTTGCCCTGCTTGTACTCGCCGTCCGGCGCGGCGGCAAGAAAGCTATTCCCCGGACCGAAACCTGGGGATGCGGCTACCGCAATCCCCTGCCCAGGGCGCAGTACTCCACCTCCTCCTTTGCGGAGATGATCATGCACCTGTTCAACTGGAATTTGCGTACCCGCTTTCACCGGGAAGACGCAAACGGCATCTTCCCGAACAAGGCCTCATTTCATTCCCACACCCCTGATACGGTGCTGGACAACTTCCTGCTGCCCGTAGCTTTCGCCCTGGCCGGTTTCGCCACCCGGCTCCGGCGGACCATCCATCAGGGGATCATCGGCATCTACCTGCTCTATACCGCTCTTACCCTCTGTGTTTTCCTGTTCCTCTCCATTTTTTTCTCCCGATAACCGGCGAACAATACAGGATATTCCCACCAGGTGGACCCTCGCGGCGGCCTGATTATGCACCGTTGCTCTCTATTTGCTTGAAAAATCCCCGGTAATCTGTTTCTAAGAAACGAGAAGAGAAAATTGGATCACATCGCAGGCACAAGGAGTCATTCTTGTGCCTTTACAGTTTTAGGACCTGTGCTTCGGGCGCCGTCCCCTCTCGACCCGGTCGGCCCCCCGATACTCCAGTTAAATGGATAAGGGCATGAAACCACTGCACACATTCGACGATCAGGACAAACCCCGGCATGAATGCGGCATCTGCGGCATTTACGGCCACCCGGACGCAGCCAAGCTGACCTATTTCGGCCTGTACGCCCTCCAGCATCGAGGCCAGGAAAGCGCCGGCATCGTTACCAGCGACGGCACGCGGGTTGCCATCCACAAGGCCATGGGCCTGGTACCCGAGGTGTTCAGCGAGACCACCCTGCAACGACTGACCGGCCACATGGCCGTGGGTCATGTCCGCTATTCCACCACCGGCGATTCCAATATCGTCAACACCCAGCCCTTCATGGTTCATCATCAGGGGATCCCCCTGGCCGTGGCCCACAACGGCAATCTGGTCAATGCCGTCGCACTGCGCCATGACCTGGAACATCAGGGCTCCATCTTCCAGACCACCATGGACAGCGAGATCGCCATCCATCTCCTGGCCCGCTCCCTGGACCAGGGGCTGGCTCAGGCGGTCAAGGAATCGTTCGCCCGGATCAAAGGGGCCTACTCGGTGCTGCTGATGACCCGGGACACGATGATCGCGGTCCGCGATCCCAACGGGTTCCGCCCTCTCTGCCTGGGCCGCCTGGAAAACGGTGCCCATGTCGTTGCCTCGGAAACCTGCGCCTTTGATCTGATGCAGGCGGAATACATCCGCGACGTCCAGCCCGGCGAGGTCCTGCTCATCAACGAGAACGGCGTCGAATCCCTGTTCCCCTGGCCGCCCGCGAAAAAAAGCTTCTGCATCTTCGAGCAGGTCTACTTCGCCCGGCCGGACAGCGATGTCTTCGGGACCAATGTGTACCTGGCCCGCAAACGGATGGGCGAAATCCTGGCCCGGGAGGCGAAGATCGACGGCGACTTCATCATGCCCTTCCCTGATTCGGGCAACTACGCGGCCATCGGCTATTCCCAGGCATCAGGCATCCCGCTGGAGATGGGGATGATCAGGAACCATTATGTCGGCCGTACCTTTATCCAGCCCACCCAGTCCATGCGCGACTTTTCGGTGCGGGTCAAGCTGAACCCGGTCCGCGCCCTGCTCAAGGATAAAAGGGTGATCATCGTCGAGGATTCGATCATCCGTGGCACCACCGGCCAGAGCCGGGTACGTTCACTGCGCAACGCCGGCGCCAGGGAGGTACACATGCTGGTCAGCTGTCCGCCCACCTGCCACCCCTGCTTCTACGGCATTGACTTCCCTTCCAACACCGAGCTGATCGCTTCGGAAAAAAAGGTTTCAGAGATCCGCGATTTTCTCGGTCTGGATTCCCTGACCTACCTGAGCCTGGATGGAATGGTTGAGGCCACCGGCATGAGCAAGGACACCTTCTGCCTGGCCTGCTATACCGGCAACTATCCGGTGGAACCGGACCGCACCTTCAAAAAGCTCGGGCTGGGAGGCTGTTCCTGCTGATCCGGTTCCAGCGCCCGACCTGCTCATTTTTTTAGACACCCTTTCGCTTCTGTGATAGGCTATAAACTATGGGCACTGTACTGATCGACACCTATCTGTGCAATAGCTGCGCCACCTGTGTTGAACTCTGTCCCACCGTTTTCTGCCTGGATGAGACGACCGGCAAGGCCCGGCTTGTCATACCGGACCCGGAGATCACCGATGCCGTCCGCCAGGCTGCCGCATACTGCCCGGAGAAATGCATAGAGATTAGAGAACCATAACCCGGAACGCATCGCCAAGGAGGTTTGCATGAACCCTGCCGCTCTGATCCCGACGCCCGACACCCTGCAGGTTCCGTGGGGCTGGTTTCAGGTACTCCTGCTCCTGACCCTGTTTCTGCACATCATCCTGATGAACGTCATGCTGGGGAGCGGGGTGATCGCCCTGGTCAACCTCTTCCGGGCGGGCGGCGAGCCGACTCCGCTGGCCCGGGACATCTCCAAAAAGCTCCCCTTTGCCATCGCCTTTACGGTGAACTTCGGCATCGCCCCCCTGCTCTTCGTCCAGGTGCTCTACGGCAACTTTCTCTATGCCAGTTCAGTGCTGATGGCCAATTTCTGGCTCCTGATCGTCGCCTTCCTGATCATCGGCTACTACCTGGCCTATATCCTCGATTACCGGTTCGACACCCTGCATAACAGCCGGGTGCCCATCATCGGTCTTGCTGTCGCCTCGCTGCTGACCATCGGCTTTCTGATGAGCAACAATTTCACCCTGATGCAGCGGCCCGAGGCCTGGACCCGCTACTTTGACCGGCCCACCGGTCTCCTCCTCAACCTCAGTGACCCGACCCTTATTCCCCGTTACCTCCACTTCATGGTGGCGGCGATTGCGGTGGGCGGCCTGAGCCTGGCCCTGCTTGGCGAATGGCGAGTGCGCCGGGGCGATCCGGGAGCGGCCGCGGCGGTGCGTTCCGGCTGCAACTGGTTCGCCTATGCCACCATCGTCAACTTCGGCATCGGCTTCTGGTTCTTCGGGGTCCTGCCCCGGCAGGTGCATGACCTGAGCCACTTCAGCGGCGTGCTGATCGCGGTTCTTCTGGTGGTCGCGATCATCCTTGGCGCGTTCTCGGTCATCTACAGCCTGCAGGCCCGGGTGATGCCGACGCTCTATACTGTTCTGGCCGCCATCTTCGTCATGCTCCTGGTGCGCGATCTGGTCCGGGTCGCCTACCTCAGGCCCTATTTCTCCCTCGCCGACCTGGAGGTGGTGCCCCAGTATTCGCCGCTCCTGCTCTTTCTGGTCATCTTCGTGGCCGGCCTTGCCCTGATCGGCTGGATGGCGCGGCTCGCCTGGCGGGCCGTGACGGCCGGGGAGGTGCGCTCATGAACTATCCGATCTGGCAGCTTGACGCGGCGGGCGGCGGCCTGCTCATCGCGATGATGGCGGTCTTCCATGTCTATATTTCCCATTTCGCCGTGGGCGGCGGCCTCTTCCTGGTCCTCACCGAGATGAAAGGCCTGCGGGAGGGCAACCCGGCCATTGTCGATTTCGTCCGCAAGCACACCAAATTCTTCCTGCTCCTGACCATGGTGGCCGGCAGCATGACCGGGGTGGGCATCTGGTTTACCATCGCCCTGCTCAATCCGGCGGCGACCTCGGAGCTGATCCACATCTTCGTCTTTGCCTGGGCCATCGAATGGGTCTTCTTTGTCCTGGAGATCGTCTCGCTCTTCATCTACTACTACACCTTCGGCCGGATGGACGACCGCAACCACGTACGCATCGGCTGGATCTATTTCATCGCCGCCTGGTTGTCGCTGTTCGTGATCAACGGGATCATCGATTTCATGCTCACCCCCGGCCAGTGGCTGACCAACAACAATTTCTGGTCCGGCTACTTCAACCCCACCTTCTGGCCGGCCCTGTTCTTCCGGACCTTTCTGGCGATCATGTTCGCCGGGCTGTACGGGTTCCTCACCGCCCTCAACATCAAAGAGGAAACCCTGCGTCTGAAAATGGTCCGCTACTGCGCCGTCTGGCTGGTCGCCCCCTTTGTCCTCTTCCTGGCCTCGGCCTGGTGGTATCGGGCGGCCCTGCCGCCGGAGCTCCAGACCCTGATCTTTGAACGCATGCCGGAGATCAAGCCCTATCTGACCGGTTTCTGGATCCTGGGGCCGGTTCTCATGCTGGGCGGCCTGCTCATGGCCATCCGCATGCCGCGGCTCATCATCCGGCCCATCGCCTTTGTCCTGCTGGTCATCGGCCTTATGTACATGGGCTGCTTCGAGTTCATCCGCGAGGCGGGCCGGCGGCCTTACATCATCCGCGACTACATGTACTCGACCTCCATCCGCACGGCGGACATGGAACGGGTCCGGCAAAACGGCCTGCTCAAGGAAGCCAAGTGGGTCAGCCACCGCGAGCTGAACCGTGACAACACCCTGGAGGCCGGGCGGGAGATCTTCAATATCCTCTGCCTGCCCTGCCACTCGGTGGGCGGACCCCTGAACGAGATCAGGGCGCTCACCCAAAATTATACGCCGGCCGGGCTGGCGGCAAAAATCAGCGGCCTGCATACCTTCAGCCCCTACATGCCGCCCTTTGCCGGCACCGATGACGAGCGCCTGGCCCTGGCCGCCTATATCGCCACCGGGCTCAACGGCCGGCGGGACAGGCTGGAGGACGTACGGCTCGACACCTTTGCCGAAGATCCGGTGCCGCCCTTTGCCATGGACGCCTCGGAATACGTCCTGCTTGCCTGGAGCAACGAAGGGTTGCGTTCCATGACCGATGCCGGCCGCACCTGGCTGCTGCTGCCGCCGGGGGTCACCATCAACGCCCAGCTGATCAGGCGGGGCGAGCTGCCCGAGGTAGTGACCGACGGAGTCACCCTGACCTATGCCCTGGACCCGGAGTTCATCAATCCGGCGGAGCGCACCGATTTCTGGGAGTACGCCGGGGAGCTCTATAACCGGGATATCCCGAACAACACCGGGCTCTCGGGCAACGGCCCGAGCGGGACCATGTCCCCGGTGGAAAACGGCTTCATTGCCGAGCTGCTGCCGGTGATCCCCTATCCGGCGACCAATACCTTCATGCCCTATCCGGCCGTGACCATCACCGCCACTGATCAGAGCGGCACGATTCTGGCATCCACCCGGGTGGTCGCGCCGGAATCAACGGAAATGGGCTGCCGCACCTGCCACGGCGGCGGCTGGAAGGTGCAGGGCCGGGCCGGCATTTCCCAGGTGACCGCGGAAAACGTCCTGGCCGCCCATGACCGGATCAGCGGCACCCGCCTGCTGGAACTGGCTGCCATGGGACCGGTACTCTGCAACCGCTGCCACGGGGATTCCTCACAGAACGCGCCGGGCGACCCGGAACGGCTGAACCTGTCCGCGGCCATCCACGGCTTCCATGCCAACTTCCTGGCCGGCCGCGGCGCCTACTACTGCGTCCTCTGCCATCCGGCGGACAGCGGCGGCGCGACCAGGGCCTATCGGGACATCCACCGCGGCCTGGGACTCGACTGCACCTACTGCCACGGCGAGATGGAAAACCACGCCATCAGCCTGCTGCAGGGCGAGCTGAAACAGGGCAAGCAGCACGCCGCCGACCTCATGCGGCAGATCAGACCGGCCGGCTTCAAGAGCAGCGAGGAAATCGCGCCGCGCTCTCCCTGGGTCAATGAGCCGGACTGCCTCAACTGCCATGCGGACTTCCAGCTGCCCCAGAGCGACACCACCTTCAACCAGTGGACCGAAGGGAAAGAGCAGCTGTACCGGAACCGGAGCGACGAGACCGGCAAGATCCGCTGCGCCGCCTGCCACGGCAGCCCCCACGCCGTCTACCCGGCGGACAACCCGTATTACGGCAACCGCGACAGTTTGCAGCCCCTCCAGTACCAGGGCGACCCCTATCCCATCGGCTCCAACCGGAACTGCAAGGTCTGTCATACCGTGGACATGGAGGACGAGATGCACCACGGCAACATGCTCAGGCTGTTCAGAAACGAGTAATCACGTGCAAAAAGGAGATGTTATGAACCGGGCGTTGATTCTTCCAGTATCGCTTCTCCTCCTGCTTCTCACCGGCTGCGCTCCTCTGGCCCCCCGGGGACAGCAGGGCCGCCTGATCCGTTCGGACGAGGTGCGCAAGATCTTTGAAAGCAACACCGTGCTGCCCGACCATGCGTATTACTACACCGGTCCCGAGGCCGAACCGGAGGCAATCATCGCCATCCATGCCGCGTACACCATGCAGGGCCGTTACTGGTACCGAGTCGATCCGACCCCGGCGCAACTGCAATCCTGGAACCGGATGATCGATAATGCCCATCGTTTCCGCACCTCCTACAGGGGGGCGCGGATCATGACCCCGGACGGCCGGCAGGCCGGGGTCTGGTATTCCCTGTTTGACCACACGGTGATCCGCTTTCCGGACGAACAAACCATCCTCATCTACACCCCGGGTCCGCTCCCGCACAACCGATTCAACAACGAGATCGAGGACGGCCGAAGCTTTGACCAGCGAAGTCCCGGCAGCTGAGAGCCTGCCCCCTCCCGCTCATGTGGCCCCTGACTGTTCTCGCCCTCCTCTGGACAGGCTGGTGCGCCCTGCACAGCCTGCTCATCGACCGGCGGGTTCAGGCCGTGTTCCGGAAGGCCCTCGGCCGCTTCGGCCGGGCCTACCGCCTGCTCTACATCCTGATCAGCGCGCTGACCCTGCTGCCGCTCCTTTGGTACCAGTGGTCCCTGCCGCAGCGCGTCATCCTGCCGGCTCATCCGGCCCTGCGCCTGGTCCAGGCGGTCCTGCTGGTCTATGGGCTGCTGATGTTCTATCTGGGCGCCCGGGTCTATGACCTGCGCACCTTTCTCGGCATCACCCAGTGGCGCGACCGAAAGGGAACCGGTTCCCGGCCACCCCTGTCTTTCCACACCAACGGCATCCTCGCCCGGATCCGCCATCCCTGGTACAGCGGCGGGATCGCCGTCATCTGGGGTTTCGGAGCGATCACCGACGTCTTTCTCCTGACCAGGGTTCTGCTCACCGCCTACCTGCTCATCGGCACCCTGCTCGAAGAGCAGAGACTGCTGGCGGAACTGGGCGAGCCGTACCGCGCCTACCGCCGGACCGTGCCCATGCTGTTCCCGAGGCTCCACCGCCGCACGGGGGTCCGGCCGTAACTCCTCCTCTTTTTCAGATCCGGGGAGGCAATATCCCTGGATTCGAATACCCTCGCCATTCACCTTCAACCTTCTGCATTCTGAACTCTGCATTTTTCCTTTTGCCTTCTCCCATGTTGACATTGCTCCGGGAAAACTGTTTACTAAGAGGAATGAAGATTATATCGTCGATATCAATATACTTTTTTGATTTTTCCGGGACAGGGGTACTGTTTCTTTATAGACCATGGGAAGACTGAAGCATATCGTTCTGGCGGGCGTCACCCTGCTCGACCAGGGGCATACCGGGGCCGAGTGGTTCCGGAAAATGCAGGAGGAGTTCGGCCCGGAGGTTGCCCCCTACCTGGACGACATCCTGGCGAGCGCCCGGGAAATACACGCTGCCTATGCGCCGAACCAACCGACAAAACCCAAGAAGCGAGGAGGGCGTCTGTTCATGAGTCGCACAGTCCTGATTGTCGATGATGAGCCGAATATTGTCCTGTCCATCAAGTTCCTGATCAACCAGCAGGGCTACGAGGTCCGGACGGCGGGCAACGGCGAGGAGGCCCTGCAGGAGCTGCGCAGGCAGATTCCCGATCTCATCCTGCTGGACATCATGATGCCCAAGCCGGACGGTTATGAAGTCTGCCAGCTGATCCGCTCCACTCCGGAATGGAAGGACATCCCGGTGATCATGCTGACCGCCAAGGGCCGCGATGTCGAAAAACAGAAAGGACTGGCCATGGGCGCGGACGACTATATCACCAAGCCGTTTGCCACCCATGAGCTGGTCGCCAAGGTGCGGGCCGTTCTCAATGAACGCCAAGATGGATAGTCATTTCCCCATCGCCGCTCATCAGGCCGACCCGGAGGAGAGTTAAGCGAATCGGTCCCGGAACCGGGCAAGGTATCCGGGAAAAGCTGGAGGTGAGTGAAACATTGGCAACGCATACTGCAGACCTGGAACGTCTTGAGACCATCCTGCGTGAGCTTATGGAGGCGGTGGTCGTCTGTGATCCCAATGGCCGCATTCTTCTCTACAATTCCGCGGCCCGGCGCCTCTTTCACCACGCGGACGCCCTGGCTCTCGGCCAGTCCCTGTACCGGCTCTGCAGCCGGCCGCCCATCGAGCATACCCTCCGTCTCCTTCGCCACAGGGCCCTCAAGAAAAATCAGGGAAACGAAGAGACCGGCGCCCGCTTCGTCTGTTCAACGGTGGACGGCGCGATGCTTCTCAACTGCCATGTGGACCGGATCGCCTCGGATTTCATCCAGGGCTGCGTCTTTGCCTTTACCTTTGAGGACATCACCGGAAAGATCTCCGAACAGGGGCGCCAGGGGCATCTTCTGGAAAAAATGGTCCAGAGCCTCCGCCGGCCCCTGACCAACCTCAGCGCCGCCGCGGAAAACCTCAAAACCTATCCGGACATGGCCCCGGAAGTGCGGAGCGAATTTCAGGAGATCATTCTCCGGGAAAGCGAGGAACTGACCCGCCTTTTTGCCGAGCTCGCCCGGGAGTCCGCCGGCATCACCAGCCGGCAGTGGCCGCTCTTTGACGTCAATTCGGCGGACCTGATCGGCTGCCTTGCCCACCGGAGCATGGCGCAGGACGAAGTCAGGGTGGTCATGACCGGCGTCCCCCTCTGGCTGCAGGCGGATTCCCACTCCCTGATGCTGGTTCTGGAGCGGTTTGTCCGCCTGGTCCGGGAGTCCCGCCGGGTTAGCGAGATGGATGTCGAAACCCTGCTGGGCGACCGGCGGGTGTATATCGACATCACCTGGCCGGGAGAACCTCTTCCCCAGGCGGAAATCGACGCCGTTCTGGAGAACGCCCTGCCGGACAGCGTCGGTTCAATGACCGTGGCCGAGGTCCTGGAACGGCACGGCAGCGAGGTCTGGAGCCAGAAGCACCGCCGGCCCGGCTACGCCATCTTGCGGATCCCGGTGCCGGATTCGCCCCGCCAATGGGAAGAGCCGGCCCAGCGTCTGCCGGAGCGGCCGGAATTCTATGATTTTTCCCTCATCGAAGGCGGCCAGGAACTGGGGGAACTGGCCAACCAGCCCCTCGCCGACCTGCCCTACGTCGTTTTTGACACGGAAACCACCGGGCTGCATCCCTCCGCCGGGGACGAGATCCTGTCCATCGCGGCCGTCCGCGTCGAAAACGGCCGACTCCTGAGCGGCGAGCGCTTCGAGCAGCTGATCAGGCCGCATCGGCCCATTCCCAAAAGTTCCCTCTTTTTCCTGGATATTACGGAAGAGATGCTCAGAGGCGAGCCGCAGATCGAAGAGGTGCTGCCCAAATTCAGATCCTTTGTCGGCGACGCCGTTCTGGTGGCGCACAATGGCACCTTTGATCTCAATTTCATTCAATCGGTGGCCGAGAAGGCAGGGGTCAGATTCAGCAATCCCCTGCTGGACACGCTTCTGCTGTCCATGGTCGCCGATGAGGAGGCGACCGACTTCACCCTGGCCAATATCGGAGAACAACTGGGCGTAAATGTGACCGGCGGCCGTACGATCATGGATGACTGTTATGTCACCGCCCAGATCTTTCTCAAGCTGCTGGATCTGCTTGCGGAGCGGGGGATTACCACCCTGGGCGGGGCCATCGCCGCATGCGAACGAGTGGCCGTAACCAAACGACTGTAACCGGATCAGCCCCCGGGGAGGGAGGGATGCCTGAAGCAAAACAGCGCAGCGAACGGCTTATCGGGGTGCTGATCGTCGGCCTGCTCGCCCTGAACTACCCACTTCTCTCTCTTTTCAGCCGCGAGCGGCTTCTTTTCGGCGTACCGCTGCTCTACCTCTATCTCTTTGCGGTCTGGTCCCTTTTTATCGTCTGCGTCGCCCTGACCCTGACCAGGCCGTCTTCGCCGGCCGCGCCGACCGACCGGTCCCCATCCCAACCTTCGGAATGACATGCTGCAACCGTGGGTCATCCTGGTCGTCTCCTTCTCGTATCTGGGGATTCTCTTCGCCATTGCCTACTATGCCGACAAGCGGGCCGATGCCGGCCGCTCGCTCATCAGTAATCCCTATATCTACACCCTGTCCATCGCCGTCTACTGCACGGCCTGGACCTTTTACGGCAGCGTCGGCCGCGCGGCGACGAACGGCGCGGGTTTTCTCCCCATCTACCTCGGCCCCACCCTCATGGCCGCCCTCTGGTGGCAGGTCCTGCGCAAAATCATCCGGATTGCCAAGGTCCAGCGGCTGACCTCCATCGCCGATTTCATCGCCTCACGCTATGCCAAGGACCCGCTGATCGGCGGCATCGTCACGGTCATCGCAGTGGTGGGTATCCTGCCGTACATCTCCCTGCAACTGAAGGCGGTCTCCACGAGCTTCAACGTCCTCCACACCTTTGAGGGGCCGTCCGCTTTGCCCGTGCAGACAGGGGCCATCTGGCACGACACCGCCCTCTACGTGGCGCTGGCCATGGCCCTCTTTTCCATTCTCTTCGGCACCCGGCACATTGATGCCAGCGAACGCCACGAAGGCATGGTCGCCGCGGTGGCCTTTGAGTCGGTGGTCAAACTGGCGGCGTTTCTGGTGGCCGGCATCTTCGTCAGCTACACCCTTTTCGCAAGCCCGGAGGATCTGATCCGGGATGCGGTGAATACGCCCCGCCTGGCGCACCTGATGAAGCTGGAGGCCCTGGAGGGCGGATACGCCGGCTGGTTCACCCTGATTTTTCTCTCGATGACCGCCATCCTCTTTCTGCCGCGGCAGTTTCATATTCTGGTGGTGGAAAACGTAAACGAGGAGCATGTCCGCAAGGCCTCCTGGCTGTTCCCCCTCTATCTGCTGGCAATCAATGTCTTTGTCCTGCCCATCTCCCTCGCCGGCCTGCTCCTCTTTCCGGACGGTTCGGTCGATCCCGACACCTTCGTCCTGACCGTGCCCCTGCATACCGGCCAGGAGCTGGTTGCACTGTTCGTGTTCCTGGGCGGGCTGTCCGCCGCCACCGGCATGGTGATCGTCGCGACCATTGCGCTGTCCACCATGGTCTGCAACGACCTGCTCATGCCGGTCCTGCTGCGGATGCGCTCATTTCAACGCTCCGATCTGAGCAGCGTCCTGCTGGCCATCCGCCGGGGTACCATTCTCGCCATCCTGCTCCTGGGCTACGGTTTTTTCCGGCTGATCGGAGAATCCTACGCCCTGGTCACCCTGGGCCTGGTTTCGTTCGCCGCCGCGGCCCAGTTCGCCCCCGCCCTCCTGATCGGCATTTACTGGAAAGGGGCAAGCCGGCGGGGGGCAATGGCCGGCCTGCTGGCCGGGTTCGTGGTCTGGTTCTACACCCTGCTCCTGCCTTCCTTTGCCCTATCCGGCTGGGTCCCGGCCTCCATTGTCGAGCCTGGCCCGTTCGGCATCGGGCTGCTCGGTCCCTATCACCTCTTCGGCCTGACCGGGTTTGACCATGTAACCCATTCGGTGTTCTGGAGCATGCTGTTCAACATCGGGCTGCTGACGGGCGTGTCGCTCTTCGACCGGCAGAGCGCCATGGAACGGCTCCAGGCCGCGCAGTTTGTCGATGTCTTCCGCCACGGCAGCATCGACACCCGTCTGTGGCGCGGCACCGCCACCGTGGCGGAACTCCGGGAACTGGTCGGCCGCTTTATCGGGATCGACCAGGCGGCCAGAACCTTTGCCGACTATGAGGCCAGGCACGGCCTCAAGCTGATATCAGGCGCCCAGGCCGATGCCGGCCTGGTCCGCTTTGCCGAGAGGCGCTTGGCCGGGGCCATCGGCGCCGCCTCGGCGCGGGTGATGATCTCCTCGGTGGTCAAGGGCGAGGAAATTAGCCTGGAAGGGGTAATGAAAATCCTGGACGAAGCCTCCCAGGTCATCGAATACAGCCACCGCCTGGAAGAAAAATCAAAGGAGCTCGTCGAAACCACGGCGGAGCTGAAGGCCGCCAACCGGAGGCTGGAAGAACTGGACCGGCTGAAGGATGAATTTGTCTCCACGGTGACCCATGAACTCCGCACTCCGCTCACCTCGGTGCGGGCTTTTTCAGAAATCCTGCGCGACAACCCGGATCTGCCCCTGGAGGAACGCCGGAATTTTCTGGAAATCATCGTCAAGGAAAGCGAACGGCTGACCCGGCTGATCAACCAGGTGCTGGACCTGGCCAAGATCGAATCAGGCAGCGTCGAATGGACCATGAACCGGGTCAATCTCAACGAGATTATCGAGGAGGCCCTGAACTCGCTGGGCCAGCTGTTCCGCGACCATGCGGTCATCCTCAATAAAATGATGCCTGCCGAAGCCGTTTATGTCATGGCGGACCATGACCGCCTGGTCCAGGTGGCCATCAATTTGCTGTCCAATGCGGTCAAATTCTGCCCTCCCGATACGGGCCGGGTGAACGTCCGCCTCCGCGTCCTTTCGGGAACGGCCCGGCTGGAGGTGGAGGATAACGGGCCGGGGATCCCGCCCGACGAACAGGAGCGGATCTTCGATAAATTCCACCAACTCAAGGGCTCCTTCGGGGAAAAGCCCAAGGGCAGCGGCCTGGGCCTCACCATCTGTCATCGGATCATCAAGCACCACGGCGGCCGCATCCGGGTGGAGAGCAAACCCGGCACCGGTGCCACCTTTATCGTCGAACTGGCTCCGGCAGACTCAGAAATCCCGGAGCGGCGGTCCCCATGAGGGAATCTGCGATTATTAACAACAGCACAACAAGTTCCGCCCATGAAATATCCCTCCCTCGACCATGATCACCGAAGAGCCGGGCTCCTTGCCCTCACCGCCCTGACCGCCTCGCTGCTGATCGGGATTCAGCTCGCTTTGATCAGCTGGCAGGGCGAGGCGGCCTGTTTTAACGACGGATGCCGGGTCGTCGAGGGGCTCACCAGGGTCTCTGCCTTTACCTTCAATCTCTTCGGGCTGCTCTTTTTCCTCTGCATCTGCCTGCTGAGCCTCCTGACGGATAACCGGCCCACCCTCGCCCGCCTTCTTTCCCTGCTCCTTCTCGCCGCCATGGCCGGTGAAGGGGTCTTGCTCGCCTACCAGTACCACGTAGCCCGGACCTGGTGCTCCTACTGCCTGATCATTTTCGGCCTGGCGACCCTGTGCAACCTGCTCGTCGGCCTGCGTCAGCTGTTCCGGTCCGCAGTGCTGATCGCGGCGGTCAACATCATTTTTGCCCTGCTCCGCTTTGAACCAGTATCGCAGGCCGGCCTGGACAGCGGACTCACGGCAGGCACCGCGGCCGTCCGTCCCGGCACTGGTGCCGGCAGGAGCGTTTTCCTCATCTATGCTAAGGATTGCCCGCACTGCCTGGCCCTGCTGCGCAAACTACCGGAGTACGCCGCCTGCACGATCCGCCTCAATCCGGTAGGTGATCCGCCCGAGGTGGATATTCCGGATCTCGAACGGATGATCGATTTTCAGCCGGAAAAAAATCTGCAACTGTTGCGAACGCTCCAGATCGACGCCGTACCGGTGCTGGTCGCCACGGAAACCGACGGCTACCGGATACTCCGCAGCGAATCAGCCATCGCCGCCTATCTCCAGACCAACTGCACGGAAGCAGCCGAATCCCCGACGCCCGCAACGGAACCAAGCGGGCCCGGGCCAAACATCCTGCCTGATGATCTTGAGTCGCTTCTACCGCCTGCCCAGGACGAGGAGTGCCGGGTGGATGTCGAATGCGCCGATCCGCTGCCGCCCTATTTTGAACCGGCAGAGCCGAGCCGGTGAGCAGAAGGGTCCTTCAAGCAGGGGAAAGCGGTTTCCGGAAGGACAATTTCGATTCCGATACCGACCCTGAGTAGACAGCACCCTCATGGTGAAAGGAGGCAGGAGTAGCGAATCACATTTCCGATGCTGAAGACCGGCAGGAAAGATGCAAGGTACCGACAACTAATCGGGGTCGGGGTCGGTATCGGGGTCGAAAAAATAGACTAAGGATCAATTGCATTTAGATATGACAAAGAATAAAATTCATGGGCGAACAGAGGTTTCCCTGCCAATCCTTCCCCGCTGCGCCTGGGCGGGCAGTGATCCTCACTACCAGGCCTATCACGACCGGGAATGGGGCGTGCCGGTCTTTGAGGACCGCCTCCTTTTCGAATTCCTGACCCTGGAGGGCGCGCAGGCCGGGCTGTCCTGGCTCACCATCCTGCGCAAGCGCGAGGCCTACCGCAGGGCCTTTGCCGGCTTCGACCCGGAAATCGTGGCCCGTTTCGATGACGCGAAGGTGACGGAACTCCTTGCCAATCCCGGCATCGTCCGCAACCGTTTGAAGGTGGAATCGACCATCACCAATGGGCACGCCTTTCTGGCAATCCAGGAGGAATTCGGTTCCTTTGCCGCCTACCTGTGGCGCTTTGTCGACGGCCGGCCGCTCCAGAACCGCTGGCAAGGCATCGGGGAGGTCCCCGCCTCCACCCCGATTTCCGACGCCCTGAGCCGCGACCTGAAAAAACGAGGGTTTCGCTTCGTCGGCAGCACCATCTGCTACGCCTATATGCAGGCCGTGGGCATGGTCAATGATCACACCGTGGACTGCTTCCGCTGGCGGGAGTTGGGAGGCGGCGCGTGAGCAAGGCCCAAAGCCATCCCCTGCCGAAAATCCCCATGCTCATCTGCTACCAGGCCCCGGAAGGCAACCTGTAATCAAAGCTCACCATCCTGTTCGATGCCTGTGCTCCACCAATCTGCACATCAAATCCCTCTTCACCCTCTGCTCGGGCCTGGTCCGGATGTTCGCTAAAATCGCCGAGCAGCACGGGTAAGGGGGCCAGCCGTAATTCATCCCGGCGCCCTGGCAATCGCCCTGAAAGAGCTTATCTTCTCAAAAGAAGCAGTTGCACGGGACTTTCCGCGGGAGATTCCCAAAATGCGACTCTGCGCCAAACTGAATACATATAAGCGGCTTTGCCAAGCGCTGCCGCGATAACCGATTCGCAGTGGAGACAGGATCATGAAATATCTATTATTTATACCATTCATACTTTTCACCCTGCTGGCGGTCAATTCCGTCATGTCCGGTGCAGAGAAGGAGATGCAGACCATGAACACACAAGAAACGACAACAACGACCGAGCGGAAGGCCCTCTTTGCCGGCGGGTGCTTCTGGTGCATGGAAAAACCCTTTGAACAGCTGGACGGCGTCCTTTCGGTGACCTCGGGGTATGCGGGCGGGACGACCGAAAACCCCACCTACGAAAACTACGTGGCCGGCGGCCACATCGAGGTGGTGCAGATCGTCTATGATCCGGCTAGGGTGAGCTTTGCAAAACTTCTGGAGGTCTACTGGCGGCAGGTCGATCCCACGGACCCGGGCGGCCAGTTCGTCGACCGGGGCCATGCCTACAGCACGGCTGTCTTTTACTATGACGAGGAGCAGCGGGCTCTGGCCGAACAGTCCAAAAAGAAACTGGCGGCAACCAGCGTCTTCGCCAAACCCATCGTCACCCCGATTCTTCCGGCCCCGACCTTCTATCCGGCCGAAGACTATCACCAGGACTATTACAAAAACAACCCGATCCGCTACCGGTTCTACCGGGGCGGATCGGGCCGGGACACCTTCCTGGACAAGGTCTGGGGTGAGGAACGCAAGTCCGGCGAGATCGACAAGAAAGACCTGAAGAGCCGGCTGACCCCGTTACAGTACAAGGTGACCCAGGAGGACGGCACCGAGCCCGCCTTCAACAACGAGTACTGGAACAACAAGGAGCCGGGCATCTACGTGGATATCGTCTCCGGCGAGCCGCTGTTCAGTTCCCTGGACAAGTACGATTCAGGCACCGGCTGGCCGAGCTTCAGCCGGCCGCTGGTGCCGGACAACATCGTCGAACGTACCGACCGCGGTTTTTTCATGACCCGGACCGAGGTGCGCAGCAAAAGGGCGAATTCGCATCTGGGCCACGTGTTTGACGACGGCCCGCCGCCCACCGGTTTGCGCTATTGCCTGAACTCCGCGGCCCTTCGCTTTATCCCGGCGGAGGACCTGGATAAGGAAGGATATGGGGAATTCGCCGAGCTCTTTGCCAGGTAGCGCCCAGGTCACCCGGAACTGACGATAATCCGGGAACATCCGGCTGGCTGTTCTCGGATTTTGCCGTCTTCGTTCTCCTGTTGCCGACTGTCATCAACAACCTTGCCTGCCCGCAGATAGGCGGCGATCCGTGCCGCCTCCCCCTGCTGGCGCTCCCATTCGCCGAAGGCGTGGCCCCGAGCGATGAGCATGTCCAGTTCGCGGCGCAGCCGCGGTGCGACCCTGCCGGGAGGAGCGCCGGCAAAAGCGGTGCCGGGCAGGGGCATGAAGGTGTGGGCATGGACCCGCGCGCCGATCTTCGCCAGGTCGTGCATGGCGGCAATACTCAACCGGATGTCTTCCTCTTCTTCACCGGGCAGGCCGAAAATGAAATCGACATAGGCGGCGAATCCGGCCTGCACGGTAAGGCGTGCCGCTCGAAAGACATCCTCGATGGTGTGCGCCCGCCGGCACCTTTCCAGCATGCGCGGACTGCCGGTCTGGGCACCGAAGACCAGGTTGTCGTTATCGGCGAACTCCCTGACGAGCGCAATGGTTTCCGGAGTGACATGCTCCGGCCGTACCTCAGAGGGAAAAGAGCCGAAGAAGATCCGACCACGTCCGCCGAGCACCCGGCGCACCTCGGAAAGCAGCGCATGCAGGGCGGGAAGATTCAACTGGCGGCCGTCGGGCGAGCCGTAGGCAAAGGCATTGGGGGTGATGAAACGGATATCGTCAAGACCCCGCCGGGCCAGGGTTTCCACGTGCCCGAGCAGGACATCGACGCTGCGGTGCCGGACCCGTGCCCCGTGCAGAAGCGGGGTCTGGCAGTAGCCGCAGACAAAGGGGCAGCCCCGGCTGATCTCAATGGGGCCGAAACGGTTGCATTTTTCCGAATACGGCGGAAAATCGTCCAGACGGATCGGCGGACGCCGGCCGTTATCGCGGCATGTGCCGTCCGGCTCAAGAAAGGCTATTCCCCGGATCGTCCGGTAATCCAGGCCGTCGTGGAGGCAGTGCAGCAATTCCGGGAAGGTCTCTTCCCCTTCGCCCCGGACGACCAGGTCAAAGCCGAGACGAAGGGTTCCTTCAGGGTCGCCGGAAGGGTGCGGTCCGCCGGCGACCAGCAGGACACGGTCGCCGAAAGTCTCCCTGAGCGGCCTGACCAGTTCGGCGATTTCCCAGAGCTGGCTGGTAAAAAAAGAAAAACAGACCATGGCCGGGCCGGAGTTCGAGCTGGTGGCGGCCTGTACCCCTTGCCGCAACCGTGCGGGGTCCGGGGGCATGACTATCTTCAACGTATCGAAAAAAGGAAGGGATTCCGCCGCTCCCAAGAGGGCATTGAAGCTGAACTTGTTCAACCGGTTGAGATAGAGCAGCAGATTCATGGGCGGACAAAATTCCCTCGTCGGCAAGGGCTCGGTTTCAGGACGCTCTTTCAGGACGGACAACGCATTCCCGTCCCCGGAAACCGTTAGAGCCTCTTGCAAAATGAACGTCGTCGCGAGATCGAGAGAAAAATATTCCGGGCAAGGATGAGTTGGGAAATCGCCCGGAAGCGGAGCAGCGCTCCGTTGAGGACGATTTCCCAAGGAAGACGCCGCCCAGGATATTTTTAGCCGATCGGAGGAGATGTTCTTTTTGCAAGAAGCTCACTATACAACACCTTGCACTCCGCCGCAATGCAGGGAACAGCGGGTTTCTTCCGGATGCGGAGCATCCCCCGTTGCCGTTCTTTTCACGGCATTCTCGCCTCACCGCCGTTCCCTGTTAAAAGGGCGAGCCCATTAATACTGTTCGCCCTGAATGTTCTTGCGCAACTGCGCGATCTCCAGGCCAAGGGCCACGCACTGCTTGCCTTCCATGCACGCATCCGCGTCCGGCGGCTCCAGGTGATGGCGCAACTCATGGTCTTCCTTTTTCAGATCAACAACCCAGACCTTTTTCTCATCGTCGTGCTGTACATCAAGTTCAATGCCGCACTCGCCGATTTCCGGATATATCCCTCTGATCCTCTCGCATAGTTCCTGATTGCTGTACATATTCACACCTCCCTTGTTTCCGGTATACGGCCCGACCGGCTTCGTTCCCTGAAAACAGGACAGCCGGGCCACCTCACGCAGGCAACCCGGCTGTCTTTTCAGATCCGTGGCTTTCCGTGCCGGCCTTGCGGCCGGTTTGGCTTTATCGTACGTTCAAATCCTGTCCTCGCTTTTCTCTTACCTTAGACAATAAGTGCCACATCGTGGCTGTCAAGGGATGGTTTTCCCTGCCCTCACTTTGTTGCCGCAAATGAGGCTGTTTTGACCACCATGTCCACGATCGGCAGGGTCGGCACCTCCTTGATGCCATAAATTGCTTCCAGGTTCATATCCGGGGGCACGTTGGCCAGAAGTTTTTCCGCGACGCCCTGATCCGCCTGCCGGTAGCGCAGCCTGGCCTCTATGGTCACATCACCGGCGGCCGGGGGAGAGTTGAGGCCATAATAGACATCCTTGTACCCCTTGGGGGGGATGGTATCGTGCCGGGAGAAGGAGGTTACGACCCAGGGATCAATGGCAAAATGAAAATCATCGCCCATGCCGTCGGAGTTGAAAAGACGGGTATACTCTTCCAGGTGCCCTTTTTCATCAAGTTTGCCGCTACTGGCGATGACGTTGCCCTTGGCATCCTTGGCGGTGATTTCCAGCCACATCTGCCGGACATTGGTCAGAGAAGTAGGGAGATTGTGCCCGGCCCGGATATTGCGCACCCGGACCTTGATCTCCTTTAATCCCCTGTCCCCGTAGACCGGCGTTATTTCGAGGTCGGCAGCGGCCTTGAGGCGGTCCACCGACATCTGGTATTTCTGCTGAACATTCGCTGCCAATTTTTCATCGCCTGCTTTTTTAGCCGCCTGTTCGGCGAGGAAGTACAGGAGATAATTGGCGCCGTTGAAATAATGGTGGTATTCGCCCTGTTCCGGCCGTTTGAAGGTGTCGGCGGATCTGAGGAAGGTCTGGGTGTCGACCATGTGGCAGTCCTGGCACAGAATTTCCTTCTGCGCGTAAGGCCCGTGTTTCCATTCCAGGTAGGTGGCCTCCAGCGGAAAATGGGCATCATAGTGATAGACCTGGTGACAGGAGGCGCAGAGTTCGGCCCGGAGATGCAGGGTGGATTCCTTGCATTGATGGAAATCCTCGCCGCAGCCTTCAAAGGGGGCCAGAGGCCCGTGCTTGATCAGGACCGGGCCGTCCTTGGTATCCTCACCGGGAGTCAGAATCATCGAACCGTTTTCCGGCTCATGGGAGGGCGTCTGCCAGTGGGTGACGCCGCTGATCGAATGACAGATATCGCAGGAAACCCCGGCCAGGGCCATGGGGCTGAGCCCCTCCAGACCGGGTTTCTTGATCTCGCCGGTCACCATGCCCGCGGCCGAATGACACCCCTCGCACTGCCGGGAAATCTCATGGCCCACCGCCTTGACCGCCAGGTTCAGCTCGCCCTGGTAGACCGGGTCATGAAAAGCAAGGGCATGGACCGAACCTGTCCACTCTTCGAACTGTTTCGGATGGCACTCGCCGCAGACCTCGGGCGGGGTGAATTCCGCGCCGGATTTGTTCCATTTGATCAGAGAGGGATAGTACGGATAAAATTCCCGGTCCACATCAAAGACCTGCGATCCGGCCAGGGCGGTTCCGGTTGCGCCGAGGGTCAACACGAGCCAACACGTCATGGTCTTCATCACTTTCTCCTTAATGAAATGGGGTGGCAAGGTGGTCGTCACACATTCCTTTTATAAGTATATGCCAATAACAAAGCAAAATCATTGAGTTTTGCAAAAATCGGCAAAACACATTAAAGTTAAGCGGTTAGGAAAATAATTGCATATCCACATTGTCAAAATTGGATGGAAAACCGCTCTTCGGGTTTCCATCCGGGGAGTCGATCCCGACCCCGAAGTTTGAATGGTGATGTGTCGAATAAGGGGCAACCCATCGGGATAGGGGTCAGGGTCGGCGTCGGGATCGAAAAAAAAAGGAAGAGAGGGGATCAAAAAAGCCGCAACTGGTGCTGTTTCACGGTGCAGCAACTGCGGCGGTGCCGCCAAGGGAGACCCAGCGCAAAGGAGAGTTTCGGGTCAGGGCTCCCCTGCTTCCGGCAAACGGCTTGCCAAAACCTTATCCACCCGGTTACCGTCCATGTCCACCACCTCCAGGCGCCACTGCTCCCATTCCGCGATATCACCGGTACGGGGCACCTCACCGAGCAGCCACATCATCATGCCGCTGAGCGTATGGTACCTGCCCTTGCCCCCCTCGGGCACGGTTTTGAGCCGAAGATGATCCTTCAGTTCCGGGATCGGGGTCAATCCGTCCAGCAGCCACGAACCGTCCGCCCGCTGCACGGCCCAGGCGTCTTCGGGATTACGGTGCCTGAATTCGCCCGCCAGGGATTCCAGCACATCCTGCAGGGTGACCAGCCCCTGTACCTCACCGTACTCATCCACGACCAGCACGATCTGCACCCCGGATTCCCTGAACTGGGCCAACAGCTTCAGGCCGGTCAGATTTTCGGGCACATACACACAGGGCTGCAGGGAGGCGGTCAGGTCGATCTCCCCCCCATCGAGCAACTGCCTGAACAGTCTTTTGGCGGTGATGATTCCCAGAATATCCTCCAGGCCGCCCCGGCAGACCGGAAAACGGGAATGGTTGGAGGCGATCAGGTGCCGCAGGTTGTCCGCCAGCGGCCTGTTCACGTCAAGATACACGATCTCGCCGCGGGGCGTCATCAGGGAGGCGAGCTGGCGATCGTCCAGTCGGAAGACGTTGCGGACCATCGCGTGCTCCTGCTTCTCGATCACCCCGGACTCCCAGCCCTCCCGCAGGATAGCGTGGATATCCTCCTCGGTGAGATTGGCGCTGCTCAACTCCCTTCTGCCCAGCAGGCGCAGAATGCCATCCGTGGAAAGGCTCAGCAGCGCAACCAGCGGTCGTGACAGCCTGGCGATGACGGCTATCGGGCGGGCCATGATTCTGGCAACCCCCTCGGCATGGAACTGGCCGATGCGCTTGGGAACCAGTTCGCCGATAACGATAGTAAAATAAGTGATCACTACGACCACCAGCATCGTGGAGACCGGCCTGCCGACCTGTTGCTCAATGCCGAGCGCCACCAGCCGCTCGGCGAGAGGCTCCGCCATAACCGATTCGCCGACTATCCCGTTCAGAATGCCGATGGCGGTGATGCCGATCTGAATCGTGGAAAGAAACTGGGTCGGTTCCGCGCCAAGGCGCATGGCCACGGTCGCCGAGGCATCGCCGTCCTCGGCGAGTCTCTGCAGGCGGCTGCGACGTGCGGTGACCAGGGCTATCTCCGCCATGGCAAAAGCACCGTTCAGGAAAATCAGGGCGATAATGATAAAAATTTCCACCGGACATCCTCTCCTTGGGTTCGTCTCCAGGGGTGGCGCGCTGGCAGGGCGCTGCGGTCAATCACCCTGTTATCCGGACAGCGGGTCTTCGCCCCCAATGTTTTTCCGGCAGAGTCCTTGCTCAGGGTTTTCCCACCGAACGAGAGCGCATTCCTCCGCCGCCTGCCGGCATATATCGGATTTCCGCGGAAACTTCCGAAGCGGCCACCGGCCTGTCCAGGGCCATCCTGATCGTCACCTGCCCCGGGACAATATTGCGCAGGAGCCATTTGGCCACCCCTTTTGCCGGATCGATATTGTTGGGCTGGGGCTGGGCGCCCACGATCGTCACCCCCGGGGGCAGATTCTGGACCAGAATGAGGGAGGACGGCGGCGGCGCTTCGATGCTGACCTCCACCACCAGGGTGGTCCCCTGAGCCTGCGCATAAACGGCGCTTACCTCAGCCCTTGCGACTCCGGGCCAGGCAAAAGAGAGGATGGCCAACGCGCCGATCATAACAATAAGAGAGCGGACGGCCAAGCGCCCTTTTCCCAATCTGTTCAAGCAAGCACCAGGATGCACCATGACGTTCTCCCCCGTTTTTCTGCTCAAGGCTCTATTCCTGAGCCACATACCTTTTCTTCTTTTCGTCCCAGCGATACCCGCCCGCCGCCCAGAACGAATCAATACGGTCCCGGTCAAACTCCAAGCCATCGATATCACTGTACAAGTCATACACGGCCAATATCTCTTCATCATCGATCACCTGATCCCGGTTGGCGTCCGCCCAGTGAAAGGGCGCTACGGCAACTGTCGCCGCCCCTGCCACCGCCGTCTGTTCGCCCAGGGTCTGTTTCCGGGTCACAGTGCCGGTGAAGGCGAGGGTATCGCCGTATGCCGCGCCGGAAGGCACCTGACAGAGGTACGTGTACACGGATTCGCCGGACTCCGTCCTGCTGATCCATTTCAGGGAACCCTCCTTGAGATCCTTAGTGGTTGGCGCCGGGATGGCCTGCGGGACGGCACTGCCTGCGGGCAGGGTTTCCTTGAGAATCAGCGACGTTGCGCCCTCGGCGAGGAACCTGACCCGGATCAGGACCGGGAAGGCCTGTCCCGGCGGCGCCTGGGGCGGGAGAATCCGTTCCGCTGAAAGAACGCCCTGGGGCTGCCGCAAAAACAGGGCATGAAACAGAAACGCCACTACCGCTACCGCACAAAGAACAACCCCACCGATGATGAGCCGCCGATGGCGGCGATCCGGAGCCGGTGCAACCGGCGGGACGTCCTCCGGCTGCCCGGCTTGCTCTTCCGGCTGGGCCGCCGGTTGCGGCTCTGCTGCCGACTCAGGGGCGTCTTGCGGCTGTTCCACGATTTCCGAGAGGGGCACCTCCAGTGCGTCGGCGAGTTTTTCGGCATTGTCGAGCTTGATCGACTGATAGTGCCTGTTTTCCCACCGGGAAATGGTATCCGTGGTAACCCCGACCACGGTGGAGAGATAGAGCTGGGTCAGCCCCTTGCTTTCGCGCAGACGCCTGATCCTGGCCCCGTCGATCTTGACCATCGGAATAACGCCGGACACATTCACGGCGGGGATATCTTTTTTTTGCTGTTCCATTACAACCGTTCCGGGCCTGTCGTTTCCCTCACGTTGACATTGTAAACCGGCATGGCCCTACTGTATCCATTCCCGGCCGCCGATTCAAAGCCAAATACCACACCCGGGAAAAAAACAGGGGGTCATCGGAGAAAAAGGTGAATATCACCCATGCCGGAAACCTGCTCCACAAGCTTTTTTTTCGGTTCCCCACACCTTAGGGCCTGGAAAGAAATAACTGTAACACTATGCATCTCATCTTCGGGCCATCTTCGGCCGGGCCTCAATCACAAAATCCTCGACGTAGCGCTGCTACGC
>QZJD01000094.1 GCA_003604995.1 Desulfobulbus sp. | reverse complement strand
CCTGTTCGCTGACCGTTCTCAGCAGGGGGTTACGGCAAAGACCACATTCTCGTCGTCCCCTTCCATTTCCCGCACTGTACTTGCGCCATGCGCCCGCAGCCAGTCAATAACCTCGGCAACCAGGACCTCCGGCGCCGACGCTCCTGCCGACACCCCGATCCTTTCGGCACCCCGCAACCAGGCCGGCTCAATTTCCCCGGCATGATCGATGAGGCGGGCCGTAACCCCTTGATGCTCCGCTACCTCCCGCAACCGATTGGAATTTGAGCTGTTTTTTGACCCCACCACCAGCAGAAGGTCAATGTCGGCGGAAAGTTCCCTGATCGCGTTCTGGCGATTGGTGGTGGCATAGCAGATGTCGGTCCGTTCCGGTTCGCTGATGTCCGGAAACCTTTTGCGGATGGCAACCAGGAGATCCCTGGTATCATCCAGGCTGAGCGTTGTCTGGGTCACATAGCCGACCCGGCCGGGATCCGCGACCTGGAGCAGGTTCACCTCTTCCGGGCTGGAAACCACATGGACCGCCCCGGTGGCATGACCACAGGTCCCGATAACCTCCGGATGCCCCTGGTGACCGAGAACCAGAACATCGTAGCCGATACGGTTCAGACGCATGACCCGCCGGTGCACCTTGGATACCAGGGGACAGGTGGCGTCAATGGTACGCAGGCCCAACTGAACAGCCTTTTGTTCAGTGGCCAGGGCAACCCCATGGGCACTGAAAATGACCACCGATCCGACGGGAATCGCCTCCAGGTTTTCGACAAAGACCGCGCCCATCCCGGTGAGTTCCCGAAGGACATGGGTGTTGTGCACAATTTCGTGCAGAACGTAGACCGGTGCGCCGTATTTGTCCAGGGCCTGGCGGACAATGGTGATCGCCCGTTTTACCCCGGCACAGAATCCCCGCGGTTTAGCCAGAATAACTTCCATACTCGTCCCTCCCCCTTCCTCGCATATCAACTCTTTTGCTGATCCAGGCGCCGCCTGATCGCCTGCAGATCTTTCCAGGTTGCCATTTTCATTTCCGGATTGCGAATGAGGTAGCGGGGATGAAAGGTGGGCATGACCGGAATGGCGCCTGCTCCCTGAAGACGGTACTCAACGAAGCGTCCGCGCACACGGAAAAGCGGTTCCGCCGTGCCGGCCAGCATCCTGACCGCAAAATCACCCATCGCGCAAATGAGCCGGGGTTTGACTGCGGCGATTTCCCTGATCAAATAGGAAAAACAGCTTTCCCGACACCCATCGTCAGCCGTGCCCCCGGGACAGCATTTCAGAAGGTTGGTCACGTACACCTCTTCCGGTTGCAGGGCAATGGCCTCCATCATCTTCCACAACATGACGTCCTCTTCCGCGCCGAAAAGGATGGCCGGGTCCGGCTCGTTCTCCTGCGCCGACCAGTCGCCCACCACCATGAGGCTGCTGCCGGGAATCCCCCGCCCCTGGCTTGTGCCCTTGCGGCATTCGGCCAACCGGCAGAGTGAGCACTGCTCGATCTCCTGCCGCAGGACAGCCAGAATCGTCGAGGCCGCCCCTCCCTGGTCTGCTCGGGGCCTCTCCTGACGTGTTTTGGCACCGACGCCGCTGTCCCCTGCCGAACGGGCTTTCAGGCTTACACCGTCCGCAACAGCAAAAAAACGGCGGATCCCGTCATTCAAGGGATAGGCGGCAATGCCCATGGACTGCTGAAACCGCAGCAGCCCGCGGATATCCCGCAGAGTACGGAAATGGTCGCCCCCCTCCAACAAACCGGGGTCTCTCCCTTTTTCAGCTGACAAGGCCTGACACCATGCTTATATTTTTTTGGTAAAATTTCCGTCCCTGACTGGGGACGAAAAAACCTTTCACGGAGAATTGATATGCCAATATATGAATATGTTTGCAGCAATTGCAAAACCCACTTTGAGGAACTCGTTTCGTCCACCTCTCCGGAAATTGTCCGGTGCCCCAAGTGCGACAGCATCAAGGTAAAAAAGACCATCTCCACCGCAAGTTTCCGCATGGGGCATGGCGGATCGACCATCCCCTCCGGCGCGCTTTCCGGCTGTTCCTCGAAGTCCGGGTTTTCGTGAGCATAATCCTGGAAACCCGTGCGGTTTCCACATTGAGGGCGCCCGCTGAGCTCGCTTATTTTTTCTTGCCGGGGGGGTCGAATTGATAGACCGTTTCATTTTCCTTGAGCAAACCGTATTTCTGCCGGGCCATCTGCTCCAGGTAGGTCTCGTCACTGCGTAATCGTTCGATCTCCTTGCGCAATGAAGTATTATGCTCCTGCAGGCTTCTGTTTTCCTGACTCAGGGTTTCGATCTGTTTTTGCAGACGACGATAGTGCACAAGTCCGGTGCCCGGCGCAAAAAGAACCCAGAGAATCGCCCCGATCACGGCGAAAATGACAACGCGCAGGAGGAATCGTCGTTCAGCGCGGGTCAGGCCCTGTTGATGTCGTTGCACCATGTCACATACTCAGCATGAAATTGTCCTGGTCAGCGCCTGCCTGGCCGGCCTGTGTACCAGATACGACGGGCGGCTCAGGCCTTCCCCTGACTGCATGGCGGCACTGACCGGCACGCACTGGCTTCCGGTATGCCCGGAACAGCTCGGCGGCCTGCCCACGCCCCGTCCGGCGGCGGATCTGATCGGAGGCGACGGCAACGCGGTCCTGGCCGGCAGAGCCAGGGTGCTCACCCGGGAAGGCAGGGACGTGACCAGCCATTTCTGCCACGGCGCCAGACAGTGCCTTGCTCTGGCCCTGGCCCAGAATATCCGCAGGGCCTACCTCAAGAGCGGGAGCCCTTCCTGCGGTCTTTCCCCCCGGCCGGGAGTCACCGCGGCACTGCTTCTGCAAAACGGCATAGAGGTTATTGAATATCGATGACCCCGCAACAGGCGGAACCCTGTGCATCCGCCGCTATGTTCAATAAGGAGCCCGCCCTGACGGTCTCAGGGCCGAACCTGTTTGCGCGCCGACGGCTCCGCTACGCCTTAGCCTCTCCCTCATACCTCCGCCGGCCGCCTCTTCTCGTCCAGCCTGAAAACCCTGATCACCAGGATTCCCGCCTCGTAGAGCAGGTAGAGCGGGCCGCCCATGAGGGCCATGTTCATGATATCCGGTGTCGGCGTCAGCAGGGCCGCCAGAATGGCAATCACCAGTATCGCATACCGCCGGTTTTTTTCAAATACTTTTCGGGACACCCCGACCCCGGCGCTGAAAATCATAAAGACCGGCAGTTCGAAAATGAGGCCAAAGGCCAGAATGAACAGGGTCACGAAATTGACGAAGCGATCCACGGAAATCACCGGCTTGAGTTCGGCGGACTGAAAGCCAAGGAGAAAGCTCACCCCGTAGGGCAGGGTCACCAGAAAGCAGAAAAGAGAACCGGAGTAAAAAAGGATCGAAGTGGTCAGGACGAACCAGAACAGTTTGCTGCCCCGCAGGCCGAAGGGCAGGCCGATTCCCTTCCAGAGGATATACATGATCCACGGCATGAGAAGATACAGGGCGCCGAAAAAGGAAATTTTAACATGGGACAGAAAGGGCGCGGCCACGGAGAAAAAATAGAGTTTTTCGTTGAGATGCCCCTGCAAAAAACCCAGCAGGTTCGTGGAGAGAAAAAAGAGGCCAACGGTCAGGAGGGCCAGGGTCAGCCCCAGCATGCGCGCCGAACGGCGGCACTGGGCCAGAAAAACAGCGATATGCCGATACGGCTCCATTCCCATCTCCTCCTCTCGAACAGGGCCCTGTCGGACCGCTGCCCAACGGTAGCAGACAGGGACAGGAATTGCAATTGTCAGAATCGCAAACCGTTATTCTGACGCCGGCACCCTTTGTAATTCACCGGAACCAAAGAAGTGGATGCCCTGTGCTTTCACCCGGCAAGAGGCGCAGGGGCATCTGAATAGCAGTTGCGTTCCGCCGGCCCCCGTGCTAGTAACACCAGTGAAGGCGAACCCACAGAACAACCCCCGGAACGACAGCTATGCTTGAATTACGTTTTATCCGAGAAAACAGTGACCTGGTAAGGGAAAAAATCCTGCGGCGGGGCATGGCCCCTGATCTCATCGATCGGTTCGTGGAGATTGACGGCCGGCGGCTTGCCCTGCTCGCCGAAGCGGAAAATCTGAAGAATCGGCGCAACACGGTTTCGCGCGAGATCGCTGAATTGAAGCAGCGTGGCGACTCTGCGCAGGCGGATCCACTGATCCTCGAGATGCGGGAAGTGTCCGCCCGGATCAAGGATCTTGACGGAGAACTGGCGGTGGTTCAGGAGCAGTTGCAGGACATTGTCATGTCCATTCCCAATCTCTGCGACGACACGGTGCCCGTGGGCAAGGACGACAGTGACAATGTGGAGGTGAAAACATGGGGTGAAAAGCCAAGCTTCAGCTTCACCCCCCTCGCCCATTGGGAGATCGGCGAACAGCTCGGGATCCTTGACTTCGAAACCGCGGCTAAGCTTGCCGGCGCCCGCTTTGCCCTCTTGAAGGGCTTCGGCGCCCGCCTGTCCCGGGCCCTGATCAATTTCTTCCTCGACCTGCATACCCAGAAGCACGGCTACCAGGAGGTGCTGCCGCCGTTTATGGTCAACAGCACGACCATGACCGGCACCGGCCAGCTGCCCAAATTCGCCGCCGACCTGTTCAAAATCGACAACTGGGACCTGTGGCTGATCCCCACCGCCGAGGTGCCGGTGACCAATATCCACAGCGGCGAGACCCTGACCGAAGCACAGCTGCCGATCCGCTACACCGCCTACACCCCCTGCTTCCGTTCAGAGGCCGGCTCCTACGGCAAGGACACCCGGGGCCTGATCCGCCAGCACCAGTTCGAAAAGGTGGAGCTGGTCAAGTTCACCACCCCGGAGACCTCGCACCAGGAACTGGAAGCGCTGCTGGCCGACGCTGAGGAGGTTTTGCAACTCCTGAACCTCCATTATCGGGTAGTCACTCTGTGCAGCGGCGACCTGGGCTTTTCCGCGACCAAGACCTATGACATCGAGGTGTGGCTCCCCGGCCAGAATACCTACCGGGAGATCTCTTCCTGCTCCAATTTCCTGGACTTCCAGGCGCGGCGGATGGGCATCCGCTACCGGCCGGAGGGGGAAAAGAAAAGCCGGCTGGTGCATACCTTGAACGGCAGCGGCCTGGCCGTGGGCCGGACCCTGCTGGCGGTTCTGGAGAACTATCAGCAGGCGGACGGCTCGGTGGCGGTACCCGAGGTCCTGCAACCCTATTTCAGCCGCCGATTCTAAACGCCAAGGGTCAAGGCCAAGATACCTGCCTACCGGAAAAACCGGTTTGTCTGGAAGATAATCGTGATCCATGACACCGGTTGCCGCTGGAAACAATCCGCGGCAACCGGCGGGAAAGGGTTTACTTTTTCAGGACAGCATCCAGAACAGCTTCCCGGGAAATCTTTTTGGTGCAGAAGTACCAGTCGTGACAGGTCATCTCTTCCTGGCCCGCCATGCGCTCCTGGGCAACGCCGCAGGAACCGGCCGGCGGTACGATGACCTCGTCGCCGGGCTGCCAGTCAGCCGGAGTGGCGACCCCAAAGGCATCGGCCGCCTGAAGGGCGACCACCACCCGGTAGAGTTCATCAAAATTCCTACCCAGGCTGAGGGGATAGTAAATGACGGTCCGGACAATCCCCTTCGGGTCGATGACAAACACTGCTCGCACGGCCTTGGTGGTGCTCTCGCCCGGCTGAATCATCCCGTACTTACGGGCGACCTCCATGGTGATGTCCTCAATCAGGGGGAATTTCACCTCCACATTCTTCATCCCCCGGTACTCGATCTTCTCCTTGACTGACCGCAGCCAGGCGATATGGCTGTACAGTCCGTCCACGGACAGCCCGACCAGCTTGCAATTCACCTGGGCGAACTGCTCTTCCCGGGTGGCAAAGGTCATGAATTCCGAGGTGCAGACCGGGGTAAAATCTGCCGGATGACTGAACAGAATCACCCAGCTGCCGGCATACTGTTCGGGAAAATTGATCTCGCCCTGGGTGGTGACCGCCTTGAATGAGGGGGCCTTGTCGCCGATGCGGGGCATGGCAAAAGACGGGACAGATACTTCTGTTTCCATTGAACTCCTCCTTGATTTGGATCTTTCGAGCTGTACGGACACCGTACAGTTATTGATAATGATAATCTTTATTATATTTTTTCCGTACTTCGGTCAAGGATTATTTTTAAAAAGGTTTCCGATTTGGGCATGGCTGGAGGGTCGAATCCAGAAAGGCATGACAGGATCTGTTTGCATCCTGCGGGATTGGAGGTAGAATAAACAAGCGAGGAAAAATGGAACCACGGGGTTCTGTTAGAACAATACGCCTGCCAGACACATTGCCGGAAGGAGATGGCATGAACATGAAAAAAATATCAGGGTGGACCCGAGCGCTTTTCGTCATGGTCGCCCTGCTCTTGCTTGGCGGCTGCGCCGGCCTTAATCCGGAGAGTGAACCGCGGGTGTCCCTGGCCAATCTGCAGGTTCAGGAAGTCCGGGGGCTGGAAACCGTTTTTCTGGTGGAACTTCGTATCCTGAATCCTGATGATACCGCTTTACAGCTTCGCGGGGTTGACTGTGAACTGATCGTGGACGGCCGGCCATTTGCCACCGGTCTTTCCGGCGGCAGCTACGAGGTTCCGCCCTACGGCTCGCTCACCGTGCCGGTGCGGCTCTACGCCTCCATGCTCGACATGGTCTCCTCGGTGGTCGCCCGCCTGCAGCAGCCGCCCCCCAGGTCGGGGGCCGTCGAACCGCTGCGCTATGAAGTCACCGGCCATGTCCGGTTGGCGGGGGGCATAGGCGGGACCAGAGCCCTGCCCTTTGCCAGCAAAGGCGAGTTGTCCCTCCTGGGCCCACTGCCCAGGTAACCGGACTAGCGCTGCTTTTCCAGGGCCAGATCGATGAGCCGGTCCAGCAGGGCCGGAAAGGGCAGGCCGGCCACGGCCGCCGCCTGCGGGAGAAGACTGGTCGGGGTCATGCCCGGAATGGTGTTGGTCTCCAGAAGATAGACCTCGTCGCCGCAGACGATCATGTCCGTGCGGCTGTAGCCCCTGAGCTGCAGGGCGCGGTGGGCGGTAAGTCCGTACCGCTGCGCCTTCGCTCTGATCTCATCATCCACCTCGGCCGGGCAGACCTCCCTGGTCGCGCCGGGCTGGTACTTGGCCTCATAATCAAAAAATTCATACTTCTTGTCCGGGATGATCTCCACCAGGGGCAAGGCCACGGGCTCGTCATTGCCGATGACCCCCACGGTAATTTCCCGCCCCTTGATGTACTGCTCCACCATCACCTCGCGATCATGTTCAAACGCCTTGGCCAGGGACGGTCCCAACGCGGATGATTCCCGGACGATGGACATGCCGATGCTCGAGCCCTGGCGCACCGGCTTGACCACCAGGGGCAGCCGCAATTTCGCCAGCAGACGCGCAGGGGCATCGATATCCTCCCGCCGGGCCATTTCCCACGGCGCCACCGGCAGGCCGTGCAGCCGGTACAGGGTCTTGGCCAGGTTCTTGTCCATGGCCAGGGCGCTGCCCAGCACCCCGGCCCCCTGGTAGGGGATGCCCAGCAGGTCGAGGAAGCCCTGCATGGTGCCGTCCTCACCAAAGACGCCGTGCAGCAGGATAAAGGCGACATCGATCTCCTTCGCCTGCGCCGCAATCAGCGGCAGGTCGGTGGCCGGATCAAAACGCACCACCTCATATTTTTCAGGGTCCAGGTTTTTTTCCACCCCGGCCGCCCCCTTCAGGGATACCTCCCGCTCACCCGACACCCCGCCGGCAATCAGCGCCAACCGCAATTTCTTCATATCGCCTCTCAGAGATTTCTTTCAAAATTCAGTCTATCATGCTCCCCCCGTCAACATTTTCAAGGTTTTTCTGAAAAAATCTGGTTTCTCCCCGCTGATTTCTGTATCCTCCTGCCATGGACCGCACCCTCCTCAAAAAGCTCGAACGCATCGTCGGCCGGGAAAATTTGTTCACTTCGCCGGAGGAGTTGCACTGTTACAGCTATGACGCCACCGGCCGGGAATTCCTGCCGGAGGCGGTAGTCCTGCCCGGCAGCACCCAGGAGATCGCCGCCATCCTCACCCTGGCCAACACGCACCGCTTCCCGGTGGTGCCCCGGGGGGCGGGCAGCGGCATGACCGGCGGAAGCCTGCCCGTACAGGGGGGGGTGGTCCTGGGCACGGGTCGGCTCAACCGGATTCTGGAGATCGACTCGGCAAACATGATCGCGGTGGTGGAACCCGGGGTGATCACCGGCGACCTGCAAGGTGCCCTCAAGCCGCACAAGCTGATGTACCCGCCCGACCCGGCGAGCCTGAAATTCTGCACCATCGGCGGCAACGCCGCGGAATGCGCCGGCGGCCCGAGCGCGGTCAAATACGGCGTGACCAAGGATTATGTCCTCGGGCTCGAGGTGGTGCTGGCTACCGGTAAGATCCTCCGGACCGGGGTGCGTACGGAAAAAGGGGTGGTCGGCTACGACCTGACCCGCCTCTTTGTCGGCTCCGAGGGGACACTGGGCATCTTTACGAAGCTGATCCTCCGGCTCCTGCCCCTGCCCGAGCACAAGGAGACCTACCTGCTGACCTTTACCTCCCTGGCCGAGGCCACCGGCCATGTGGGCAGGATTCTCGGGGCGGGCCTCACCCCCTGCACCCTGGAATACATGGACCGGACCGCTATTGCCGTGGTCCGCGACCGGATCCCCCCGGCGCTGCCGCCGGATACCGCCGCCCTGCTCCTTCTGGAGCTGGACGGCAGCGCCGAGGAGGTGAAGCGTCAGCAAGAGCGGCTCCTCGCCTATCTGGAGCGGGAGAGGATCGACTATCGCCGCGCGGAGAGCGAGGCCGAAGCGCAGGAAATCTGGCAGGCCCGCCGGGCCATCTCCCCGGCCACTTTTTCGCTCAAGCCGAACAAGATCAGCGAGGACGTGGTGGTGCCCCGCTCCAGAATCCCTGAACTGGTCGGCTTCACTGAAGAACTGTCCCGCGAACTCGCCCTCACCATCCTCACCTTCGGCCATGCCGGGGACGGCAACATCCACGTCAACGTTATGCTCGACCGCGGCAATCCGGAGGAAGAGGCCCGGGGTGAGGCGGCACGGCAACGGCTTTTCACCTTTGTCGTGGGTATCGGCGGCACGCTTTCCGGTGAGCACGGCATCGGCATCAGCAAGTCCTCGTTCCTGCCCCTGGAACTGAGCCCGGTGGCCCTGGCGGTGATGCGCGGACTGAAGAACCTTTTCGACCCCAACGGAATCCTCAACCCGGGCAAAATCTTTCCCTGAAGAAGGTGGCACCGGGGGCAGCCCACAGGTCATCTCGGATTTTCGTTGACATCCGACCCCATGTAGAATATTTTTTGAACTTGCGTTTTCATTTTTCAACGACGGCGACCCACCGTCACCAACAGCATAAAGGATGTGATTTTTTATGATCGAGGTTGAAGTCAGAGGCGATATCGAGTACGCGATCCGTCAGCTGAAGAAAAAGCTGCAGATTGACGGGATCAAGCGCGAACTCAAACGGCGTGAATACTACGAAAAACCCAGTGTTCGCAAACGCCGGAAGAGCGCCGAGGCCCTGCGGAAGCTCCGCAAGTACAACCGCATAAAAAGCCGGGTGTAATGCAAAGGGCCTGCCGCTGAACCGGCGGGCCCTTTGTTTTTTCTCCAGACAAACCCTCAACGCATCCATTCTCCTGAACCGTCGAAAGCTCGTTGATTTCCTGGCCCCCTTTCTCCACTTCCTGACGGCCGAGCGGCGCCTCGCCGCCAACACCGTTGCCGCCTACGGCGCGGATCTCCGTTTTTTCCTGGACTATCTTGCCGCCCACGGGCCTTCAGACCCGGATGCAGTGACCAGCGAGCACCTGCGGGGCTTTCTGCGCCACTGCCACGACCGGAAGATCAGCGCCCGCAGCAATGCGCGCCGCCTTGCCGCGCTCCGCGCCTTTTTCGGGTATCTGGTCCGGGAAAAGGTGATGGCCGCGAACCCGGCCGGGGAGATCGACGCGCCGAAAACCGGCCGCAGCCTGCCCAAGGCCCTCAACCTGGAAGATGTGGACCGGCTGCTGATTCTGCCGCCGCAAAGGTCGCCGCTCATCCTGCGGGACTACGCCATGCTCTATCTGCTCTACGCCACCGGCATGCGGGTTTCCGAACTGGTGGGCCTGCCGGCCAACTCCTGCAACCTGATCAGCCTCCACCTGCGGGTCCGGGGCAAGGGCGACAAGGAAAGGATCGTGCCCTTCGGGGAAGTCGCGGGGACGCGACTGCGGGAGTACCTGGAACTGGGCCGGCCGACCTTTCTTAAAAAAAAGGCAAGCCCCTTTCTCTTTCTCAGCAACCGCGGCACGGCCATGACCAGGGCCCGCTTCTGGCAGATCATCAACGACCTGGCCGCGCACGCCGGTATCCGGCAGCGGATCAGCCCGCACATGCTGCGCCACTCCTTCGCCACCCATCTGCTCGCCGGCGGCGCCGACCTGCGCGCCGTCCAGATGATGCTCGGCCACGCCGACATTACCACCACCCAGATCTACACCAAGATCGAATCCTCCCGCCTCAAGGAGGCCCACCGGCGCTTCCACCCGCGAGGCTGAGAGCTTAACCGCCAACCCTGCCCCTGCTGAATTCCGTTCTCAGCGGTTCAAATGAACCGTCGGAACCGGTTCTTTTGAACCATTTTCAAGGGCTGTCATTGCCAAACCTCCCTTCCACAACCGCCGAGCAAACCTCCTGACCTTATGTTCACCTCGGAAGCCTGGACAATTCCACCACACTCCCCTCACCTGAACTGCATTTGCAGCAGGACGGCATGATTTTTGCTGATATTGTGCATTGAAAGAAAACCGCCAACCCAATTAACATAATTTGCTCACGACTGAATACGATGAACAAAAGCATGCTGCTCATCTTGACCACATTGGCAGGCATCCTTGCCGTATCAGCAGGATATGCCGAGTTGCAGGTCGTCCAGGCGACCGGCGTCACCTATGTACCCGGGTACAAGATCCCCAACGGAGAACTGCCCATTGAACCATCAGCGCCGACACCCGCGTTACCCTTTGATCTCGCAGCCATATTGACTCTGTCGGAATCATATGAGAACAAGTGTCGGGCTCCGGAAGCGGGAGATACCCCGCCTTTCCCAGGAGCATTACTCAAATTGAATACCCTTTTCGTTCCGCTCAAAGGCCGGGCGCCCTGGTTGCCGCCTGATCCGGGCGGCGCCGGCAGGGCAACCATCGAAGGAATCGACAGCGACGGGGACTGCGTCCGTGACGACATCGAATATTACATCGCCAGCAAATATCCGAGCAGGGAACAGCAGAAACTCCGCGGCCACCTGTTCAGACTCGCCAGGTATCTCGGCCTGTTTCTCAGACCCGATCTGACCCCCGAGGCCGCGGCCTATTATTCCGCCAACATGTTTATCGCGACTGAGTGCGCCAACAGAGAGCTGAACATGGTGCCCACCGCCACCAAAGAGCTGGACATGATCTTTGCAAAATTCCATAATACCCTGGACCGGTCCTACAGATACATTGAGAACAGCGGCCGGCTTGGAGGCACAAGCTCACGGATACCCGGTGATGTCAACTGCGACTTCCCCAGCATTCCCATCATCAACGAATAGGACAAAGCCCATGAGACAGATTCTGATAATGGCACTGTATTGCGCCGTACTGACCATTCCCCTCGCGGCCTGCGGCGGCACGCTCAGGGTGGAACCAGACCCCTATGACCCTAAGCTGCACGGCCAGGTGGTCCGCTTCACCGTCCCCATGGTGTATATGAAACTCACCGATACTGATTTAGGAGAATTCACAAAAAAAGAAATAGCTATCGGGAGAATTTTGGTTGAGGAACAAGCTGTTAACTCTCTTTTTAACAGAGAAAAAAATCACGAAATAATTAAAATTGATATAAATATAAATTTTACCATAATTGATTCATTCTGGGTTAGACATGACTGGTTCACTCGCGAGTTTGCATCTGACTATCAGATGATCACGCTAAAAGATGAGTTTGGAATATTATCAACATGCTTGCGCTCATTATTAATCAATTCGAACAGAAAAGAATTGCGATGATTGTAAAAATATTAATCATTTTCATTGTAACGCTATTAACAAATACAAGCGAATCAGCTTCCCAGCAAATATGCAACGAAAGCCAAGACAACATATTGACAAGGCTATATTTTGCGAATGGTATGAGCAATGCCCCAAAAGATGCATATGAAAGTGCCCAGAAAATGTCAGATTTATTATACGACACCATATCCTATTCTTACAGCACCTCCTACAACGCCAACGAAAACTGGCTCACCCAGCTGCTCCAGGTCTATACCCAAAAAAACTGGATCAACAGCTTGAGGTACAGCCGGAGGAATACTGGTACTGGCTGCGCAATATGGATGAGGCGCCGGAATGGTTTCGTGCCGTCTATACCGACAGTATGGACCAGTTTACCGAGTCAAACGTGTACAACGATCCGTACCTGATAGGGCATGTCAACAATTATGTGCGCGACCTGTATAACGGCAAACGGGTCGTCATTGTCGCCCACTCGCAGGGAAATTTTTACGCAAACAACGCCTACCGCCGCATTCTGAACGATTATCCGCAATACCAGCGAAATATCGGCATCGTCGGGGTCGCCACCCCGGCAAGCATGGTTCATGGCTGGAACAACTCCAATGCCTCGATTCCGTACGGGCTGTTCTACACCACAAACGCATCAGACCTGGTCATCAATCTGGTCAGGGCGTTTTACCCCGCTACCCTGCCGCCAAACCCCGCCGCCGGGTATGCGACCGCATTGTTCAGCGCCAATCATGGTTTTGTCGATACCTACCTTGACCAGTACGGCCCTTTCCGGAACCGCATCCGCGACCAGATCCTGCGGACGATCAGCCTTGTGGAAACCCCTGAGTTGGCGCCCGAATGCAGGCCGGTGTCCGTGGAAACCCTTAACCCCACGAATATCTCAACCACCTCGGTTCAGCTGGTCGGCAGGGTAACCGGCGGTCGGGATGTCCATGGCGGGTTTCTCGTCAAGCCGGCATCAGACACCTCGCCCCTGTCCTGCTACGACCTGAATATGCCGACGACAGGGACGTTGAAGGCAGGCGATCAGTTTTACAGTACGGTTTCCCTGCAGCCCGACACGACCTATTATTACCGGGCCTGCGCCAGAAACGGCGACAACATCAGCAGCGGCGCAATAGTCAGCTTCAAAACCAATGCCATTCCGGTCCGAGAATGCGGCTCCGCCTATGTCGCTTCAGGCGGCTCCGAAGGGATGGAGGTGCATTACGACATGGGAACAGAGGGAGGGACCGTCCATCTCGAATTCAATGCGTATCAGATTCCCGATAAACTCGAGATCTGGCATGGCGGGAATAAAATATACGACACCGGATTTGTTTCGGGAGTAATCGATGACGATCTCTGTCACGAATCGGCACTGGGACCCACCTGGATCATCAAGGTCACCGGCAACGCAGATCCCCATACCGCCTGGACCATAACCGTCTCATGCCCGGGCAGCACCAGTGTATTCGACACCTGCCACTGAGTTTAGTCGTTGTTCGTCCCGCGAGCATCCCGGCTCTTCCATGCGGCGACGGCGAAATTCCGCCTTTGTACCCGTAATCCCTGGAAAGCGCCTCATATTGTACCGTATCAGACCAGGGGCGGCCACACGGCCATTTCAATCATGGTTCTGCAATATCCTGAACCCGCCCCAAACAGGCGTGCTCCGATTCCGCAGCTTTTTCCTGTATCAGGATCGCGGTTCAGTGATATACTTATATCAGAATAACCGGCTTCCCCTGCTCTACTTGCATCCGGTCCTGTGTCCCGTGCCGATCAGATGTCCTGCGAGGTGTTTCCCGCAAGACAAGGAGGGAAGAAATGGACGGTAACGACACCCTTGCTCTTTCCGGTCAATCCCGGTACCGCCTGCTCTCGCTTCTGTTTTTCGCTTGCACGCTTGCAACCGCATTGCTCATGGCCGCACGAAGCGCCGCCACCGATACCGCTTTCCTGCCGGCTGTTTACCATCTCCTGGCCGGCGCGGCCGGCTGGCAGAACACCTCCCTCTCCCATCCCGTCCCCCTCACCTATAACGGCTATGACGAGGAGCTCCGGCAGACCCGCGTCGTCCAGGTGGATGACGGCTACTGGATCGCCTATGCCCACTATGCCATTACCAATGAGGAGCGGCGGTTGTTCGTCATAAAAACCAGCCTCGAGGGCAGGACCATGATCCCGCCTTTCCAGCTCGCGACGGTTACCAGGTCGGACGATGACGCGGCCTATTACCGCTTCGCCCTCATTCCCCGGGAGGAGGGAGGGCTGCAGGTGCTGGCCACGCAGTGGGATGGGATAAGCACAAACAATCCGGCCGTTCTGCACGATTATGTCCTGGACCGGCAGGGGAAGATCATCAGCGCCGGCCCGATCATGACCGAGCGCTCCTCTTACTCGCAGGACTTCAAATCCCTGTGGGCCGCTCGCACCACGGACGGCAGAACCATCTTTGCCGCCCTGTCCGAAGGGGCGATCTGGTGCGGGATCTACACCGACGTGAGCGACGCCCGCGCCTGGGAGGCCGTGCCGAGGCCGGTGAGCGGCACCGGCCTTTGGGAATATTTCGCCGCGTCCTACGATCCTGCCCTTGACCGACTCTTTCTCATGTACAGCGACTTTTACAAGACCAGCAACGGCACCTTTCTGTCGCGATGGACGACGGGCGGCACCCGGGAAAATCTGGTTGACTACACCGACCGGCTCGGCTCCGTCAACGACCAGTATGCCTACCAGCTGCTCCCCACGCCGCAGGGCCTTCTGGCGTCACTCCCCAACTATGTCGACGCCTACCGGTTTTTCCTGCTTAATCCGGATTGCAGCCTCAAGGGGCAGGTAACGGTGGACGGGCTGGTCGTCGATACCCCTTCGCAGGGCCACATGGTGACCCTTGACAGTGCGGACATCATCCGTATCGCCTGGCGCGGGTCCGGCTTGCATCCCGTTCTCAATTACGCGGTCTTTCGCCTGGACGGCAGGCTCCTGCTTCCCGCCATGCGGATCAACCAGGAAGGATCGGATGTGGCCATGCATCCGCATGTCTTTGTGGACGGCCGCCGGACGACCTTCTTTTTCAGCGTCGATTGGGCCCCGGACGGAGGCTACCGCCGGCTGTTCTGCCGGCATCTGGCCGACGACTTCCCCTCGGGTCAGCCGGATCTGGTGGTGTCGGTGCCCCACAGCATCCAATCACCGGGCATCGCCTCGCTGAACGGGGAAATCTGGCTCCTGGCACGGGTCTTTAACCGGGGTGAAGCCGCCAGCACCCAGGCGACACTCAGCCTGACCTATAGCGGATCGACCTATTCCGAACCCATCGGGCCGCTTGCCCCGGGTCAGCATCAGGAGGTAACCTTTTCCGAATTGAGCACGCCGGAGTATCTTACCGCCCTGCCATCCCTGACCTTGCAGGTTACGGAAAGCTACTGGCAGGGCAACAATCAGGTGCAATCCCTGGTGCGCTATCCCGTCCGTACCCCGGTCTATCCGCCGGACGCGGATCTCTTTACCTGGACCGTCCAGGACCGGGTAAGCGGCGAGCCGTTGCCCAACGCGCTGGTGAGCGTCCCGGTACTGCAGATGATGACAGTGGACGGCACCAGTCATGACCTCGTCCTGATCAATGAAACCGACGCGAACGGTGAGATCAGCTTCCGCCTGCCGGATGGCACCTACACCTTCCACCTGTCCAAATACGGCTACGCCACGAATGCCCCTGAGATCACCGTGCCGGGAGCGACTTTCGTGCTCACCCTGGATCCGCCCGGCGACCTGACGGTGAATGTTGTCGATGCGGTGGGAGGGGGGACATTGCATCCCGTGCCCAACCGGATAGAACTGACGCTGGCGGAGCAGGACGGTTCCCGCGAATATCTGGGGCGGGGCGATGAAACCGGCCTGTTTCTGGAGGAGATCATGCCGGCGGTTTACGGCTATACCCTCACCGCCTTCGGGTACGAGCCGGCGACGGGCACCATCGAAATCCACGGCGGCGGCAACAGCTTGGGCCCGGTTTCCCTCACCCCCACCGAGCGCGGCGTCATCTCCGGCCAGGTGGTTTCCGGAGCAAGCCCCTTGGCCGATGCCGCATTCCTCATCCTGGGCACGGGGCTGGAAGCAACCACCGACTCCGGCGGCAATTATTCCCTCAATGATCTTCCCTACGGCACCTACTCAGCGTTCTTCAGCAAGGACGGCTATCAGTCCCGGCAGAAAAATTTCAGCTTAAGCGCCGGAACCCTGGATCTCGGCGTAACGGACCTTCCGCCCATCCCGCCGAGCAGCGAAGGCGACCCGGACCTGGGCAACTGGACCCATGCCGCCTGGAACCGGGTCGACTCCTTTCCCGGCTTTCTCGACGCGCCCAGCTACAAGATCACCACCACCTACGGCGCCTTTGATTTTCAGGGCAGTATACTCTACACCCTCAGCGGCGACGCCGCCGAGTTCAGCTCCATCACCCTGCGGCTCGACGGCCGCAAGTGGTATTATTACAGCGTCAGTACGGAATTCAGTCTCCTGGACATCGCCTTTTCCAACCTCGGCACTGCCGGCGAGATCGTGGACGCGGCCGGGCAGGTGGCCGGTTTTCTGGTGGACCCGGTGGGCGGGTTTCTGGATTCGTTCCTGCTCGAAGTAGGGCTTGGTGGATCCGGCGGCCAGACCATCGTCCGGGTGGACCGGGTCGCCCTCTACGAGGGGACAATTCTGCTGTGGGATTCGCCCATGCTCGAACGGCAGGAATATTCCGTTGACGGCCCCATGGAGTACCCGAGCACCGGTGCCCATGCAGAACGGGTCCAGGATGTGACCCTGAAGGTGTACCTGAAGGTGATGAATGAAAACTACTCTGCTGGCCCGCTCATCTACATGGACACCTTCCGCTTTGACTGGCGTTACGCCAACGAGGCCTTCCGTTTGCAAAAGATAACCCAGAATCCGGCAGACTATCCGTCCTTGCCGTAATAAGCGGAACAGAGGAGGAAAAACCATCGGCTAGGGCAGGTACTGGCAGCTCATCAATAACCTGGCCCATGCACGCGCATCGATCGCATCAATATTGATACCGAGGGTATGATAGGTTCCGCTGCGGTAGGGGCGGCCCCCCCCGTGACCACCCCTCTTCGGCGATAAACCCTGAACAGGGCAGACACGGGGGTCTGCCCCTACGGCTCAACCGCTACTTGTCAAAAATCCGCGCCAGCCTCTTTCCTTCGCGCTGCCGCCAGGCGCCGCGATGGTACGCATCGCTGGCCAGGAGCGGAAAGGTCAGGGTCGCCTCGCCGTAGACCATCTGCTCGTACTTGATGTCCACCTTGCCCCAGGAGCAGGCCTCCTTGAGGGTGGAGCCCGACAGCCCGCCGTCGCGCTCGTCGGCTACGGTGAGTTGCACCGCGTACTTGTGCATCGGCCGGGTTTCGCCGAGGATGTCGGTGGCCACCACGATATCCTGGGTGAAGTTCTTCGGCACGCCGCCGCCCAGCATGAGCAGCCCGGTGTCGGCCACCGCCAGCTTGATCTGGGTGATCTCCCGGAAATCGCGCACCGAGTCGATGGTCAGATGCCGGTCCTTGTGCTGCCACTGGTGATGCACCAGGCCGAAGCCGGCGGAGCAGTCGGAAAAGGCCGGGACAAAGATCGGCACGTCGTGCACGTACGCCTCATGCACCACGGACTGTTTGCACTTCACCCCCTTCTCCGCCAGGTAGGCCCCCATGGCCCGGATGAACTGGCGGGAGGAGTGGGGCTCCGGCGGCAGGGAATCGGCGATCTCGCCGGTGGTGAAGTCGCAGACCCTCAGCTGGTCCTCGTCGATCATCGTATCGTAGATCCGGTCGATGGCCATTTCCCGGAGCGCGTTGTCGTCGGCCACCGGCGAGCCGATGTAGTGGCGGAAGCCCAGGGCCTCGAAGAAGTCCTGGTCCACGATGATCGCGCCGGTGGAGACGATGGCGTCCACCATGTTGCTGCGGATCATCTCGGCGACGATATCTTTCAGGCCGGCGCTGAACAAGGAGCCGGCCAGGGTGAGGATCACCGTGCAGTCACGGTCCTCCAGCATCCGATGGTAAATGTCCGCCGCCGTGGCCAGGTTGCGCGCCTGGAAGGCGGTGTGGCGGTAGGCGTCGATGATCGGCCGGGCGTCGAATTTGGTGATGTCGATTTGCTGTACTTCCTGGCTGAGCAGTTGCTGTTTCATGGTTGTTCTCCTTGTGGTGCGTCGGGCAGCAGCGCTGCCTATATTTTCTTCTCGGTGGACATGTAGGTATAATCTTTCAGCGCCTTCTCATAGGCGTTGAGGAGCTTGATCCCGGCGCTGGGCTTGATCACGTCGGACTTGATCGCCCGGTCGACCTGCTGTTTCATGCCCTTGACCAACTCCTTGCGATCGTACTGGTTCATCTCCAGGACCTCCAGAATGGAGCTGCCCTTGATCTTCTCCTCAATATACCAGCCCTGCTCCTCGTCCGGGTCCAGGTAGACGTGGACCTCGTTGATCCGGCCGAACAGGTTGTGCAGATCGCCCATCACATCCTGGTAGGCGCCGGTGAGGAACAGGCCGATGTAATAGGGGTCGTCCTTGAGCGAGTGCAGGGGGAGGCTTTCCTTGACGTCCTTGAGGTCGATGAACTTGGCGACCTTGCCGTCGGAATCACAGGTGATGTCCACGATGGTCGCGTCGTGGGTCGGTTCTTCCTCCAGCCGGTGGATCGGGACGATGGGAAACAGCTGGCCCAGTGCCCAGTAGTCGGGCAGGGACTGGAACACCGAAAAATTGCAGATGTACTGCTCGGCCAGGGTGGTGCGCAGTTCGGTGATTTCCTCGGGGATATAGGGCTCCTGCTCGTACTGGACGACGATGGCCTCGGCGATCTTCCAGAACAGAGTCTCCACCGCCGCCTTGCTCTGCAGGTCGATGAGGCCGATCAAAAAGAGCGACTGGGCCCGTTCCTGAATGGAGAGCAGGTCATGGTAGCACTCGGTGAGCGTCTCCCGGTTCAGCCGCTTTTCGATGTCCTGCATCCGCCGGACCAGCTTGTGGCTGTGGTTGTCGATTTTGGGCGGCGCGGCATTGAGCTTGGCGATGGAGCCCAGGGCGTCCACCACCACCATGGAGTGGTGGGCAACCAGGGCGCGGCCGCTCTCGCTGACGATGGTCGGATGAGGCACCTTTTCCTCGTCGCAGACATCCATGATCGAGGTGACGATGTCCTTGGCGTACTCCTGGAGATTGTAGTTGATGGACGAGGTGAATACGCTGGCCGAGCCGTCATAGTCGACGCCCAGGCCGCCGCCGACGTCCAGGTATTCGACCTTGCAGCCGTACTGAACCAGCTTGGCGTAGTAGCGCGCGCCCTCGCGCACCGCCCGGTTGATGTCGCGGATATCCGGGATCTGCGACCCGATATGGAAATGGAGCAGCTTGAAGGAGGCCTCAAAGCCTGACTCACGGAGCAGAGACACCGCTTCCAGGATCTCCGCGGTGGTCAGTCCGAATTTGGCGGAACTGCCGCCGGAAGCGCCCCACTTGCCACTGGCCTTGGCGTTCAAACGGATGCGCATGCCGATCAGCGGCTCCACCTCCATCGCCGTGGCCATCTCGATGATCTTTCTGATCTCCCCCATCTTTTCCGCGACCAGGACCACCTTCTTGCCCAGGCGGCGGCCGTGCAGGGCGTGCCGGATGAAGTACTCGTCCTTGTAGCCGTTGCAGATGATCAGCGACTCGTAGTTGGTGTGCAGGGAGAGCGCGGCCAGCAGTTCGGGCTTGCTGCCCGCTTCCAGCCCGAAGTTGTACGGCTCGCCGGCGTCGATGATCTCCTCGACCACCTCGCGCAACTGGTTGACCTTCACCGGAAAGACGCCCGCATAGTTGCCCCGGTAACCGTACTGCTCGGCCGCGCGCTTAAAGGCCTCGTTCAGGCTGTAGACCCGGTGCCGCAGCAGATCCTGGAAGCGGATCTGCAAGGGCGGCCGCAGGCCCTCCTCCAGGGCCTCCTGGACAATATCGATGATCCGGATCGCCTGATGCTTTTCCTGGGAAGGGTTGACCGTGAGGAACCCTTCGGGATCAATGTCAAAATACCCCGTGCCCCAGCCCTCGATGTTGTAGATGCTCTGGACGCGGCTTTTTCCCTGGTCGCTGCCGACAGCTCTGGATTTTTTCTTCATCCTGTTTTCCTTGGGACCTGTAGTCAGTTGGGGACAGATTGCTTGCTGTCCCCAGGACGCAATGTCTATTCCTTGGCAAAAATCATGCTCAAGGTCCGGTACACCAGCTTGGCCGCCAAAAAATCCGGGGCAGGATTCTCGGGACGCGGCAGGAGTTCCACCACGTCCATGCCGACGATGGTCCGCTCCCGCGCCACTCGCCGGATCAGGCCGGTCAGGGTGTACCAATCCAGGCCGCCCGGTTCCGGCGTGCCGGTGGACGGCATGAAGGCCGGATCCAGCACGTCGAGGTCAATGGTCAGGTAAACCTTGTCGGTGAGCAGGTCCAGGGCGTCACCGGCGGCATTCATTCCCAGTTTGTGCAGGTCATGGGCAAAGACGATGCGGTCGCGGTCGGCGTTGTCCCATTCCGCCTTGTCCATGCTCCGGATCCCCACCTGGACGGAGGGACACATCTCATTGACCCGGGCCATGACGCAGGCATGGTTGTAGGGACTGCCCTCGTATTCCTTGCGCAGATCGCTGTGCGCATCGAACTGGAGGACGCTCAGGCCGGGATGACGGTTTAAGGCGGCCCGTACCAGCCCCACCGTCACCGAATGCTCGCCGCCAAGCCCGACGACGAACTTGCCCGCCTCGAAATGCGGTTCGGCCTGGGCTCTGACCTCTTCCGCCATCTGGCCGGGATCGTCCGGACAGACCACCGGCGGCAGAGTGCAGATACCGGTGCGGAACACCTCGGTTCCGGTCTCGATATCAAACAGCTCGATGTTCGCCGATGCCTCCAGCAGGGCTTGCGGTCCGCGATCCGCGCCCTTCAGCCAGGTCGAGGTGTTGTCATAGGGAATCGGCAGAATCACGGTACGCGCCTGCCGGTAGTTACTGTATTTTTCTGGTAAATCGCCGAAATTCATCGCCCCCTCCTTACTCTATATACCCGTTCTTCCTCTAATAATCAAATCCCACGTCCAGCAGGGCGCACGGCCGGTTCTGTCCCGCGGCAATAATCCGCAGCCGCTCGAAATCACCGGCCAGATTCATCCTGACAGCCTCCATCGCCAGGCTTGGCAGGTTGTTGGTCTCACTCAGATGGGCGAGCACCACTTGCTTCAGTTGGCTGTTACCGGCGGCAATTTTTTTCAGAAATTTGCCGGCATCCTCATTGGCCAGGTGGCCCTGACTGGAGCGGACCCGTTGCTGGAGTTTCGGCGGATAGGGTCCGTCACGCAGCATCCGCGGATCATGATTGCTCTCCAGGACCAAGGCATGACAGCCGCGAAGATGGTGCTCGATCAGGGTGGTGATCTTTCCCGTATCCGTACAGTACCCCACCCGGCAACGGCCGTCGCTCAGAACAAAGCCCACCGGATCGGCCGTGTCGTGGGACACGGCAAAGGGGTGGATCCGCAGATCATTGATCACAAACGGTTCGCCGGTGCCGAAGTCCCTGCGCGTGAACACCTTGCCCATCCTCCCCTCGGCGGCCCCATGCGTGGCCGGATTGGCGTAAACCGGCACGGAGGCCTGCCGGGAGAGCACCCCGACCCCGGCGACATGATCGTTGTGCTCATGGGTCACCAGAATCGCGGTGAGCATTTCCGGACCACGACCTATGGCGCACAGGCGCCGGCGGATCTCCGCCCCGGAAAAACCGTTGTCGATGAGCAGCACTGTCTCGCCAGCTTCCACCAGGGTACAGTTGCCCCTGCTGCCGCTGCCCAGGACACAGATTCGCATGACCGGCCGCGCCCGTTGCAGACCAGGATCAGCCGGTTATCCCGGTATGCCCGAAACCACCGCTGCCGCGCCCGGTCGGGTCCAGAGCGGCCACGACCCTCAGGCTGGCCTGGCAAACCGGGGCCAGGACAAGCTGGGCAATGCGGTCGCCCCGGCGGATGGTGAACGGTTCCCGGCCCAGATTGATCAGGCCGATCCGCACCTCTCCCCGATAATCGGCATCAATGGTGCCCGGCGCGTTGACCACGGTGATCCCGTGCTTGATGGCCAGACCGGAGCGGGGCCTGACCTGCAGCTCGAAACCGGCCGGCAGCGCCACCGCAAAACCGGTGGCGATGAGGCGGATCTCGCCGGGCGCGATGACCACCGGTTCGGTCACCGCCGCCGCGACATCCATGCCTGAGGCAAGATCCGAGTGGTAGCGGGGCGGCGCCAGGTCACCGTTTTCCTCCGGCGCCAGCCAGGCAAACTGTACGTCGATCAGCTCCATGCCATCCTCTGCTAATGGGTCCGTGCGGAAAAATCCCTGCTTATTCGCCCTCTCACCGTGGGAGGGGCGTATACTGCACGGTACTGGAAATCCATAAAAAAAGGCCGGTTCCCCTGGGCGAGAAACCGGCCTGAATTTCGTACCGCCGGCGCTTATTCGTTCTCTTCAAGAACGGCCTTGCGGCTCAACCGGATCCGGCCGCGGTTGTCGATCTCAACCACCTTGACCCGGACCGTATCCCCTTCCTTGAGGACGTCGGTCACCTTTTCCACTCGCTTGTTCGCGAGTTCCGAGATATGAACCATGCCGTCGGTGCCCGGCAGGATCTGAACAAAGGCGCCGAAATCCTTGATGGTCCGCACCACCCCTTCGTAAATCTTGCCCACCTCGGGTACGGCGGCGATCTCTTCGATCCTCGTCTTCAGGGCCTTGGCCGAGACGTCGTTGCTGCAAAAGATCTTGATCGTGCCGTCATCGTCCACGTCGATCTTGGCATCGAACTCGGTGCTCATCTCCCGGATCACCTTGCCGCCGGGGCCGATGATTTCCCGAATCTTGTCCGGATGGATCTTGATGGTGATATATTTCGGTGCGTATTCCGAAACATCCTTGCGGGGGACGGAGATGGCCTCGGCCATTTTGTCCAGGATGTGCAGGCGGCCGTCGCGGGCCTGAGCCAGCGCCCGTTTCATGATCTCCCGGTCTACGCCCTCGATCTTGATGTCCATCTGCAGGGAAGCGATGCCCTCCCGGGTACCCACCACCTTGAAATCCATGTCGCCCAGATGATCCTCGTCACCGAGGATGTCGGTAAGGACCACCACCTGGTCTCCCTCCTTGATCAACCCCATGGCCACGCCGGAAACCGGTGCCTTCAGCGGCACGCCGGCGTCCATCAGGGCCATGCTCGCACCGCAGACGGTGGCCATGGACGAGGAGCCGTTGGACTCCAGGACCTCGGACACCACCCGCATGGTATAGGGAAAGGCCCCGGCGTCGGGCAGGACCGCCTGAACGCCTCGGCGGGCAAGGTTGCCGTGACCGATGTCGCGGCGGCTCGGCCCGCGCAGGATGCGCACTTCGCCGACGCAGAACGGCGGAAAGTTGTAATGGAGCATGAAGCGGCGGTAGACATCGCCGGCGAGCCCTTCCAGGTGCTGCTCGTCCCGCTCGCTGCCCAGGGTACCGATAACCAGCGCCTGGGTTTCGCCGCGGGTGAACAGGGCCGAGCCGTGCGCACGAGGCAGAATGCCCACCTCGCAGCTGATGGGCCGGACATCGGCAAAGGAACGGCCGTCGATGCGTTCGCCCTTGCTGACGATCCGATCGCGCATGATCCGTTTCTTATAGCCGTCCAGCAGACCGTAGACCTCGGCCTCGCTGGCGTACAGCTCCGGGTCGATCTGGGCCAGCACTTCTGCCTTGAGGGCATCGTACCGGGCATAGCGCGTCATCTTGTCGGTGGTGGTCACCACCTCTTCGATGCCGGCGGCGGCTACTTCCTCTACCCTGGCCTTGAGCGCCTCATTGACCGCGGGCGGAGTCACCTGGCGCTTGGGCTTGCCCATCTCGGCGCGAAGCTCGTTCTGCAGGGCAATAAGCGGCTGAATACCCCGGTGAGCAAAAAAGATGGCGTCGAGCACCACTTCTTCGCTCAACTCCCCGGCCTGCCCCTCAACCATGACTACTGCGGCGCCGGTGCCGGCGACGACGATATCCATGGCCGACTGGGCAAGCTCGCTGGCGGTGGGATTCAGGACATATTCACCGTTCACATAGCCGACGCGGGCGGCGGCCACCGGGCCGGCCCAGGGGATGTCGGACAGGGTCAGGGCAAAAGAGGCGCCGTTCATCGCCAGTACATCGGGATCAAACTCGGGATCCGCGGAAAAGACCGTGGCGATGACCTGGGTTTCGCTCATGTAGCCGTTGGGAAAGAGCGGACGCAGCGGCCGATCGATGAGCCGGCAGGTCAGAACTTCCTTTTCGCTGGGCCGTCCGATCTCCCGGCGGAAATAACTGCCCGGAATCCGGCCGGCGGCGTACATCCGCTCCTGATACTCGATGGTCAGGGGCATGAACCCCATGTTTTTTTCCGTTTTTTCGGCGACCACGGTGACCAGCACCATGCTGTCACCGCAGGAAACCACGACCGAACCGTCGGTCTGCTTCGCCAGCTTGCCGGTCTCGAAGGTGATGACCTTGCCGCCGATCTCAGCTGATACTTTTTTGTGCATGCATTTACCTCGCGAATTCGGCAACCTCGCAAAACCCGCAACGCCGACCATCCGCCCCTGAGATGCTCAAGGCCCGAGAGGCTGTCGGCGTCAAATTCGCGGTTCTCGCAAAGTTGACCATTGAAAGCGTTCAGAGCGTCCGGTCTTCAATAAAGACAGGAACTCCGTGAGGGACCCGCCAGTCGGCTCCCTTTGGTTTTTTTGTTCTTACCCACCGGCCGCTCTTGACTGAACGCCTGCAGATGCGCCCCCGGCACGATGGCCGAGGAACAAATCCGGCCGCGCGCCAGGGCAATACCCTGTCCGCGCGGAAACACGCCACGCCGGACAGCGAACATCCTGCTGTCCGAACCGAATACCACTGGTTCCGTTACTTCCGGATGCCCAGTTCCTTGATCAGGGTCCGATACCGGTCAATATTCTTTGACTTGAGATAATTGAGCAGACTTCGGCGCTGACCGACCAGCTTGAGCAGACCGCGACGGGAATGATGATCTTTCTTGTGCGTCTGGAAATGGTCCGTCAAATAGGTGATCCGCTCGGATAGCAGAGCGATCTGCACCTCCGAGGAACCGGTATCAGTGTCGTGTGTCTTGAATTTTTCAATGATTTCTTTTTTCTTTGTTGCTTCCTGTGCCACAATGCACCTCCATGTTTCCCTTCTTCTTCCTTCCGGAAGGTTGTTAGCCACTCTATACCATGAAAAACCGGCAACTGAAACAAAACATCATTGTTCAGCCGCCAATATATGATAAGCCCGTAAAACACGAAAATCCGCGCATCCGCAACCGAGATTCAATACCTTACAAGGTTTGCCGGCGTCGTTTTTACACTTTTTGCGGGACTGACAATATACTCTCCGCCAATCTCGCGGCAAGCGAAATCACCCACATGCCGCTACTGCTCTTCGGCCGCCGAGGTATCCAGCAGGGCCACCGCCCTTTCCACCGAAAACATGCCCCCGAGCAATTTCTCCAGGCCGTCCGCCTCGGCAAGCGCTTCGCCGGGCAGGCTGTCCGTTACGGAAAAACAGCCGCTGCCCAGGCGGCGCAACTCCAGGAGATGGGCGCCGCATCCCAGCGCCCGGCCGATGTCCGCGGCCAGCACCCGGATATAGGTTCCCCGGCTGCAGGTAATATCCACAGCCAGCCGATGGGTCCGCCGGTCATACCCTTTAAAAAAGAGGGCGGAAATCTCGATCTCGCGCGGCTCCTTTTCGATCACGATGCCCTGGCGGGCGTAGTGATAGAGGGGCTTTCCCTGGTGCTTTACCGCCGAATAGGCCGGCGGCGCCTGCATCTGTCTGCCGACGAACCCGGCCAGGCACCGTTTGATCTCCTCTTCGTTCAGGTCCGGAACCTCGCTGGTCCCGACGACCTGCCCTTCCGGATCCAGGGTCTCGGTCTCCACTCCTAGCTGCAACACGGCCCGGTACCTCTTTTCCCCAGCCATGAACCGGTCAATGAGCCGGGTGGCCGGCCGGCCGATGCAGACGATCAAGAGTCCGGTGGCAAAGGGATCCAGGGTGCCCGCATGTCCGACTTTTTTGATGCCGAGCAGCCGCCGCACCTGCCGCACCATCATGAACGAGGTGACGCCGCTGGGCTTGTCGATCAGCACCACCCCGCTGGCCGGCCGGGGCGAACCGTCCTCGGCCGAAGCGTTAACCATGCCTCAGCAGCCGAGCCGGTGCCGCAATTCCTGCAACAACCGACCGCGCACCTCATCCAGGGTCGTTGCCGCCGCTTTGAATCCCGCGGCATTGCGGTGACCGCCGCCGCCGAATGCCGCCGCCACCTCGGCCACATCGCAGGCATCCTTGGCTCGCATGCTCACCGACACCCGGTCGTCGCCCACCTCCTTGAGGAATACCGCCACGTCCACGCTGGTCACCGACCGGGGCAGATTGATGAAATTTTCCGTATCCTCCATGGCGCAGCCGGTTCGGTCCAGAATCTCTCTGGTGACGGTGATGAGCGCCACCCGCCCCTCGCAGTGCACTTCCAGGGTAGCCAGCACCATCTGCAACAACCGCAGGCGGGCAACGCTGAAATTATCGTAGAGATTGCGGGAGACCAGATCGGGCTTCACCCCCGCGCTCACCAGTTGCCGGGCTACATCAAAGGTGTGGGCGCTGGTCGCTTCGTAACGGAAGGAGCCGGTGTCGGTGACGATGGCGGCATAAAGCGCTTCTGCCGCTGTGACCGAAACGCTCTGTCCCAGGGCCGCGGCCAGATCAAAAACCATTTCGCCGGTGGATGACCGCGTAAAATCTATCCAGGCCAGATCGCCAAATCCGTCATTGCCCCGGTGATGGTCGATCACCAGAAACGGCCGGATCCGCAGCAATACATCGGCATTCTTGCCGAGCCGCTTCCGGTCGCCGCAATCCAAGGCGATGCACAGCACGTCTTCCCCGGCTTCCCGCACAAAGGAGGCCAGTTCCTCCAGATCGGTCCGGATCAGGTGGCTGTCCGGCAGAAACTGGTACAGATGGGACACCGGCTCTTCCAGATAGCGAAAGACCTTCTTGCCCATCCGGGAGAGAATATCGGCCAGGCCGAGCAGTGACCCCAGGGCGTCGCCGTCAGGGTTGATATGCGTGGCCAGAACAATATTGCCGGTCTGGTGAACGGTGGCCAGCAGCTTTTCAGACAGGGTCTTCATCGCTCTTCCGTTCCTTGGCTATCTGGCGCAGCAGCTCGTCAATACGTTCGGCCTCCTCATGGTGGCGGTCATGAAAAAAGACCAGCTCCGGGGTATAACGCATATCGAGCTGCGCGGCCAGGTGACTGCGGAAAAAGCCTTTGGCGGCGGCCAGTCCCTTGCCGACCGCCTTGGCGTCGCTACCCGGGGAAACCGTGAAATAAATCTTGGCCCGCTTCAGATCGGGGGCCACATCGACCTGAACAATGTGCACCTCGCGCAGGCGGGGGTCTCGGACCTTCTGCAGCAGCAGAAGGGTCAGCTCGTTCTTGATTGCCTCGGCCACCCGCTTGGGCCGCGCGCTTTCCGGTTTTCCCAGTCCCGGCAGTGAGAAATCGAATCCCGCGGTCGCACCGCCAGCTTTGTTCTGTCCAGTCATACCCGGCAGCATGCTTGTTAGAGCTTTGCCTCCACCTGGTCGAGGACAAAGGCCTCGATCTGGTCTCCGACCTTGATGTCATTGAAATTCTCAATACCGATGCCGCATTCGTAGCCGGTCATGACCTCCTTGACATCATCCTTGAAGCGCCGGAGCGAACCGATGTTGCCGGTATAGATCACCACCCCGTCCCGCATGAGCCTGATTCTGGCGGATCGCTCGATCTTGCCGTCGACCACCGTGCAGCCGGCGATATTGCCCACTTTGGGAACATGAAAGGTCTGGCGGACCTCGGCGGTGCCGATGACCCGCTCCTCAAAGGTGGGCTCGAGCATGCCCACCATCGCCTTTTCGATATCCTCCAGGGCATGGTAGATGACGTCATAGAAACGGATATCCACCTTCTCCTTGAGGGCCAGCTCCTTTACCTTGACCGAAGGCCGAACGTTGAAGCCGATGATGATCGCATCCGATGCCGCGGCCAGATGCACGTCGTTCTCGGTAATGGAACCGGAGCCCTCGTGCAGAACCCGAACCCGAATCTCCTTGGTGGACAGCTTTTCCGCCGCCTGGCCGAAGGCCTCCAGGGTGCCCTGCACGTCGGCGCGCAGCACCACCCGCAACTCCTTGAGCTCCGACTCCGCCATCTTCTCGAAGAGGTTGTCCAGCGAGACCTTGGAGGCCGCCGCCAGCTCATGCTCCCTGGCCTTCAACTGGCGCGACTCGCTGACGTTCTTTGCCATCTTCTCGTCGGTTACCACCACGAACTCGTCGCCGGCCTGGGGGACCCCGGACAGGCCCTGCACCTCCACCGGCATGGACGGCCCGGCCTCCTGCACCTGGGCGCCGCGATCATCGGTCAGGGTACGCACCTTGCCGGCAAACTGGCCGGCCACGAAATAATCGCCGGCGCGCAGAGTGCCTTCCTGCACCAAAACCGTAGCCACCGGCCCCCGGCCCTTGTGGAGCTGTGCCTCGATCACCGTACCCCTGGCCTTGCGGTCGGGATTGGCTTTGAGTTCAAGGATTTCGGCCTGGACCTGGATATTTTCCAGCAGCTTCGCAATGCCGATTTCGCGTTTGGCCGAGGTTTCGCAGTAGATGGTGTCGCCGCCCCACTCTTCGGGAATCAGGCCAAAATCGCCCAGTTCCCGTTTGACCCGGTCCGGATTGGCATTGTCCTTGTCAATCTTGTTGATCGCGACGACAATCGGCACCTCCGCGGCCCGGGCGTGGGCAATGGCCTCCTTGGTCTGCTCCATGACCCCGTCATCGGCGGCCACGACCAGCACCACGATATCGGTGACCTTGGCGCCGCGGGATCGCATCTCGGTAAAGGCGGCATGGCCGGGGGTATCGACAAAGACAATGTCGCCGGCCGGGGACTGCACATGGTAGGCGCCGATGTGCTGGGTGATGCCGCCGGCCTCGCCGAGGGCTACGTCGGTCTTGCGGATGGCGTCCAGGATCGAGGTCTTGCCGTGATCGACATGGCCCATGACCGTCACCACCGGCGGCCGGGAAACCTCTTTGCCGCCCTGTTCCTGTTCCTCGAGATTGATGACCTCCATTTCCTCGGTCACCGCCTGTTCGACCTCAAAACCGAAATCTGCGGCCACCAGGGTGGCGGTTTCGACATCCAGGGCCTGGTTCAGAGTGGCCAGGACGCCCAGACCCATCAGCTTGGCGATCACCTCGCTGGCCTTGACGCCCATGCGCCGGGCCAGATCGCCCACGGAGATGGTTTCAAACACCTTGATTCGTTTCTTGATGGCCTTGGTTTCGGCCGCTGCAATCGGTGCTTCCATCTCCCTGCGTCCACCGTCCCTTTTCTTGCGACCCTTGCGGGGACGCATGAACTCCGCCTCGCCCCCCGCTGTGAAATCAATACGCTGACGCCCCTTGCGCTGCGGCTTGCCGGCTTTTCTGTTCCGGTCATCCTCTTCCACCAGGGAAACGTATCGTTTCCCCTTCTTGCCTCTGACGACCTCTGGCCGTTCCTGCTCACGAGCCGGGGCCGCCGGGGCACCCGCGACAGTTGTTCCGGGATGCGCAGGCCGGCGAGGAGGTTTGGCCTTTTTTTCGCTCGGAATTTCGATATCCACCATCCCGACCACCCTGGCGAGCTTTTTCGGTTGCCGTTTGGCCTCTTCCTTTTTTTTCGCCTCAGCCTGCCCGACTGGTTCCCCCTCTGAGGGCTCCGAAGGTGCCGCGGCTTCCTCCTCCACGGGCTGCGGCTCCGCTCCCGGCTCTTCCGGTGCGGACGCTTCCTCGACGGAAGCTGCAACCTCTTCCTCGCCCGGCGCAATTTCTTCTTCGTACATCGCTTCCGCTTCGACTTCCGCGGCTGCCATTTCCTCGGCACTTTCCTCGGCGGCTTCTTCAGCGACCAGGACCGCTTCCTCTTCCTCCGCCTTGCGGGCAATCTCTTCCTTGTCCGCCTTGGAACGGCGCCGGACAACGGTGGTTACCGGCCGCTCGGCGCTGGCGCGTTTTCTCTCGATGCGCTGATCAGTCACCTCGACGGTACTCACCCCGATGACCTTGCGCCGGATATCTGCGGCAACATCATCGTCGACCGTCGAACTGTGGCTCTTGATCGGATATCCCAGCTCGATCAGCTTATCAGCGAATTCCTTGCTTTTAAGCCCGGCCTCTTTGGCCAGTTCATAAATGCGGACCTTGGTCATTGCTTACTCCCGTCCTCGTTATCTCACAGCGCAGCAGATGCGTTCACGTCCCATGCAGACATCTCAGCAGCGACTGGTCGGTGCCTTCGCTTTGCGCGAGGTCAACTTTTTTCGTTTTCCCAACTTAATGCCGATCCTTTCCCGGCATGCCCCGTCCCGACAACAGTAGTGTCCGAAACCGGGAGCCTGCTGCCGTTCATCATGCGCCAATCGCCCCTCCTGGAAGAGCCAGCGGTCGAGCTCCGTCTTGGGCGCTCGCCGACGGCACACCACGCAGGTGCGCAGCGGCACATGGCCCCTTTTCATTCCGGTTGCGGAGCGTCCTGCGCCTCGCCTTCCCCGGCGGGCTCCGGCGATGCCTGCTCGGCTCCACTTTCGCTCTCCGCTGCCGGCGCTTGCACTACTTCACTTTCGCTCTCCGCGCCGCCCGCGGTGGCAATATTCATCGCCGCCATATCTTTCAGGTCTTCCGCCCGCTCATCATCGACCTTGGCGACGGCCTTGATTTGCTCGATTTCCGCGGCCGCCAGCGCCGAGGCGGAGGTGATCCCGCCGGCAAAGAGCTTGTCGGCAAGGGTTTCATCAATGCCCGGCACCGCGACCAGGCTGCGGTAGCCCTTGTCCTCCAGATTGGCATAGCGCGATTCGCTCTTCACATCGATGCGCCAGCTCATGAGCCGGGAAGCCAGGCGGACGTTCTGCCCCTGCCGACCGATAGCCAGGGACAACTGATCATCGGGCACCACCACCAGCAACTGGTGGTTGTCTTCATCCACGATCACCATGGAGACCTCGGCCGGGGCCAGGGCGTTGTAGACATACTTGGCCGGATCAGGGCTCCAGGGAACGATATCGATCCGCTCGCCCTGCAATTCCTGGACCACGTTCTGAACCCGGGATCCCTTGAGGCCGACGCAGGCGCCCACCGGATCGACGTCCGATTCGGTGGAAGATACGGCGATTTTGGCGCGGAAGCCGGGCTCCCTGGCCACGCCCATGATCTTGACAATGCCCTCGGCGATTTCCGGAACTTCCAGTTCAAACAGCTTGCTGAGGAACTCGTTGCAGGTTCGGCTGAGGATCAGCTGCGAATCGCGGCTGTCCTGCCGGACCTCCTGCAGGTAAGCCCTGATCCGGTCGCCCTGCTTGAAGGAGCGCTTGGGGATCTGGCCGTCGCGGGGCAGAACCGCGTCGGTCCGGCCCAGATTGATGATCATGTTGCCCCGCTCAAAGCGCTGGACAATGCCGTTGACAATGCTGCCCTGGCGGTCGCGGAACATATCGTAGATGACATCGCGCTCAGCGTCGCGCATCCGGTGGATGATCACCTGCTTGGCCGACTGGGCGGCGATCCGCCCCAGGTCGGCGATATCGGGGATCTTTTCGCCCAGATCGTCATCCAGCTCAATTTCGGGGTCCAGCTTCCGGGCATCCTCCAGGCCGATCTCCGTTTCTTCGTCCTCGACCTCATCGACCACCGTGCGGTACTGGAATACCTCGATCTCGCCGGTGGCCTCATTGAACTGCACCTCAATATCGCGGCGGCTCCCGTACTTCTTGCGGGCGGCGGAGCGAACCGCCTCCTCGATGGCCTCCACCAGCAAAGCGCGGTCAATCCCCTTGTCTCTGCTGATCTGTTCGATAATCCGTTTTAAATTTTCCGTATTCATTATATCTGCTCCCAATTACTGACAACGCCGCGAAAAATGCAAACGCTGACCATCCGCCACCGTGATTCCACTATTCTGCTGAGTTTGTCGGCGTTGAACGCGGCTCCGACAACAAGTCGGCCGCCAGATTGCACCCGGCAGCCACGCTTGCTTTACCAGCCAGATTTAAGGCTTACAGAGCCAGTCGTGCCCTGGCGATTTCCGCAAAGGAAATGGCCATCTCCTTGCCGTCGGCAAGGATCGTCACCTGCTCGCCGTCAACCTGCTCCAATATCCCGATAAACACCTTTTGTCCGTCCTCCCGGGGCTCTTTGAGCTTGACCTTTGCCTTCTTGCCAACGAACCGCTGAAAATCCTCGATCTTTTTCAGCGGGCGTTCCAGGCCGGGCGAGGATACCTCCAGGTGATAGGCATGCTCGATCAGATCCTCCACGTCCAGCCAGGTACTGATTGCCCTGCTCACTGCGACACAGTCGTCCAGACCGACCCCCTGCGCGCCGTCGATGAACAGGCGCAGCACCCAGCCGTGCCCTTCCCGCCGGAACTGGACTTCCACCAGTTCCAGCCCCATCTCGCGCAACAGCGGATCGGCATACTGTTCGATTGTTGCCAGAACCTTTTCCGTACTCATTGCCTCCGTACTGCCCATTCCGCCGACCGAAAACCGCCGACCGCGGAGAATAAATAAAAAAAGCGGGCAGAGCCCACTTTCATAGCACCGGCGAGAGCCGCGTATGACCCGGTCCACCCCAAGACGGAACAGACCGGCGAGTCGACGGACCATTGACTGGAGCGGGCAACGGGGCTCGAACCCGCGACCCCAAGCTTGGGAAGCTTGTGCTCTACCAGCTGAGCTACACCCGCATATCAACTCTTCACAAGAACGATATATTAAACAACTCCGGATCTCTTGTCAATAACCATTGCATACCTCATCGCCCCCCCGTTCCCCCCCCGACCGCAGAGCAAGCTGAATGCCCCTGCGATAAAGACCTTTTCACCCCTGTGATTGTCGGGTACTTTCCGGAGCGGTGGTAAGGGGCGTTGGCCATCAATCCTCAGCAGGCACGAGAAGTCAGCATTCCCTTTCTTTCGCCACCCCGACTCGAACTGTTTGGGGCCGGAGACCGAACCATGCGCAGCAGCAATTTCAAGGAGAGAATCCATGTTCCGCCGTCGCCTTGTGCCTGTTTTGCCCCCGCTCATCATTCTCTTCGCGTCCCTGGTCGCGTATCCCGGATTCCAGGCAGCTGCCGGAGAATATGCCCCGGAGATGCCGACGCGACGAAAAATCGGTCTGGTGCTCAGCGGCGGCGGCGCCCGGGGCGCCGCCCACATCGGCGTGATCAAGGTCCTGGAGGAACTGCGGGTTCCCATCGACTGCATCGCCGGCACCAGCATGGGCGCCATCGTCGGCGGCCTTTACGCCTCGGGGATGAGTATCGCGGAACTGGAAAAAACCCTGACCGGGGTGGACTGGTCGGATGCCTTCCTCGACGACATCCCGCGGGAGGACCGCTCCTTCCGGCGCAAACGCGACGATGACCTCTATCTGCTGAAGGCCAAGGCCGGTCTCAGGGACGACGGCGCTATTGCCCTGCCGGCCGGGGTCCTGCAGGGGCAGAAGCTCGATCAACTGTTCAAGGGGCTGACGTTCAGCATCGAGGGGACCGGTGATTTCGACCACCTGCCCATACCCTTCCGGGCCGTGGCTACGGATATCGTCACCGGCCGGGAGGTGGTCCTCGGCCGGGGCGACCTCGCCATGGCCATGCGCGCAAGCATGTCGGTCCCGGCGGTCTTTGCCCCCGTGGAGATCGACGACCGACTGCTGGTGGACGGCGGGCTCAGCAACAACCTGCCCATGGATGTGGCGCGACGGATGGGCGCGGACGTCCTCATCGTCGTGGACATCAGCACCCCCCTGAGCAGCCGGGACGAACTGCGGGACGCCCTGGCGATCACCGGCCAGCTGACCAACTTCCTTACCAGGGGCAACACCGAGGCGCAACTGGCCACCCTGGGCAAAGAGGATATCCTCCTGGTCCCCAATCTCGAGGGGATCAGTTCCTCCGACTTTGCCCGGGCCGGTGAGGCCATTCCCCGTGGACTTGATGCCGCCGGCAAGCAGCGGCAAGCCCTCTCCCGGCTTGCCTCCGAGGCAAACGACTACCAGGCGTACCAGATGCGGCGCCTTGCCAGGAATCCGGCCATGCCGGTGGTCGAGTTCGTGCACCTGGACAACCGGTCACGGGTCAGCGACGAGGTCCTGCGTTCCAGGATCAGGGTCCGGACCGGGGAGCCCTTGGATACGGCAGCCCTGGAGGCGGATATTGCCCGGATCTACGGGCTGGAGCTGTTTGAGAACATTCGCTACGAAATCGTCGAGGAAGAGGGGTGCAAGGGGGTGGTGCTGCACGTCCAGGAGCGGCGCTGGGGGCCGAATTACCTCCAGTTCGGCCTTTCTTCTTCAAATAATTTCCAGGGGGACAGCACCCTGAATTTCGGCCTGGCCTACACCCGCACGGCGATCAACAGCCTGGCCGGCGAGTGGCGGACGGCAATCCAGCTCGGCCGGGATCCTTCGGGGGTCACCGAACTGTATCAGCCCCTGGATGCGGATTCGCGCTACTTCATCAATCCAGCCCTGTATTATCGCACCGTTACCAGCAACCAGTTCGTCGCTGGCAAGCGGCAGGCCGAGTACCGGACCGGGCGCTACGGCGCCATCCTGGCGGGCGGCCGCGAGCTGGGTACCTGGGGGGAAATGCGCCTGGGCTACAATCTGTCCGTTGGCGAATCCGAGATGCTGGTCGGGGACCATAGTCAGCCGGATCGCGATTTCACCAACGCCGAGGCCTTTGTTCGGCTCGCCCTCGATACCCTCAACGAGATTCCCTTTCCCTCCAAGGGAAATGCCGGCGCTCTCGAATTCATCTCCTCGCAGGAGGCCTTCGCTTCGGACTCGGACTACAACCAGGCAAAGGCGAGCTGGCTGAGCGCCGGAACCTGGGGCAGGTATACCCTCGTCGGCTCGCTCCTCTTCGACACCACCCTGGACAGCGACGCACCCCTGGAAAGCCTGTTCAGCATCGGCGGCCTGTTTCGCCTCTCCGGCTTCGCCCAGGATGAGCTGAGCGGCCAGCATAGCGGCCTGCTCCGCCTCATCGCCTTCCGCCGCTTCGGGGACTTCGCCCTGCTCCCGATCTATGTCGGCGGCAGCCTGGAGCAGGGCAATGTCTGGGACCGCTACGGCGAAATCGAGCCCGGCAACACCCTCACCGCCGGCAGCCTCTTTCTCGGCGCGGACACCCCCATCGGACCGATCTACCTTGGCTACGGCATGGCGGAAGGGAGCCACGAAAGCCTGTACCTGTACCTGGGAAAACTGTTTTAACAAAAGAGGCTTTTGCGCAAGAACGGCGGGAGTTGCCCTGTCGCGGCCAATCAGCTCCCTGCCGTTAAGGACGGGACGACAAGGGTTGGCCGGAACCATCGGCTGCTTCCCTGTCCGCACTATCCAGCCAGCCGCCCCCCAGCGAGCGGTAGACGTCCACCAGGCTGGACAGCACCGCGGTTTGCGTCTGCACGAAGTCGAGCTGCCCGGCGAACAGGGAGCGGTTGGCGTCCAGCACCTGCAGGTAGCTGGTTGTCCCGGCATCGTACTGGGAGCGGGCCAGCCGCGCATAGGTGGCCAGGGCGGCGACCCGCCGTTCCTTGGCGGCCCGGCTTTCCCTGCCCTTGGTCGTCGCCGCCAGGGCGTCTTCGACATCGCGGAAGGCGGCGACGATTGCCTGCCGGTAGCGGTGGAGGGCCTCGCGCTGGGCCGCCTCCGCGGTCATCACCTGGCCCTCGATCGCCCCGAAGGTGAAAATCGGCGCCAGGGCGTCAGCGCCGACCTGCCAGAATTGCGAGCCGCTCGCGAAGAGCCGGCCGGAATCGATGCTGGAGGCGCCGAAGGCCCCGGTCAGGCTGATCTGCGGAAAATAGAGGGAACGGGCCACGCCGAGGCGGGCGTTGGCGGCGATCAGCGCCTGCTCGGCCTGGATGATGTCCGGCCGCTGTTCGAGCAGTTGCGAGGGGAGCCCCGCCGGGATGCCGGGGCTCGACAGCTCGTCGATCTTCCTGCCGCGGGGGATGGCCTGCGGACTCCGGCCGAGGAGGAGGGAGAGCAGATGCTCCTGCTGGGCGATCTGCGCCTCGAGTTGGGGGATGGTCTGGCGGGCGTTCTCGTACTCGGACTCCACCTGGCTGACCTCGACCCGGGACACTGTTCCGTGCTGATGGCGCAACCGGAAAATGCGCAGGGATTCGGCATAGGCCCGCTCGGTTTCCCGGGCGATTTCGAGTTGCCGGTCAAATCCGCGCAGCCTGACATAACCGCCGGCCAGATTGGCGACCAGGTTCAGAAGCACGCTGCGCCGCCCCGCCTCGCTGGCCAGCATTTCGGCCCGGGCGGCTTCGTTTGTCCGGCGGAGGCGGCCCCACAGATCGATCTCCCAGCTGGCATTGAGCCCGGCCTGATAGAAGCTGTAGGGGTCCGCCGGCGGCGCCGGCCCGGCATCGCTGTCATCCTGCCGCGCAACGGCGGCCCCGGCGCCGAGCTGGGGGTAGAGTTCCGCCCTGGTGGTCCGCCATTGGCCGAGGTACTGGTCGACCCGGGCGGTTGCCGCCAGCAGGTCGAGATTGCCTGCCAGGCCCGAGGCAATCAGCTCATCGAGCACCGGGTCGTCGAACTGGCGCCACCAGGCCAGGTCGATCAGGTCCGCCGCCGCGGCGTAGGTCACCCGCCAGGCCGGTGGCGCTTCGACCTCGGGCCGACGGTAATCAGGGCCAAGGGTGCAGGAACAGAGCAGGAGAAGAAGGATGGCGGAGCGCAGCAGGTCAGGCATGGGGCCCACCTCCCGTGGCGGCCCCCCCGGGAACGCCTTTCCGCCGGCGGGAGAAGAGGCCGGTGGCGCCTTCCAGCAGGACGAAGAACAGGGGAACGAAGAAGGAGGCGACGATGGTCGAGGCGAGCATGCCGCCGATCACCCCGGTGCCGATCGCCCGCAGGCTGTTGGCCCCGGCGCCGGTGGCGATCGCCATCGGCACGCAGCCGAGTATGAAGGCCAGCGAGGTCATGACGATTGGCCGCAGGCGCAGGCGGGCCGCCTCGATGGCCGCCTCGGCCGCCGGCATCCCGGCCCGCAGGTTCTCGGCGGCGAATTCGATGATCAGGATGGCGTTCTTGGCGGCCAGGCCGACCAGGGTCACCAGGCCGACCTGGAAATAGACGTCGTTCTCCAGGCCGCGCGCCCAGGTCAGCAGCAGGGCGCCGCAGACCGCGAACGGGACGGCCAGCACCACGCCGATGGGCAGGGACCACTTTTCATACTGGGCGGCGAGGATCAGAAAGACCATGATCAGGCCGAAGAGGAAGGCGGAACTGGAGGTGCCGCCCGCCTTCTTCTCCTCAAAGGCCTGGCCGGCCCAGGCGTAGCCGTACCCTTCGGGAAGCGCCTCCGCCGCCACCGCCTCCATCGCGGCGATCGCCTGGCCGGTGCTGTAGCCCGGGGCCTGGCTGCCGGTGAGCTTGGCGGCCGGGAAGCCGTTGAAGCGCGGCAGCAGGCTGGGACCGGCCACATAGCGTACCGTGGCCAGGGCGGAGAGAGGGATCATCCGGCCGCCGTTCGAACGGACGTAGATCTGGTCGAAATCCGCGGGCTGGTCCCGGTATTCGGGCCGGGCCTGGATGATCACCTGCCAGATGCGGCCGAACTGGGTGTACTGGGCAACGTAGGAGGATCCGAAGTAGGCCTGTAGGGTCTGATAGACCGCCGACACCGGCACGCCGAGCAATTCGGCCCGCGTGCGGTCCAGGTCAAAGAACAGCTGCTGCTGGGAGGCGGAAAAGGTCGTGGCCACGCCGGCCAGTTCCTTCCGCTCTCTGGCCTTGGCCAGGAACTGCCTGGTGACCTGTTCGATCTGCTGGGGGGTGCCGCCCCCCATGCTCTGGATATAAAATTCGAACCCGCCCGTCGTCCCGAGGCCGGGAATGGAAGGAGGGTTCAAGCCAAAGACAACGCCGTCCTTGATGGCGGCCAGTCTGCGCTGAACATCGGCGAGGACGGCAAAGGCGGTGCCGGCCGGGCCTTTGCGCTCTTCGTAGGGCTTGAGGGCGGCGAACATCAGGGCGGCGTTGGTCTTCACCTGGCCGTCGATGATGCTGTAGCCGTCGATCTGGGCGATGGAGCCGAAGGCGGGGTTCCGGCGCATGGCGGCCACTGCCTGGTCGCTGACCGCGACGGTCCGCTCCTGGCTGGCGGCGTCGGGCATGACGTTGCCGGCGAAGATGTAGCCCTGATCCTCCTGGGGGACGAAACTGCCCGGCACGATTCTGAACAGAAAAACCGTGGCGGCGATGACCCCGCCGAAGAGGAGCAGGCCGATCAGAGGGTGCCCGACCAGCCAGCGCACCCCGGCCACGTAGCCGTCGGTCAGGCGGGCGAAACCGGTCTCGAACCATTTGAAAAACCCCCTCTTCTCATGGCGGCCGGCCTTGAGGATGCGGGCGGCCAGGGCCGGGGAGAGGGTCAGGGCGACGATCCCGGAAATGACCATGGAGATGGCGATGGTGATGGCGAACTGCTTATACAAGGTGCCGGTCATACCGCCGAGGAAGGCGACCGGCAGAAAAACCGAGACCAGCACCAGGACGATGGCGACCAGCGCCCCGGCCAGCTCCTGCATGGCCTTTCGCGCAGCTTCAAGCGGGCTGAGGCGGTGGGCCGCCATGTTATGCTCCACATTCTCCACCACGATAATCGCGTCATCGACCACCAGGCCGATGGCCAGGATCATGCCGAACAGGGTGAGCATGTTGGTCGAGAAGCCGAGCAGGTAGATGCCGCTATAGGTGCCGATGATGCAGATCGGCACCGCGAGTATCGGGATGATGGTTGCCCGCAGACTCTGCAGAAAGAGAAAGACCACGAGCACCACCAGCGCCACGGCCTCGAAAAAGGTATGCACCACTTTCTCGATGGAGGCCTCGGTGAACCGGCTGGTATCCAGGACGATCCTGTATTCGAGCCCGGCCGGGAAGCCTGGCCGGATCTGCTCGATCAGGGCGCGGACTTTCTCCGATGTCTCGATGGCATTGGCTCCCGGCTGCTGGTAGACCACCATCGCCGCCGCCGTCCGGCCGTCGACCTTGGCCCTGATGGCGTAATTTTTTGCTCCCAGTTCGGCATGACCGACGTCCTTGAGCCGGACAACGGCGGCGCCCTCCTGCTCGGTGCTGATGATGATCTCGTCGAACTCCCCGGGGTCGGTAAGCAGGCCCTGGGTGGTAACGACGAAACTCTGCTGGGTGCCGGGGGTGGTCGGCGCCTGCCCGATCTGGCCGATGCCGAAGGCCTGGTTCTGGCGCTGGATGGCGTTGGCCACATCGGTGGCGGTGAGCCCCATCTGGGCCAGGCGGTCTGGCTTGAGCCAGATGCGCATGGCGATGTCAGGCACGGGAAACATGCTGGAGAGGTTGGCGCCCGGCAACCGCTTGACCGCATCGAGGACGTAGAGATTGACATAGTTGCTCAGGTAGGTCTGGTCGTAGCGGTCATCGGGGGTGAAGAAGCCGACGACCAGCATGAAGGACTGGGAGCGTTTCTCCACCGTGACCCCCTGCTGGGCGACAATCTGGGGCAGCTGGGCGGCGGCCTGGTTGACCCGGTTCTGCACATTGACCTGGGCGATATCCGGGGGGGTCCCCGGTTCGAAGGTAACGGTCAGGGTCATGTTGCCGCTCGAGGAGCAGGTGGTCGCCATGTAGCTCATGCCCTCGACGCCGTTGACCAGGGCTTCGATCGGCGCCGCCACGGTGTTGGCCACCACCTCGGCCGTGGCGCCGGGATAGAAGGCGCTGACCTGCACGGTGGGCGGGGCGATGTCCGGGTACTGGGCAACCGGGGTTGCCTGCATGGCCACCAGGCCGCCCAGGGTGATGATGATGGCGATGACCGCGGCGAAGACCGGCCGATCGATGAAAAAGCCCGCCATGACGGTATCCGCCTACTTGCCAGGCACCGGATCACCGGCAGGCGTTGCTGCCGGCTGGGTCTGCACCGGCATGCCGGGGGCCAGGCGCTGGAAGCCGTCGACGACCACCTCCTCGCCAGGATTCAGCCCCTGGCTGATGATCCAGTCGCTGCCGACCCATTCGCCGACGATGACCGGGCGGATCTCGGCGGTCCCCTGCGGGCTGACCACAAACACCGCGTGGCCGTTGCCGGTCTGCAGGACGGCCTTTTGCGGGACCGTCAGCACATTGGGCCGCATGACCCCCTTGACGATCGCCTTGACGAACATGCCGGGACGGAGCAGCCCATCGGGATTGGGAATCTCGGCCCGGATCATGAAGGTGCTGGTCTGCTGGTTGAAGGAGGGCGAAACGAAGTCCATTTTGCCGCGGTGCGGGTAAGGGGAGCCGTCGGACAGCAGGATCTCGACCTGGTACTTCCTGTCCGCGGCAGGGACCAGCCTGCCCTCGGCAATTTCCCTGGTGTACTGATCCCACTGGTTCTGCGAAACGCTGAAGGTGACCCAGACCGGGTCGAGCCTGGCGACATAGGTCAGGCTGCCGGACATGCCGGCGGTCAGAAACGCCCCCTCCCTAACCTGGGAATCGCCGCTGACCCCGGTGACCGGCGACTTGATCACCGTGTAGCCGAGGTTGAGTTCGGCCTCCTCCAGGTGGGCTTTTGCCTGCATGACGGCCGCCTCGGCCGCCTTGACCGCGCCGATGGCGTTGTCGAGGTCGCTCTTGCTGGCGGCGTCCAGTTCGGCCAGCGGCCTGATCCGCTGCAGGTTGGCCTGCGCCGTCCAGAGCTGGGCCTCGTTGCTGGCCAGGGCGCTCCGGGCTGCCGCCACCTTGGCGTTGAACGGCTTCTGGTCCATCAGGAACAAGGTCTGCCCCTCCTCAACCACCTCGCCCTCCCGGTAGAGGATCTTGTCGAGAAAACCGTTGACCCTGGCCACGATCTCAACCTGGTGGGAGCTGCGGACCTCGGCGACAAAGGTAGAATCGGCCGGGACGGTCTTCGGCTCCACGTTGATGACGCTCACCTGGGCGGGGGCCATGGTTTTGCGGGGTTCAACTTTTTTGCAGCCGGAGAGGGGTTGGAGGAAGATAACAAGACAGAAAAAAACGAGTACGCCTGTTGGGTGCTGCCAGCGAGTCAACGAGTTGTCCATCCGGATTTTACAACAATCTGTTGAAGGTTGATATCCTCGCAAAACTCTCCAGCCGGGGCATCCGCCGCTGTGATTTCAAAAAGTTACAAGGATCGCCGACATTAAAATGCTATTTTCTGCAACTTTGTATTACATAAGAATTTTTATCATTTTTTCATTGGCCTCGCAAGCAAAGAGTTCTCTTCCGGGAAAGCTCGACTACCGGGCCAGCTTTTCCTGGACGCTCGGAAAGAGCGACATGTCGGTATGAGGCAGAAAGAGGGAGGCCATATAGTAGGTCATGAACTCCGGGTTCTCGGACAGCTCCAAATTGGTGATCAATTGCCGCACCTTGACCCGTTCCCGGAACCGATCGACATCGGTGAGGCTGATCTGGCAACCGAGCATGGAGGCGTTGCCCAGGTAATAGAAGCGGTCGCGGTCGATGTCCGGCAACAGGCCGATGCAGATTGCCCGCTCCAGGTCGATGAACGCGCCGAAGTTGCCGGCCAGGATTACCCGGTCCAGATCACTGAAGCCGAGGCCGACGGAGCCGAGCAGGGTCTGGTAGCCCGCATACATCGCCCCTTTGGCGCGCATCAGGTTGTCCAGGTCCACCTCGGTGATGACGATGTCCTCGCCGATGAGAGAGTCCTGGCTCCAGGCCAGCACATATTCCCAACCGTCGGCGCCCAGGCGGATGCGGGGATGATTGAGTTCGTGGTTAAACTTGCCCTGCTGGTCGATGACCTTGGCCTCCAGCAGTTCGGAAACGATGGAGATCAGTCCGGAGCCGCAGATGCCGCTGGGTTTGAGCCGGCCGATGGTCATGATCATCGGCTCCAGCGAGGCGGGATGAATGTGAAAATTTTCAATGGCCCCGTTGGCGGCCCGCATCCCGTATCTGATACCGCCGCCTTCAAAGGCCGGGCCGGCAGAGCAGGCGGCACAGACCATCCAGTCCTTGTTGCCGACCACGATTTCGCCGTTGGTACCGATATCGATGAACAGGCTGACCGCCTCGGACTTGGCCATCTGGCAGGCATGCACCCCGGAGACGATATCGCCGCCCACATAACTGGCGATGCAGGGATAAAGAAAGAGACGGACGCTGGGGTGGGCATGGATCCCGAGCGGCGCGGCTTTGGTCAGCGGAAACTGGCTGACGCTCGGCACATAGGGGGATTCGCGGATATACTTCGGATCGAGCCCGAGGAGGAGGTGCGACATCACTGTGTTGCCGGCGGCCATGATGTAGCTGATATCCGAGGGACTGATCACTATATTCTTGCATATGTCGTCAATGATGCCGTTGATGGTGGCGACCACCTTCTCTTGCAGGGCGCGCAGGCCGCCGGGCCGACCAGCGTAGATGATCCGGGAAATAACGTCCTCGCCGTAGCGGATCTGGGCATTGTAGCCGGAGGCCTCGGCAATGACCTCGCCGCTGTTCAGGTCGATGAGCACGCCGCTGCAGGTAGTGGTGCCGATATCCACGGCCAGGCCGTACAGGCGGGCGGTGGTGTCCCCGGCCTCCACGTCGATGATCCGGTCCGGCTCTTCCTGTCCCTTGCCGTGCAGGAGGAGCAGGGTCACCTTCCAGTTGGACTCCCGGAGCACGGCCGGCAGTTCCCGGATCAGCTCGGGATGGTCATAGTTGGGCTCGCGTTCGCCCGGCCTGGCGTTCTTGAATCCACGCATGACCCGCTGCATGTCGGAGACGTTGTCCTGCAGGCTCGGTGGGCTCAGCTCCAGATAGAGCTTGGTCACCGGCGGATTGACCTTCCAGGTGCCGACCAGGGAGTCCAGGGAGCGGGCGGAAATGGTCCGGGTGGTCTTGGGTTTGCGCTTGAGGGCGGCGCGGCCGTCCGCGGTCTTTTCCGGGACGGTCACCACCAGATCCGACAGGACGGTAGCCTGGCAGGCCAGACGAAAGCCCTGATTCCACTCTTCCTGCTTCAGAGCGGTACGGTCCGCGGCGACCTCGCCCTGGTCGATTCTGACTCGGCATTTGCCGCAGACGCCGTCGCCGCCGCAGTAGGCGGGAATATACACCCCGGCGGCAGCGGCGGCGCTCAATAAATTCTCGCCCTGCTCCACCGTTACGGTTATATTATCAGGAAGAAACTGAATAGTCTGCTTCATGGCTCCAACAAGCTCTGGTATACTTTAGTTTTCTCGAAAACGGCAGGGGCGGGGTCATCGTGATCGCCTGGGCGAATACCTGACGGAGGCGCTTGCCTTCCCTGATACAAACGATCCGGACTGGTCGGATACCGGGATCCGCCACCAGCCCGAAGCAGTCACCACATGCTTAGCACATAACCGCCGTGGATTCAATGAAGATAACCTTTGAACAAGCTCAACCGACTGCGCATCCGCTGCTGTGATATCAATAAGCAAGGAGTACCTCATAAGAAAATGAACACCCCGAATAAATGGCTGAAAGTGTCCTTGACCTGTCCCACGAAGATCGCCGAGGCGGCTTCGGATCTGATCGGCGTCCTGAGCCGGAACGGGGTGGAAATCCGCCCTCTGCCGGACCGCCGGACAAATGAGATTACCACCTTCTTCCCCCTGACCGACACCCGCACCAAGGAAAGCGTGGAGGCGGAGTCGGAGACCATTCTGAAAAGCGTGACCGTTGAGATGGAAAAGCTGTACGCCATCTACAATCTGATCCCGAACACCCCCCAGGGTGAGGTTATCGACGACCAGGACTGGGCCACGAGCTGGCAGCAATTTTTTACCGCCAGGGAGATCATCCCCGGCCTGGTGATCAAGCCCTCCTGGGAAGAGTACCGGCCGACCGCCGGCCAGAAGATCATCACCATGGATCCGGGCATGGCCTTCGGCACCGGTCAGCACGCCTCGACCAAGCTGGCCCTGACCCTCATGTCCCCCTGCTTCAAAAACCCGCGGGCCGGCAAACCGGCGCGGGTACTGGACGTGGGTACCGGCACCGGCATCCTGGCCATGGCCGCGGCTATGTTCGGGGCCGACCAGGTCCTGGCCATCGACAACGATCCGGAGGCGGTCAAGGTCGCCCGGCACAACGTGGCCGCCAACAGCCTGGACTGGACGGTGGCGGTGGACGACAAACCGCTGGCCGAGGTCCAGGGCTCCTTCAATCTGATTCTCGCCAACATCGTCCACGATGTCCTCTGCACCATGGCGCCCGATTTCAAGCGGCTGCTCCAGGATAAGGGCCTGGTGATCCTCTCCGGCATCCTGCGGGGAAAGCAGGTGCAAAATCTGGAAAAAGTTTTTACCGACAACGGCCTGGAACTGCTCTGCACCGAACACGAGGAGGAATGGGCGGCCATGCTCCTCCAGGGACACTGAATCCCGCCGGTCGCTCACCCCTCTGCCCCCCGGTCCCGCACGCAAGGAATCGAAAAACAGACTGCGCAGTGGTTTCAGAAAAAATTTGCAACCATCCTGAAAAACCGATAAAAATTCTTATTGATCATCATCGTGAACCTGTACTGATTTTTTATTTCCGGCCGCAGCGCCAAGGAGGAGAACATGGGGGCGTATCAGGAACAATTCCGCCAGAGCATTGACCATCCGGAACTTTTCTGGGCCGAGGCGGCCAGGGCCATCGACTGGTCCCGCCCCTGGGACGAAGTGCTTGACCGGAGCAATCCTCCTTTCTATCGCTGGTTCAAGGGCGGCGAACTGAACACCTGCTACAACGCCGTGGACCGGCACGTGGAGAACGGCCGCGGCGACCAGGTGGCGATCATCCACGACAGCCCGGTCACCGGCACAATAAAAAAAATCACCTACCGCGAGCTGCAGGAGCAGGTGGCTCTCTTTGCCGGTGCCCTGCGAGCGCAGGGCATACAAAAAGGCGACACGGTGATCATCTACATGCCGATGATCCCGGAGGCGGCGGTGGCCATGCTGGCCTGCGCCCGCCTGGGCGCGGTCCACTCGGTGGTCTTCGGCGGTTTTGCCGCGCACGAACTGGCCATTCGCATCGACCATGCCCGGCCGCGGGCGATGGTCATCGCCTCCGGCGCCATCGAGGGCAAGAAAACCCTGGCCTACAAGCCCATGGTTGACTCGGCCATCGACCAATCCGAGTACAAGCCGGAAAAATGCATTGTTTTCCAGCGTGACTTCGTCACCGCGGAACTGAACCACGAGCGGGATAAAAACTGGGCCGAGATCGTCCGGGACGCCGCGCCGGCCGAGCCGGTACCGGTTCAGGCCACCGACCCGCTGTACATCCTCTATACCTCCGGCACCACCGGCATGCCCAAGGGCGTGATGCGAGACAACGGCGGCCATGCGGTGGCCCTGAAATGGTCGATGCAGCACATCTACAACGTCAAACCCGGCGACGTCTACTGGGCGGCCTCGGACGTGGGCTGGGTGGTCGGCCATTCCTATATCGTCTACGGCCCGCTCCTGCACGGCTGCACCACGATCATCTACGAGGGCAAACCCATCGGCACCCCGGATGCCGGCGCCTTCTGGCGGGTGATCAACGAACATAAGGTGAAGGCGCTGTTCACCGCGCCCACCGCGTTCAGGGCGATCAAGAAGGAGGACCCGAACGGTGAATTCCTGAAAAAATATGACCTGACGGGTTTCCAGACCCTGTTTCTCGCCGGCGAGCGCCTCGATCCGGACACCTACCACTGGGCCGGCCGACTGCTGAACATCCCGGTCATCGACCACTGGTGGCAGACCGAGACCGGCTGGGCCATCGTCGCCAACCCCATGGGCATCGAGCAGTTTCCGGTCAAGCCCGGTTCGCCCACCATGCCGGTGCCGGGCTACGACGTGCGGGTGGTTGATCACGGCGGCAAGGAACTGGCTGCGAACCAGGAAGGCAACATTGTCATCCGCCTGCCCCTGCCGCCGGGGACGCTCGCCACTCTCTGGCGCAACGAAGAGCGCTTCGTCAAATCGTACATGAACAACTTCCCCGGCTACTACGAGACCAGCGACGGCGGCTACATCGATGAGGACGGCTATGTCTTCGTCATGGGCCGCATGGACGACGTGATCAACGTGGCCGGCCACCGGCTGTCCACCGGCGCCATGGAGGAGATCATCGCCACCCATCCGGCGGTGGCCGAGTGCGCGGTGATCGGCGCAAGCGACGAGGTGAAGGGCCAGAAGCCCGTGGGGCTGATCGTATTCAAGGCCGGGGTGAATCGCGACGAGGAAGAAATCAAGAAGGAGCTGGTCCAGATGGTCCGCGACCAGATCGGCCCCATCGCCTGCTACCGGGAAACCGCGGTGGTCAAGCGGCTGCCCAAGACCCGCTCCGGCAAAATCCTGCGCGGCACCATGCGGGCCATCGCCGCCGGCAAGGAGTACCGGGCGCCCTCCACCATCGACGACCCGGCCATTCTCCAGGAGATCACCGAAGACCTGAAAAAGCTGGGCTACCCGACCTGATCCTCTTTTCGCGAGGCCAAAACGCATGAAATTGCACGAATACCAGGCCAAGGCTTTGCTGCGCCAGGCCGGCCTGCCGGTACCGGAAGGACGCACCGCAACCACGGTGGCCGAGGTGATGGCCGCGGTTGAAGCCCTGGGCTGCCCGGTGGCGATCAAGGCCCAGGTGCACAGCGGCGGCCGCGGCAAGGCCGGCGGCATCCGCATCGCCAAAAGCAAGGCCAAGGCAAAGGAGGCCGCCGCAGCGATCCTGGGGATGATCCTGCGCACCGCCCAAGGCGGCGACGCGGGCTACACCGTTTCCCGGGTACTGGTGGAGCAGGGGCAGAAGATCGACCGGGAATTCTACCTGTCCGTCCTCCCGGACCGGACCTCGGCCCGGATCATGGTCATTGCCTCCACCGCCGGCGGCATGGAGATCGAGGAGGTGGCCGCCTCCCGGCCGAAAAACATCATCCGGGCGGAGGTAGATCCCCTCCTCGGGATCCAGCCCTTTCATCTCCGCCAGATCGCCTTTGGCCTGGGTCTCAGCGGTTCAGCGGCCAAAAAATTTACCGGGCTGCTGGAACGCCTCTACCGTCTGGTGGTTGAAAAAGACCTGCTCCTGGCTGAGGTCAACCCCCTGGCCCTGACCGCGACTGGAAACTTCCTGGCCTTGGACGCCAAGATCGAGATCGACGACAGCGCCCTCTTCCGCCAGCCGGACCTGACCGCGTTCTTTGATCCTGCCGACCTGGACCCCCTGGAGGCCGAGGCAAGGAAATACAACCTCAACTATATCCGCATGGACGGCAATATCGGCAATATGGTCAACGGCGCCGGACTGGCCATGGCCACCATGGACCTGATCAAGCAGGCCCGCGCCGAGCCGGCCAACTTCCTCGACGTCGGCGGCGGCGCTACCCCCGAACAGATCGAGCAGGGGTTGCGGATCATCCTCTCTGATACCCGGGTCAAGGGTATCCTGATCAATATCTTCGGCGGCATCCTCCGCTGCGATTCCCTGGCCAAGGGCGTCGTCGCCGCGGCCCGCAAGACGGGCCTGCCGGTGCCGGTGGTGGTCCGCATGGAGGGCACCAACGTAGAGGAAGGGAGAAAAATCCTCGCGAAATCGGGCCTGCCCCTGATCAACGCCACCGGCCTGACCGACGCCGCGAAACTGATCGGGTTGATCTGTACCGAGGCGTTGAGGAAACCAGGATCACTGAGGCACTGAGGCACTGAGGTAAGCTGAAAATTATGGACACGAAAACTCTGATCATTCATAAACCAGAGTGGAGGTGTCATCATGGAAAAAATTCCGCACGGCCGGTACACAAAGGAGTTCCGGGAAGAGACCGCCCGGTTGGTGCTTGAGGGCGGCCTCTCTGCCGGAGAAGTGGCCCAACGGCTCTCATTGCCCAAAAGCACTCTTGAGACCTGGGTGCGAGCGGCCAAGGCGGGCAAGCTTGGCGATGTCGGCAAGAATCGCCGCCCACTGACTGAGGTAGAGATTGAATTGGCCAAGACCAAAAGGGAACTGGCTATAGTCCGGATGGAGCGTGATATCTTAAAAAAAGCAGCCGCGTATTTTGCCAAGGAGTCGCTGCCCGGTACGCGTTGATGGAAGCTATGCGACCCACCTATCCCTTGCCTGTGCTGGCCCAGACTTTGGCGGTATCTTTGAGTGGCTATTATGCCTGGCGTGACCGGCCACCGTCGCGCCGGCAACGGGAGGACGCCAGATTGGCGGCAGAGATCAAGGCGGCCCATCGTCGCACCAGGGAAAGCTACAGCGCAGAGCGTTTGCAAGCGGACTTGGCTGATCATGGGGTGACGGTTGGAGTTTGCCGGATCAAGAGATTGCGCCGTGAACTCGGCATCCGCTGCTGCCAGAAGAGAAAATTTAAAGCCACCACCAATTCCAACCACGCCCTGCCGGTGGCCAAGAACTTGTTGTCCCAGAATTTTGCGGCCGCTGCGCCCAATCAGGTTTGGCTGACGGACATTACCTACATTCCCACCGATGAGGGATGGCTCTACCTGGCCGGCCACAAGGATATCTGCACCGGCGAAATTGTCGGCTACGCCATGAGCAACCGGATGACCAAGAACCTGGTTAGCGAATCTCTGTTTAAAGCGGTGACCGCCAAGCGGCCTGCTGCTGGTCTTATCCATCACTCGGACCGTGGCAGCCAGTACTGTTCAAGGGAATACCGTAACCTATTGCAACAATTCAAAATGAAGACATCCATGAGCCGCCGGGGCGACTGTTATGATAATGCCCCGATTGAAAGCTGCTGGGGCACCCTGAAAACCGAGCTGACTTTCCACCGGCGTTACCAGACCCGGCAGGAAGCAATGCGCGATATCCAGGAGTACATTGAGATCTTTTACAACCGCCAGAGAAGGCAGAAAAAACTTGGCTATCTTTCACCGGCTGCCTACGAGCGACGATTTTATCAAATGCAAAGAGCTGCGTAGGGTTTTCGTGTCCACTATTGACGACCAACCTCACTTCAGACAGAAGGCAACTTGAAGCTGCCCGGAAATCAGGCCTGCAAACGGAATATCTTGGCTGATCGCATTGCGCGACAACCTCACTAAATAAAACCTTACCCCCACATCGCCAAAAACCTTATGAGCATCTTTGTCGATTCCAGCACCAGAGTCCTCGTCCAGGGCATCACCGGGCGGGAAGGAACCTTTCACGCGCAGCAGTGCCTGGACTACGGGACAACGCTGGTGGCCGGGGTCACCCCGGGCAAGGAGGGGCAGACCGCCGTGGGCGTGCCGGTGTTCAACACCGTGCGCCGGGCCGTCGGTGAGACCGACGCCAACACCTCGCTGATCTTCGTGCCGGCTCCCTTTGCCGCCGACGCCATCCTGGAGGCGGCCGAGGCCGGGGTCCGGCTCATCGTCTGCATCACCGAAGGGATCCCGGAGCACGACATGCTCCGGGTGCGCAGCGCCCTCCGGGGCGGCGAATCGCGGCTCATCGGACCCAACTGCCCGGGAATCATCGCGCCGGGGGTCTGCAAGGTGGGGATCATGCCCGGCCATATCCATACCCCCGGCCACATCGGCGTGGTTTCCCGCTCCGGCACCCTGACCTACGAGGTGGTGGACCAGCTGGGCCGGGTGGGCCTGGGCCAGTCCACCTGTGTCGGCATCGGCGGCGATCCGGTGGTGGGGACCTCCTTCATCGATTGCCTGGACGCCTTCAACCGGGACGAACAGACCACCGGGATCATCCTGGTCGGCGAGATCGGCGGCACCGCCGAGGAGCATGCCGCCCGCTTCATCGCCGAGCAGGTGCGCAAGCCGGTGGTGGGCTTCATTGCCGGGCTCACTGCGCCGCCGGGCCGGCGCATGGGCCACGCCGGCGCAATCATCAGCGGCGGTACCGGCACGGCCCGGGCCAAGATCGATGTGCTGCGCAGCCACGGGGTCCAAGTCTGCGACAGCCTGGGCGACCTCGGTTCCTTTTGCCTCGCCATCTTCGGAGACAGTAGCCATGGCTGAACAGTACAGGGTTCTGATCGGCAAACCGGGCCTGGACGGCCATGACCGGGGCGCCAAGTTCATCGTCCGGGCATTGCGCGACGCGGGCTTCGAGGTGATCTACACCGGCATCCGCCGCACCGCCGAGGAAATCGCCGCGGCGGCGATTCAGGAGGACGTGGCCGCGGTCGGGCTTTCCTCCATGTCCGGCGCGCACCTGCGCCTCTTTCCCGCGGTGATCGAGGCCCTGAACCAGGCCGGCGCCGGGGACATCCCGGTGCTGGGCGGCGGGATCATCCCGGAGGAAGACGTCGACATTCTGCGGCAGGCCGGCATTCAAGCCATTTTCACCCCCGGCACCCCGGCGGCGACGATCATCGCCGCCTTCACCAAGGCCTGCGAAGAGCATCACCGCCGCCACCGCTAATGAACATCCAGGATCTCCTTGGCCGCCTCCATGCGGGCGACCCGCGCGCCATCGGCCGCGCCATTTCCCTGGTCGAGGAACAGAGCCGGGAAGGGGCGGCGCTCCTCGCCGGCCTAGACCGGGAACGCATTGCAGCGGCACTGCTCATCGGGATGACCGGCCCGCCCGGCGCTGGCAAATCCACCCTCACCGGCGGCCTGGTCCGGCACCTGCGCGACCAGGGGCAGCGGGTGGGCATTGTCGCCGTGGACCCCTCTTCGCCATTGTCCGGCGGGGCGGTGCTCGGTGACCGCATCAGGATGATGGACCACGCCCTGGACCGGGAAGTGGTGGTCCGTTCCATGGCCACCCGGGGCCGGCTCGGCGGCCTGTGCGCCGCCGCCGGGGCCGCGGCCCGGATCATGGCCGCCAGCGGCTGCACCACGGTGCTGCTGGAGACCGTGGGCGTAGGCCAGAGCGAGATGGACATCGTCCGCCTGGCCGACCTGACGGTGATGGTCCTGGCGCCCGGCTTCGGCGACGAGATCCAGGCGATGAAGGCAGGAATCCTTGAGGTGGCGGACCTGATCGTGGTCAACAAGGCGGACCAGCCGGGCAGCGGGAAGCTGGCCCTGGACCTGGCCGCGGTCTTTGCCCGGGCCGAGGACCGCGACCTGCGCCTGCACAGGACCGTAGCCAGCGAGGACCAGGGCATCGATACGCTGCTCGCCCGGATCGACGCGCTTGTTCAGCAGTACCGCAAAGATGGAACCCTGCACCGAAAGCGTGAACAGGCCTTTACCCTGGAAACCCTGGACTGGGCGCAGGCCCTGCTGCGGCCAAAACTCGCGGCGCTGGCCGCCGCCGGCCTCCGGAACGCCGACCCGCGGCTGGCGGCGGAAGAGATCATCATCCAACTGCAACAGGAACCGCAATCATGACCGACAAGCATCCCGCCCTGCGCGACTGGGAAGAGGGAGAGCTGAAAAAAGCACTGACCCGCTCCCCGGAACGGCAGAAACAGTTCACCCGGCCCGGCGGCGGCGAGATCCCCCGCCTGGCAATGCCGGCGGCGATCAGCGACGAGTACCTGGAGAACATCGGCTTTCCCGGCCGCTACCCCTTCACCCGAGGCGTGCAGCCCACCATGTACCGGGGCCGCCTGTGGACCATGCGCCAGTACGCCGGCTTCTCCACCGCGAGCGAGTCCAACCGCCGCTACCGCTACCTGCTCGATCAGGGGCAGACCGGCCTGTCCGTGGCCTTTGACCTGCCCACCCAGATCGGCTACGACTCGGACCACCCCATGAGCCGCGGCGAGGTGGGCCGAGTTGGGGTGGCCATCGACTCCCTGGCCGACATGGAGACCCTGTTCGAGCACATCCCCCTGGGCAAAATCTCCACCTCCATGACCATCAACGCGCCGGCGATGATCCTGCTCGCCATGTACGCTGCGGTGGCGGAAAAGCAGGGCGTCGGCCCGGAACGGCTGCAGGGCACTATCCAGAACGATATCCTCAAGGAGTACGTGGCCCGGGGCACCTATATCTTTCCGCCCCGGCCCAGCCTGCGGCTGATCACCGATATCTTCCGCTGGTGCGCGGCCCATGCACCCCAGTTCAACACCATCTCCATTTCCGGCTACCACATCCGCGAGGCAGGGGCCACCGCGGCCCAGGAGATCGCCTTCACCCTGGCCAACGGGATCACCTATGTCCAAACCGCCCTGGATGCCGGCCTGGAACTGGAAGTCTTTGCCCGGCGCCTCGCCTTTTTCTTCAACGCCTCGTCCAACCTCCTGGAGGAGGTGGCCAAGTTCCGGGCGGCGCGGCGGCTGTGGGCAAGGATCATGCGCGAACGCTTCGCCGCGCAGAGCCCGGCCGCCCGCATGCTGCGCTTCCATACCCAGACCGCGGGCAGTTCGCTGACCGCCCAGCAGATCGACAACAACATCGTCCGGGTGACCATCCAAGCCCTGGCCGCGGTGCTTGGCGGCACCCAGTCCCTGCACACCAATTCCCGCGACGAGGCGCTGGGCCTGCCCACCGAGGAGGCGGTGCGCACCGCCCTGCGCACCCAGCAGATCATTGCCTGCGAATCCGGGGTGGCGGATTCGGTTGACCCGCTGGCCGGATCGTATTATATCGAGCAGCTCACCGACTCCCTGGAGGCGGAAGCGCGCGCCCTGATCGATCGGATCGACGAGGCCGGCGGGGTGGTCGCCTGCATCGAGGACGGCTTCATCCAGGGCCAGATCGAGGAGGCCAGCTACCGCTACCAGCAGGAAATCGAAACCGGCGAGCGGATCATCGTCGGGGTGAACGACTACCAGGTGGCCGAGGAACGCTCCGTACCGGTCCTGCGCGTCGATCCGGCTCAGGAGGAGGCACAGCGGAGGCGCCTGGCCGAGGTGAGGGCCGGCCGCGACCAGGAGCGGACCGCCCGGGCGCTTGCGGAACTGGAGAGCGCGGCCCGGACGGAGGCGCCGCTCATGGAGCCGGTGCTGGCCGCAGTGCGCGGCTACTGCACCCTTGGCGAGATCTGCGGGGTTTTGCGAAAAGTCTTTGGTGAATACCGGTAGAAACGGCTACAATACCTTATGATATTGAAAATTGTCGGTCCCGCAGAAAATGTGGAACCGACGCCGATATAGCTTACAACCAATTGAAACCACGACTGAAAACTGTTGCCGTCTTGGAACTATGCGATGATATCGAAGATTGATCACCTGGGAATCGCGGTGCATTCCATCGCCGAGGCGCGGGTCTTTTACGAACAGGTGCTGGGACTGGTCTGCGAACGGATCGAGGAAGTCCCGGCCCAGAAGGTGCGCACTGCTTTTTTTGCGGTGGGCGACACCCATATCGAACTGCTGGAGCCCACTGCCCCGGACAGCCCGGTGGCCAGGTTCCTGGAAAAGCGCGGCGAGGGGTTCCACCATATCGGCTATCGCAGCGACCGCATCGACGACGAGCTGGCCAGGGCTCAGTCCCAGGGCTGCCGTCTGATCAACGCCGAACCGGTGGCCGGGGCCGGAGGAAAGAAAATCGCCTTTCTCCATCCCGGCTCCACCTTTGGGGTCCTGACCGAAATCTGCGAACAGGAACAGCCCTGAACCAGGGACGAACGAACGACCATGCAGGATATCCTTCAAAAACTCGATGAAAAACGGGCGGCGGCCAGGCTCGGCGGCGGCCAGTCCCGAATCGACCAGCAGCATGCCAAGGGCAAGATGACCGCCCGCGAGAGGATCGAGCTCTTCCTCGACGCAGGCAGCTTCGAGGAATGGGACATGTTCGTCGAGCACCGCTGCGTGGACTTCGGCATGGACAGCCAGAAAATCCCGGGCGACGGCGTGGTCACCGGCTACGGCACGGTCTGCGGCCGGCTGGTCTTTGTCTTCAGCCAGGACTTCACCGTGTTCGGCGGCTCGCTCTCCGCGGCCCATGCCGAGAAGATCTGCAAGATTATGGACCACGCGATCAGGGTGGGCGCACCGGTGGTCGGCTTGAACGATTCGGGCGGGGCGCGCATCCAGGAGGGGGTCGAGGCACTGGCCGGTTATGCCGATGTCTTCCAAAGAAACGTGCTCGCCTCCGGAGTCATCCCCCAGGTGTCGATGATCATGGGCCCCTGTGCCGGCGGGGCGGTCTACTCGCCGGCGATGACCGACTTCATCTTCATGATCAAGGACAGCTCCTACATGTTCGTCACCGGGCCCGAGGTGGTGAAGACCGTGACCCACGAGGAGGTGACCGCCGAGGATCTGGGCGGGGCCATGACCCACTCCCGGCGCTCCGGGGTGGCGGACCTGGTCTTTGACAACGGGGTGGAGGGGCTGCTCATGCTGCGTCGCTTCCTCAATTTCCTGCCCTCCAACAACCGGGAAAAACCGCCCACCTGGCCCTGCAACGACCCGGCGGAGCGGGCGGAAAAATCCCTGGATACCCTGGTCCCGCATGAGCCGAACCACCCCTACGACATGAAGGAGCTGATCTACAAGGTGGTGGATGAGGGGGATTTTTTTGAGCTGCAACCCGAGTACGCCGCAAACATCGTCATCGGCTTCGGCCGGATGCAGGGCTCCACGGTGGGCATTGTCGCCAACCAGCCCATGGTCCTGGCCGGCTGCCTGGACATCGCCTCCTCGCGCAAGGCGGCCCGTTTTGTCCGCTTCTGCGACGCCTTCAACATCCCCATCGTCACCTTTGTCGACGTGCCGGGCTTCCTCCCGGGCACGGCCCAGGAATACGGCGGGATCATCAAGCACGGCGCCAAACTGCTCTACGCCTATGCCGAGGCCACGGTGCCCAAGGTGACGGTCATCACCCGCAAGGCTTACGGCGGGGCCTACGACGTGATGTCCTCCAAGCACCTGCGCGGCGACGTCAACCTGGCCTGGCCCACCGCCGAAATTGCGGTCATGGGCCCCAAGGGCGCGGTGGAGATCATCTTCCGCAAGGAGGCGGGTGATCCGGATCAGCTTCAGAACCGGACCCGCGAGTATACCGAGCGTTTCGCCAATCCTTTTGTCGCCGGCAGCCGAGGCTTTATCGACGACGTGATCATGCCCAGCCAGACCCGCAAGCGGATCTGCCGCTCCCTGGCCATGCTCAAGGACAAGAAGCTGGAAAATCCCTGGCGCAAGCACGGGAATATTCCGTTGTAGGAACAGATCTATGTTTTCCACAATCCTCATCGCCAACCGAGGCGAAATCGCCTGCCGGGTCATCCGGACCGCCCGGGCCATGGGTATTGCCACCGTGGCGGTCTATTCCGAGGCCGACCGGACCTCCCTGCACGTCCGAATGGCGGACGAAAGCATCTGCATCGGACCGCCGCCGGCCATGGACAGCTACCTGCACATGGAGCGGATCATCCAGGCCTGCCGGGGCACCGGCGCCCAGGCAATCCATCCCGGCTACGGCTTCCTGTCCGAGAACCCCGAGTTCCGCCGGCGCCTGGACGAGGAGGGGATCGTCTTCATCGGCCCGCCCGCCGAAGCGATCACCGCCATGGGCGACAAGCTTACCTCCAAGCAGATCGCGGCCCGGGCCGGGGTCAACACCATCCCCGGCTTCGACGGGATCATCCGCGACCCGGAGCATGCGGTGAAAGTGGCCCGCGCCATCGGCTACCCGGTGATGCTCAAGGCCTCGGCCGGCGGTGGCGGCAAGGGGATCCGCATCGCCTTTTCCGATGCGGAGTGCCGGGAGGGCTTTGAGCGGTGCGGGAGCGAGGCCAGGTCCTATTTCGGCGACGACCGGCTGCTCATCGAAAAGTTCATCGAGGAGCCCCGCCACATCGAGATTCAGGTCATGGCCGACGCCCACGGTAACGTCATCTTTCTCGGCGAGCGCGAATGTTCCATCCAGCGCCGCCACCAGAAGATCGTCGAGGAGGCCCCCTCCCCGTTCATCGACGAGGCGACCCGGCGGGCCATGGGCGAACAGGCCACGGCCCTGGCCCGGGCGGTCAACTACCAGTCCGCCGGCACGGTGGAGTTCATCGTCGATCAAAACCGCAACTTCTATTTCCTGGAAATGAACACCCGCCTCCAGGTGGAACATCCGGTCACCGAGATGGTAACCGGCCTGGATCTGGTGGAGCTGATGATCCGGGTCGCCGCCGGCGAACGGCTGCCCCTCTCCCAGATGGACGTCCGCCTCCGGGGCAGCGCCATCGAAACCCGCGTCTACGCCGAGAACCCGCTGCGCGATTTCCTGCCCTCCACGGGCCGCCTGGTCTACTACCGGCCGCCGAGCGTCGAGCCGGGCCGGGTGCGGGTGGACACCGGGGTCTACGAGGGCGGCGAGATCTCGATGTACTACGATCCGATGATCGCCAAGCTGATCACCTGGGGCGAGGATCGAATGACCGCCATCCGCGCCATGCAGGAGGCCCTGGACGAATATCTGATCCGGGGGATCAAGCACAACATCGGCTTCCTGGCCGCGATCATGGCCCACCCCCGCTTTCAGGAGGGGCGGCTGTCCACCGACTTCATCGCCCAGGAGTACCCCAACGGCTTCCGGCTCCAGGACATCCTCCAGGATGACCCGGCCCTGCCGGTGGTGGTCATGAGCGTCATGCACCGGTTGTACATGGACCGGGCCGCCCGGCTCTCCGGCCAGCTGGCCGGCCATGAGCGGAGGGTCCAGGATGAGTGGGTGGTGATCATCGACAACGAGTATCATCCGGTGCTGGTCCGGCCCTTCCAGGCCAAGGGCGAGCACCATGTGGAGTACGGCGGGCAAAACTATGTGATCCAGACCGACTGGTGCTTCTGCCAGCCGCTCCTGCGGGGGACGATCAACGGTGAAGCATACTGCTTCCAGGTCAAGCGGCGCGGCCTGCGCTACGCCGTGACCCACGGCGGCCGCAAGATTAACGGCATGGTCTTCACCCACCGGGCCGCCGAACTGTACCGGATCATGCCCAGGAAAAAGGCCGCGGATATGTCCAACTTTCTCCTGGCCCCCATGCCCGGCCTCCTGGTCAAGCTCTCCGTCGCGGAGGGGCAGGAGGTCAAATACGGCGAGGAGCTGGCGGTGATCGAGGCGATGAAGATGGAGAACGTGCTGCGCGCGCCCCGGGACGGGGTGGTCGGCAACATCGTCGCCCGCCTCGGCGACAGCCTCACCGTGGACCAGATCATCCTGGAATTCGAAAACCCCGCAATGCCTATCTTATCATGACCCAACTCAACCTCGGCGACATCACCATCACCTGGCTGAACGGCGGCGACTTCGACCTGGACGGCGGCACCATGTACGGCGCCGTGCCCAAGGTCCTCTGGCAGCAGAAATATCCGGCCGACGGGGACAACTATATCCGGCTCCTCAATGCGCCGCTCCTGGTCCGCACTCCGGAATTCAACATCATCATCGATACCGGCCTCGGCAACAAGCTGACCGAAAAGCAGCGGGCCATCTTCCGGGTCTCTCGCCCCTGGTCGGTGGACGAAGACCTGCTGGCCCTGGGCCTGAACCGGGAAGATATCCAGTACGTGCTCCTCACCCACGGCGACTTCGACCATGCCGGTGGGGTGATGATGAATAACGGGAACGGTGTTCCCGAGCTCACCTTCCCCAAGGCCAAGCACGTAATCCAGAAAAAGGAATGGTACGACATCTGCCATCCGAGCCGCCGGGCATCCCACAGCTACTTTCCCGAAAATTTCAGCGGACTCAAGACCAGCGGCCTGCTCACCGTCGCGGACGGCAACCGCCAGATCGTGGAAGGGGTGGCGGTGCGCCTGACCGGCGGCCATACCCGCGGTCACCAGATCGTGGAGATCACCGGTTCCGAGGGCAGCGCCGTCCACTTGGGCGACCTCCTGCCCACCCACACCCACAGCAACCCGCTGTGGATCATGGCCTACGACAACTTTCCCCTGGAGATCATCGAGCAGAAAGAACACCTCCTGCCTGCCTATCGCCAGCAGAACCGCTGGTTCACCTTTTACCACGACATCTATATGAAGGCCTGCCGCCTGGACGACCAAGGCAGGGTGGTGGATCAGATTTCCTGAACACTCCCTACCTCTTCCCGCCGGCCGGCCGCTCCAGCTTGAGGGCGGCCAGGGCCGCCTCCTGGTCCATGCGGCGGATCTGCCCTTCAATCCAGGAGGCGCGCCGGGCGAGTTGCGGTGACGGCCGGGCCGGGTTGGCGCGGAGCGGCGAAGGCAGGCTTGCGGCGAGCAGCGCCGCCTGACGGCGGCTCAAACGGCCGGCCGGAACATCATACCAGTGGCGGGCCGCAGCCTCGATCCCGAACACGCCCGGCCCGAACTCCGCCACGTTCAGATATACCTCCAGTATCCGCCGCTTGCCCCACAGCAGTTCAATGGCCAGGGTGAGCGGCACCTCCAGCCCCTTGCGCAGCCAGGACCGTCCCTCCCACAGAAAGACATTTTTGGCGGTCTGCTGGCTGATCGTGCTGGCGCCCCGTTTACGTCGGTGGCTCTTGTTGTGCCTGACGGCCTGCTCGATGGCCTGCAGGTCAAAACCCCGGTGCTGCAAAAATTTCTGGTCCTCGCCGGCCAGCACCGCAAAAAGCATCCACCGGCTGACCTCCTCCAGGGCAATGGCGTCGTGGCGGAGCTGCCTGATCTCCTGATCCTTCTCCGGAAGGTACAGGCGGGCAAGCATCAGGGGCGTGCAGGGGGGATCGATCAAGCGATAGGTCAGCAGCCCCAGGGCCGGGAGCGCGAAAAGGATCAGGACGCTCCACAAAGCAACCCGCATGAGACGGCGCGGCAAAGAAACCGGCTTTCTGATCCGTTTGCGCATGGCGAATAAGGGAAAGAAAATTCGCGGTCGGGCTTACAGGAAATAATAACGGAGCCAGACGTAGATCGTGGCAATAATGACGGTGAGAAACATGATCGGCAGGCCGTAAGCGACAAAGCGCAGGAAACTGATCCGCTTTCCCGCCCGCTCGGACATGCCGACCACGATCACATTGGCCGAGGCCCCGATGGGCGAACCGTTGCCGCCCAGGCAGGCGCCCAAGGCCAGAGACCACCAGAGCGGCATCAGGTCCGGGTGCTGGAGCAGAGCCAGACCCGTCTCGCCCGGCCAGAGGCTGCCGGCCATGTCGATGACCAGAGGGTTCATGGTGGCCACATAGGGGATGTTGTCGATGATCGCCGAGGCGATGGCCGAAAACCACAGCAGGAGCATGCTGGTGCCGAACAGGTTGCCCTGGGTCAGCTCCAGCATCTGCAGGGACATCCACTTGATGAGCCCCACCTTGACCACCCCGCCGATGATGATGAACAGCCCGATGAAAAAAAAGAGGGTTGGCCACTCGATATCGGCCAGGATCTTATGCGGCTCCTTGGTTCCGGACAGCAGCAGGAGCAGGCCGGCTCCGAACAGGGCCACGGTGGCCGGCTCGTAATGGAGGGGCCCGTGGAAAACAAAACCGGCGAGCACCACGGCCAGCACGAAGAGCGATTTCTTCAGCAGCACCGGGTCGGTGATCGCCGCCTTCTCGTCCATGGCCAACACCCGTTCTTGCAGTTCCGGCCGGGTCCGCAGCCGCCGGCCGAAGACCAGCCTGATGAGAAGAACCAGAAACACCATCATAATGATCACCGCCGGGGTGAGGTGGATAATGAAATCCATGAAGGTGAGCCTTGCCTTGGAGGCGATCATGATGTTGGGCGGATCACCGATCAGGGTGGCGGTGCCGCCGATATTGGAGGCCATGGCCTCCATGATCAGGTAAGGAACGGGATCCACATCCAGGGCGTCGGCGATGAACAGGGTGACCGGCGCGAGGAGCAGCACGGTGGTGACATTGTCGAGCAGGGCGCTCAACAGCGCGGTGACCAGGGCAAAGATGACCATGATCCGCACCGGCTCCCCGCGGCCCGCCTTGGCGCTTTTGATGGCAATGTACTCGAAAAAGCCGGTGGGCCGGATCAGGTTGATGATGATCATCATCCCGATGAGAAGAAAGATCACGTTCCAATCCACCCCGAACTCTTCCACATGAAAGGCCTCATGCTGATCCAGGATTTTGAACAGCAACATCAGGGCCGCGCCGCAGATGGCGACCACTGTTTTATGGATCTTCTCGGTAACAATCGCCACATAGGCGACGAGAAAAATCAGGGTCGCGGTCCAGAAGGCCGCATTCGGCTCAAAATGGGGAGCGGCGGCAACCATCGGGCTCAAAGCGGGCACTGGGGCTGATCAACGAAAATCTGGGAAATCACCTTATAGACATCGCGGATGTAGACGATGCCGACCGGTTTCCCGTCCCGGTTGATCACCGGCAGCCGTTGCAGGTTCTTCTTGATGAGCAGATCGGTGCAGGCCATCAGGGAGGCATCCTCGTCAATGGTCACCACCGTCGCGGACATGAACTCCCGGACCCTTTTGCAGGCGACCCGCCGGGCCATTTCCTCCAGCATCCCGTCCCAGGAAAAGCGGGAAATCGTCGGGTCCAGGTACACCGGAATGGTCGCCCGCAGAATATCCTTGATGGCCAGGATGCCGACCAGTTCGCCCTGCCCGTCCAGGACGACCATGCCCTTGACGCCCAGCCCGTGCCAGCGCCTGGCCGTGCGCATGGTCAGCACCGCCCGCTGCAGGGTGTCATCCGGCGACAGGTACTCGGTGATGGGCGCCATGATGTCTTTCACCTTCATAGACTCTCCCCCGACGATGAACTCCGCGAAGAATGATACGTTAGAAATACCTCACAACACTGCGCATCCGCGACGGTGATTTCGACAATCACGGCCGACAGCGGAGAAAGACGACCTGCATCACCACCGGAAAATCAAAGCGCACCGAATCATTGCCCCACTCATCAAAACCGATGTTGGCCCAGTCGCCCTGTTTCTGCCACTCCTCAAACCCGTAGTTCCAGCCCGGCCATTCTTTGATTTTGTATTCGCGGTCAGGTCCGAAATAGGTAAAGGCCATCTCTGCCTCGTCGGGGCATTGGCGGGACTGGCCGATGAGGATCATGTCCGCGCCCCTGCTCCCGGCCTCGGCGGAAAGAACCTCAACAAACTGGCGGCCGGAGTACCCGGCAGGGAGGGTTGTGAAAAGCTGGGCAAAAACCCTGCACTGCTCGGGCACCTGGGTGCGCTGAAATACCGCCTCCACTTTTTCCGTCGGCGGATAGGAAAGACCAGGAGTCGAGACCTCCGGGCCGGCGCAGGCGGCAAGCAGAAGAAGGCCTGCCAGGGCAAGGCTGCGGATCATGATTTTTCCGGTCATAGACATACCTCCAGGGCGATATGGTTTTTGCCTGCGCAGGGTGCGCTTTTGTCGGCTCGGCAAGGACATGAGGCAAACGAATCCGCCCGGCCGCCCTTGCCCGTGATCAGCATGTTCATTGTAATATTACCCGGTTACGAGAAGATGGACAACACAGAAAGGGCGGCAGAACCGCTCAGCCTGGTCAGCGAGGGATCTTTCCGGCTACTGGGATCACGGCGGGCACTGCCCGGCCCGGACATACCCTGGCGAAAAAATTTTCCGTCCTGATCAGGCGGGACCCACGGTCCCCTCACAGAACATGATGGCGTCGCAAAAAGTCCGATCTACAGCGTTGTGGCGGGTTCGGCCAATGCTCGACGTACCCTGTGTACGTCTGCGCGTGGCCGACACCACCACGCCT
>QZJD01000078.1 GCA_003604995.1 Desulfobulbus sp. | reverse complement strand
GCAAACCTATGTCAACATCATGGACCAGTATCACCCCTGCCACCTGGCCTATGGCGACGAGACCATCAACCGGCCCCTCGCCGCCGAAGAGTATGCCGAAGCCCTGGCCATAGCCGAAGAGCTTGGCCTGCACCGCCTGGACCAGCGGGACCTGCGGAACCTTCTCACCCGGCTGCTCGGCCAGTAAGCCGCCGGATGAATAAAGCGCAGCGGAACCCAGCACTCCATCGGAGTCGGGGTCGGTATCGGAATCGGTATCGATAAAACTGTTCCGGCAGGAAGAATTTCGCAGCTTCCACCGTTCTGCTGCTCTCCACATTATTGATCCAGCCTTTTCTAAGCCGTCTGGTTATTCCCTTCGACCCCGATACCGACGCCGACACCGCCCCCGATAATTTGACGACAACCCTGGTGAAATTCCATACTACACATGGCATTAAATAGATATTTCCTATTTGACCCATCGGTTTTTTTCATCTATTGTAGCTACCGTGACATTGAGTCAATTTTACACGTAACAGCGATAATGAATCGTACTCTTTTCTTATCATACTGAAACTTGCGTCTGACAAGCCACCCGGTGCGGGTTGTGCTGATGCCAGGCGCATTGTTTCCCTTGCCCCGTCTGTGTTGACCCCCTCCCGCTGAGGGTCTCACCCCGTCAGGGTTTCCGGATGCATGCAGCCTGCCGTCCAGGTCAAATGATGAACGGAAAGCCCCTGTGAACTCTCCAATGCGACATTTACATATCCCTTGTTCAGACAGCTTGCGAGCAACCGATGTGATCTTATCAGGGAGGCCCGGAACGCCATGAGTGAAACGCTGACCCGACTGACCCGGACGGTCAAGGGCGCTGGCTGCGCCGCCAAGCTGCCGCCCGGCGACCTGGACCGTGCCCTGTGCGGCCTGGACCTGCCGGTGGACGACAATCTTCTCGTTGGCTTGGAGCGCGCCGATGATGCCGGGGTCTACCGGATCAGCGACGATCTGGCCCTGGTGCAGACCCTGGATTTCTTCCCACCCATGGTGGACGACCCCTTTTCCTTCGGCCGGATCGCCGCCGCCAATGCGCTGAGCGACGTCTACGCCATGGGCGGCACCCCGAAGACAGCGATGAACATCGTCGCCTTCCCGGCCAAGACACTGGACCTTGCCGTGCTGCGCCAAATCATTGAGGGCGGCCTGCATGCCCTGCGCGAGGCCGGGGTGGTCCTGGTGGGCGGCCATACCATCGATGATCCGGAACTGAAATACGGGCTGGCGGTGACCGGCTTCATCCATCCGCAGCGAATCCTCACCAAGAAGCGGCTGCGGGCCGGCGACCAACTGCTCCTCACCAAGCCGCTGGGCACCGGCATTATCTGCACGGCGATCAAGGCGGGCATGGCCGGGAGCGAGGTGACCGCGCGGGTGATCTCCAACATGGCGGCCCTCAACCGGGAAGCGGCCGAAGTCATGAGCAGCTTTGCGATCAGCGCCTGCACGGACATCACCGGCTTCGGTTTCCTGGGACACCTGGCCGAGATGGTGGTGGATTCCGGGCTCGGCGTGAGGATCAATGCGGCGGCGCTGCCGCATTACCCCGAGGCCCTGGAATGGGCGGCCATGGGCCTGTTGCCGGCCGGAGCCTTTCACAACCGCACCTTCCGGGGAGCGTTTGTCGACTTTGCCCCGGCGGTTCCGTCGGTTGTCCGGGACCTGCTCTTCGATCCCCAGACCTCGGGCGGCCTGCTCCTCGCCGTGGCCGCCGAGCAGGCCGCGGCACTGCAACATGCCCTGCTGGCGCGTGGGATCGCCGCGGCCTGCCTGGTCGGTGAAGTGGTGAAAGAACCACAGGAGAAAATCCAGGTAGTATGAGCCTCTTGCAAAATGAACGTTGTCGCGAGATCGAGCAAAAAATTTTCTGGGCAAGGATGAGTTGTGAAATCGCCCGGAAGCGTAGCAGCGCTCCGTTGTGGACGATTTCACAAGGAAGACGCCGCCCAGGATATTTTTAGCCGATCGGAGTAGATGATCATTTTGAAAGAGGCTCAGTATATCAAAAAAAGGAGAACAACGGATGACACGAGAACTGGACTGCCGAGGCCTGGTCTGTCCCGCCCCGGTGATGCAGGTCAGGGATCTCCTGGCCCAGGAGAAACCGCCGGCCATCGCGGTGCTGGTCGATAACGAGCCGGCCCGGGAAAATGTCAGCCGTTTTCTGATTCACCAGGGATACCAGGCGGCAAGCGAGCGGCTGGGCAGCGATTTCCGGGTGACCGGGATTGCCGGCGACGGTGCCTGCCCGGTCATGAGCGAAGCGGAGATCAGCGCTGTCGCCGGGGACGCTCCGAAAAAAATCCTGGTGATGGTGGCAAGCGACCGGCTGGGCCACGGCGACGACACCCTGGGCGCGGGGCTGCTCCTCAACTTCCTCAAGACCCTGAAAGAGATGGGACCGGAGCTGTGGCGACTGGTCTTTGTCAATGGCGGGGTCAAGCTGACCGCGCAGGGGGCGGCAACGGTGCCGATCCTGCAGAAACTGGCCGAGGGCGGCGTTTCCATCCTGGTCTGCGGCACCTGCCTGGACCATTTCCAGCTCCTGGACAAGAAAGAGGTGGGCGAAACCACCAACATGCTGGACATCGTCACCTCCCTGCAGGTGGCCGACAGGGTCATCAACCTGTAATAAATTCCATGAACTGCGCCTTTGGTCCCCAGGAACCGATTTTCCGGAAACACAGCGAGGCCCCGTTGACCGTTCTCGCGATCAAGGACCGGGTCCTGACCCAAAATCCCCTGGCCGTACCGCATGACAGCGCACGCCTTGAGCAACCCCGTCCGTAACAACTCGTTTTGCAACCATAATTCAAGGAGAACCGAAATGATCGAAATCACCCCCCTGGCTGCGGAAAAACTCACCGACTACCTCACAAAAAACAACATTGACTCTGCGGTACGGATCGCGGCCATGAACGGCTGCGGCGGCCCTTCCCTGGGCCTGGCTCTGGACGAGCGCAAGGAGGCGGACCATATCCTGGCCGACGGCAAAATCACCCTGGTGATCGACCAGGGGTTGTCGCGAACCTGCGGCGTAGTGAAGGTTGACTACATCGAACATAGTTCCGGCTGCGGTTGCGGCGGTGGCGGTGGTTTCTCCCTGACCTCAACCAGGCCTCTGTCGCGTGCCGGCGGCGGCTGCGGCGGCAGCTGTGCCAGCAAGGGCTGTGGCGGCTGAACCATTGACAGGATCAGATACCAACAACCGCCGACTTGCGGATACGCTCAACAAAAAATCATGAACTCAAGGAGAACACCATGACCAGGACAACCAGACTCTTTTTCACCCTCTTTCTTGTCCTCACCCTTTGCGCGGCAGCCAGCCTGCAGGCGGCGGAGACAACCTATCAGATCATCACCACCGATGAGCTGAAAACCATGCTGGATGAAAATGCGGCGATGACGGTCATCGACGCCCGCAATCCAGAGGAATACCAAGAGGTACACATCAAGGGGGCAATCAACATCCCGGAGAAAAAATTCTCCGGGTATACCGGCCAACTGCCGGCCGACAAATCGACCCGCCTCGTCTTCTACTGCAACGGGGTCAAGTGCGGCAAAAGCAAAAAGGCCGCCAAGAAGGCCACGGAACTCGGCTACACCGATATCCTGATCTACGCCGAGGGCATGCCGGTCTGGGAGGAGCGGGGCCTGCCCATCGTTGCCGGACCGGACTATGAAAAGAAAGTCGAAACGACCAAAATAGCCCCGGCCGACCTCGATGCCCTGATCAAGGGCGGCGAGGCCACCTTTACCCTGGTCGATGTCCGCGACGTTGAGGAGTTCAGGGAAGGCCATATCCCCGGTGCGATAAACATCCCGGCAGCCGAATTCGCCGCAAAATCCGCGGTCCTGGACAAGGATAAAAAGATCATCGTCTACTGCAACTCCGGCGGCCGGAGCTACAATGCCTACCGCAAGCTGATGAAGCTCGGCTACGAAGACATCAACCAGGCGATCTTCGCCGACTGGAAAGAGGCGGGGCTGCCGGTGGCCAAACCGTAACCGCCTGTTCCCCATCACCATCCACAAGGAGTATATACGATGAGCAGTGCAGCATTTGAAGTAAGGCCTTACCCCGAAATGTGGGCCGAGCTGGACATGGATGTGGGCCGCTTCGACAAGGCCCGGCAGATGCTGGGCGAGGTCTACAGAAAAATGTTCCTCAGCCAGAAGAACCGGCCGGCAAACATGGCCTATTTCGACAACATGGTCGCTGAGATCTTCGGCGGCCGGATCAAGGAGATGCTGGCGGTGAAGAAGAAGGGCAAGCCGGTGGTCGGCACCTTCTGCGTCTACATCCCGGAAGAGATCGTGGTGGCCGCCGGCGGCGTTTGCGTCGGCCTGTGCGGCGGTTCCCAGGGCTCGGTGCCTGATGCGGAAAAAGTCCTGCCCAGAAATATCTGCCCCATGGTCAAGTCGGCCTACGGCTTCAAGGCCGGCCGCATCTGTCCCTATTTCCAGAGCGTGGATTTCGTCTACGGCGAGACCACCTGCGACGCCAAGAAAAAGACCTGGGAACTCCTCGACCGGCTGGTCCCCACCTATGTCATGGAGATCCCGCAGATGAAAAAGAAGCGGGACCGGACCCTCTGGCTGGAGGAGGTCCAGGAATTCAAGGCCAAGGTGGAGGAGGTGTGCAAAACCACCATCTCCAGCGAAGACCTGGCCGGAGCGATCCGGGTGATCAACGACAAGCGACGCGCCCTGCAGCGTCTGACCCGGCTGCGGGCCGCAAGCCCTGCTCCAATCAGCGGCAAGGACGCGCTGCTCATCGAGCAGATCGCCTTCTACGACGAGCCGGTCCGCTTTGCCGAGAAAGTCAATACCCTGTGCGACGAGCTGGAGCAGCGGGTCGCCGCCGGCATCGGCGCCACCCCGGCCGATGCCCCGCGGGTCATGGTCTCGGGCACGCCCATGGCCCTGCCCAACTGGAAGGTGCATAACCTGGTGGAGTCCGCCAGGGCGGTGGTGGTGAACGAGGAGTCCTGCATCGGCACCCGCTACTTCAAGGACCTGATCGCTGAGGACAAGAAGACCATGGACGACCAACTGGCGGTCCTCACCGACCGCTACATGCAGATCGACTGCTCCTGCTTCACCCCCAATGACGAGCGCATCGACCAGATCCTCAAGGAATACCGGGAGTCGAAGGCCCAGGGCATTCTCCATTATTCTCTGCAATTCTGCCACACCTACAATATTGAGGAGATCAAGGTCCGGGAGGCCTGCGAAAAGGAGGGTATTCCCTACCTGTCCATCGAATCCGACTATTCGCCGGAGGACGTGGGTCAGCTGCAGACCAGGATCGAGGCCTTTCTCGAACAGATCAGGGGGTAACGATGTTCGTCGGCATTGACCTCGGCTCGCGGACGATCAAGGTCGCCGCGCTGGAGAACGGCCGCCTGGTGGACCGGCAGCTCAGCGAGAGTGGCTTTGACCCGCACGACCAGGCCCTGAAAATGATTGGCAGGTATACACCGGCCCGGGTGGTGGCCACCGGCTACGGCCGCCACCTGGCCCTGAAGCACTTCGCCGACGAGGTGATCACCGAGATCAAGGCCCATGCCCTGGGGGCCCGCTTCCACTTTCCGGAGTGCACCACGGTGGTGGATATCGGCGGCCAGGATTCCAAGGCCATCTCCCTCGGCGCCAATGGCAGTGTGATCAATTTTCAGATGAACGACAAGTGCGCCGCCGGCACCGGAAAGTTTCTGGAGATCATGGCGGCCTCCCTGGGCTTTCGCCTGGACGAATTCGGCCCGGCCGCCCTCCAATCGGAACATGAGGTGGCGATCAACAGCATGTGCACGGTCTTTGCCGAGTCAGAGGTGATCTCTCTGAAAAACCATGGTGCACCGCCTCAGGACATCGCCCGGGGCGTGCACCTGTCGGTGGTCAACCGCATCGTCGCCATGCTAAGCAGGGTCGGCTACGGCGAGGCCATTGTCTTTTCCGGCGGCGTAGCCAGAAATCCCTGCATTGTCGGGATGCTGCGCGAACGCCTTGATAACGTCCGGGTGGATTCGCCGCCGGCCCCGGACATCGTCGGCGCCCTGGGGGCGGCCCTCCATGCCGCCCGCTGAGCCGGGAGCCTGGACAGGCGTGATTCGCTCCCTCTGGCCCTACCGGCTGGTACGCTGGACCCTGGCCGGGCTGTTCATCTGGGCGGGAGTCCTGAAGCTAACTGATCCGCCTGCCTTTGCGGTGATCATCAACGATTTCGGCCTGGTACCCAGCTGGAGCGTCATGCCCATCGCTATTGGCCTGCCGGTGCTGGAGATAGCCGCCGCGATCGGACTCGTCTTTGATGTCCGCGGAAGCCTGGCGGTGATAACCGGCCTGCTGGGGCTGTTCATCGCCATTCTCGGCTATGCGGTCTGGCTGGGCCTGGATATCGATTGCGGCTGCTTCGGCCCGGAAGACCCAGAAACACGGGCCTACAGCAGCTTGCGCACCTCGCTGCACCGGGACCTGGCCATGGCGGCGGGTGTTTTTTTCTCTATTGGTGGCGTTGGCAATATGCCGCTGACCGCCGGTCAGCGGTAGAAACAGGGAGGTAAACAACAAATGGAGGTAGGTATGCACAAGGTGAGCAAAGGATTTCTGAGCCTGGTGGCGGTGTTGATGGTGCTGGGCCTTTCAGCTTCGGCATTTGCCTTCGGCGAAAACAAGTTCGAGCAGGAGGTAGAGAAAGAGGCCGGGGCGGTCAAGCTTGTCCGCGAAGTGCTGGCAGGCGGCTACGGGATCATCACCACCGAAGAACTGAAACAACTGATCGATTCCGGCAAAGACATCCTGGTGGTGGACACCATGCCCTTTGCGGACAGCTACAAAAAAGAGCATATCCCCGGCGCCAGGCAGTTCCTCTTCCCCATCTCCGAGATGACCACATGGGACAGCAAGGAAACCGACAACAAGAGCCAGGAGGATTTTGCCGCGCTGCTCGGGCCGGACAAGGAGCGGACCATCGTCATTTACTGCGGTTTTGTCAAATGCACCCGCAGCCACAACGGCGCAATGTGGGCGAAGAAAATGGGCTACACCAATGTCCTGCGCCACCCGGGCGGCATCTTTGCCTGGAAGGGAGCGGGCTATCCCACTGAGAGCGTGAAGTAATAATCCGGGGACAGATTGAATTTTTCCGCCAACCTCAGGGGACTGTATTTTTTTCGCGTTGTTTTTGGCGAAAATCATTCTGTCCCCGACATACAAAGGAAAAATAAAATCAGTCCCCTCACGTTCACGCAATACCTGCTAACCCGTGCTGAGGATTGGTGGTAATCAGAAAAACAATGCCCACGTGGAAACGAAAGGATGACCAGGGCAACACCCATTTTCAGTTTCTCTGCGCGTCCTGCAACGACAAAAAGAAAATTCTGCTGGAACAGGATGCATGGATTTTCGTCCGGGAGGGCGAACCGGCCTCCTGCAACGACTGCGAGCTGCAATGCGAGCTGACCGCCAGGCAACTCTGGGGCGCCGAGGAAGTTGTTCGCTACGGCGTCTGCGACCGCTGCGCCAGTTATGAACGCTGCCCGCTGCAGGGCAGATACTATTGCTGACCTGTTCCTGTTACTGAGGGCCTGCATATGAAAAATGTTCACGTCAGTGCAAAGGTGGAGCGGCAAATTGCGGCGCTGCAGGATGACGGCAAAGCCGGCAGGGCGGTGGCGCGAAGAGCTGCCGCCGTCATCGAAAATTTGACGGCAAACGCAGCTGGCAGCTACCTGGATGGGGTCGGCAGTTATACCCGCTACGGGGAAAAACGAATCAGAAGCTGTCGCAAATACGATCTGAGCTGCGGCTATCGCCTGGTCACCCTCCAGCGCGGCGCAAAACTGTTTGTCCTCTTTCTGGGAACGCACGATGCATGTCAGCGCTGGCTGCATAACCACAGTCGGTTGAAAGAGGTTATTGCCGGGAACGGCGAAGTGTTCCAGGTCGGGTCCGAATCACCGCTTCCGAGAAATCCGGGGGAGGCTGATGCAGCGGATTCCAGTGTGCAGGATGAGGAGGAATTGCAGTTAAGCGACCAGGAAATGCGGCGGGTGTTTTGCGGACTGGTGACGGCGGCGAGAAAGCGTGCCCGAAGGTTTCCCGAACCCGGGGAGCAGCCCGCCTGACCGATGCCCGGGATATCCGTGGTGTAGCACCAAACCTGTCGTTATTGCCTATAATGTTATTACGTTGAAGGAGGTTCCATGAAAAAAGCGTTGTCGATCTTTCTTGCCCTTATTCTTGCCCAGGTAGCATCCATCGCCCTCGGGGCGCAAAGTCGTTCCGGCGTCGTCACTCTGACCGTCGACCTCTCCGCCCATGCGTCCGGCCAGGACGCCAGACTGTGGCTACCGTACCCTGTCACCGATGGTCATCAGATCATTTCGGACATTTCGGTCACCGGCGATTTCGCATCTTCAGGGATCTATACCGACAGCGTCTTCAACACCCCCATCCTGTATGCCGAGTGGCCGACAGGGGCAAAAAGCCGCATGTTGACCTTTTCCTTTGCCGTTGAGCGCCAGGAAATCCGCCAGACCGGATTTCCTGAGGTTGAGCCGGCCTGGAATCCGGCCGATTATGCCGAATACCTGCAATCGACCAGCCTCGGCCCCATAGACGGCGAAGTCAAGAAACTGGCAGATTCGATCACCGAAAACAAGCGGACCGTTCTGGAGAAAGCCAGGGCCATTTATGACTGGACCGTCGACAACATGTACCGTGATCCCGAGACCATCGGCTGCGGCAAGGGAGATGTCTGTCTGCTCCTGAAAAAACCGGGGGGGAAATGTACCGACATTTCTTCGGTCTATGTTGCTCTGTGCCGCGCAGCCGGCGTCCCGGCCCGGGAAGTCTTCAGTGTCCGCCTCGGGAAAAAGGCCGAGGAGGATACCACCACCTGGCAGCACTGCTGGGCCGAGTTTTTCCTCCCCGGCTATGGCTGGGTAACCGTCGATCCGGCCGATGTCCGCAAGGCGATGCTCACTGAAAATCTCGATCTGGCGAACCCCAGAACCAAAGAGTATCGCGAGTTTTTCTGGGGCGGGATCGATCCTTATCGGGTGGTGATCGCCCAGGGGCGGGATGTGATGCTCAACCCTCCGCAAGCCGGCCCTGTCCTCAACACCTTCGGCTATCCTTACGCGGAGATCGGCGGCAAAAGTCTGGATTTTTACAACCCCAAGGAGTTCGTCTACAGCTACACCTTCAAGGAAAAATAAGTTCCCTGGAGATATGATCTCCCTTTATTATTGGGATAGGCAGCGGCAGTACGAGTTTTCATGCGCATCCTTCACCTCCTGAGTCAACGGCCGGAATGCACCGGCAGCGGAATCTACCTGCAAAACATCATTGACCAGGCGGCCGCCGCCGGCCACCGGAATTTTCTTATTGCCGGTGTTCCGCTGGACAGTCCACCCCTGCTCCCCTGCCTTGACGGGGAGCAGTGTTCGTTCGTGACCTTCAGTGGCGGCGATCTGCCCTTCCCGGTCCCGGGGATGAGCGATGTGATGCCCTATGCGAGCAGCCGCTTCCGCGACCTAAACCCCGGGGAGATCGAGGCGTACCGTGCCGCCTTTGCCCTCCGGATCAGGCGGGCGGCGGCGACCTTTCGGCCGGAGATCGTACACACGCACCACCTGTGGCTGATGAGCAGCCTGGCCAGGCAGCTGCTGCCTGATCTGCCCATGGTGGTGACCTGCCACTCCACCGATCTACGCCAGTTCCACAACTGTCCCCATTTGCGGCCGTTGGTGGCTCCACCGTGCCGGGCCATCGATCGGATCATGGCGCTCAGCCCCCACCAGGCGGAACAAATTACCTCCCTCTACCGCATTCCCGGCAAACGGATCCAGGTGGTGGGCGGCGGCTTTGACGACGCCCTTTTCAGCCGGGGGGTGAAAAGGCGTGCACCTCCCGTCCACATCCTCTATGCCGGAAAACTGAGCCGCGCCAAGGGGGTGCTCTGGCTGCTCCGGACGATGCAGCGAATCGTTCACCTGCCCGTCCATCTGCACCTGGCAGGCAGCGGCAGCGGTGAGGAGGAAGCGGAATGCCAGGCCCTGGCCGGACACCTGGCCGGGAAAATCACCCGGCACGGCAGGGTTTCGCAGGAGCGACTGGCCGAACTGATGCGCGAGAGCCATCTCTTTGTCCTGCCCTCCTTTTTCGAGGGCCTGCCCCTGGTCCTGCTGGAGGCCCTGGCCTCGGGGTGCCGGGTCACGGCCACCGACCTGCCCGGTTGCCGGGAAATACTCGGAGCAGGCGATCCGGATCTGGTTGAACTTTTGCCCCTCCCCCCGCTCAAAGGAGTGGACATCCCCCATCAAGAAAACGAGCCCGGGCTGGAAACAATGCTGGCCCGATGCCTCGAACGCCAGATCGGCAGGATCATCGCGTCCCCCAACCCTGACCCTGCCGCAGCCGCCAGGCTCACGTTACCATACAGCTGGCGATCAGTCTTTGCCAGGGTCGCCGGCGTCTATCAGGAAGCGCTCTCCGCGGCCTGGTGAAAAAAGAGCCGTTTTTCACCAGGCTGGAGCAGGATTGCATACAGGGTGATGCCCTCCCCCAGGTCCCTGGCGGTGACAACACTCCCTCCCCGTACCTGCCACTGCCTTTGCTTCCGCTCGCGGACCTTGAGATATACGGGGCCGGACAAAGCGGCCAGCTCCGGCAGCCGGCGGCAATCGATTTCCACCCCCGGCCCCAGGGACCGCAGAACGGCCAGACGGTGATAGCAGTACTGGCTCCAGCAGGCGGCGGTATCCGGGGCGAGGAAAGTGTCGAGCTCTTTGGCCCTGGCAATCAGCAAATCAGCCCAGGCGGCGACCACTTCGCCGTTCCGATCAGGCTCCTGGTGCAGGAGGTTGGCCCAGTGCAGACTGACCACTGGTCCGCTGACGCTTTGCGGCGGTATGGCGCCGACATGATCCCAGGGAACCGCTGCCTCGTTGCGTTCGAGCAGCAGCACACCGCACTCCCAGGTAAGTCCCTCATGCAAGGGCGGCGCGTACTGCCTGGCCCGTGAAAAAATGGTGCATAGGTAGCGAATGCCGAACTCGCTGAGGATCGCCTGCATCGATGCCTCGCCATTGCCGAAACTGTGGTGCAAAGCCGGTGGAACAAACGATTCCGGAAAGGGTCCGAGCCCATTTTGCTCCAGCAGACGGCCAAAGGCCTCCAGGTGTTGACGGATGGACCAGGGCGGCCGCATGAACCCGTCGGCGTCATGGAACTCGGCACGCTTGAGCTGCCCCTGCACCCAGTATTCGTGACCGACGCCGTGCAGGCCGATTTCCAGAAAATTGTCGTGCCGGCGCAGGAAATCGGCTGTTTCCTCGAGCCATGGTCCTCGGTTTTCCGCATTGTTCCATGTCGACCCCATCCAGGTGGCGGAAGGGATCTGCCGAAGTAAATCGGTTCGGTCCCATTCGCAAAGGACCATTGCCATCTGAATCCGCATGGACAACCGCTTGGCAAGAAAGACCAGTGCCTGATAGTCGGCCAGGCAATGGCGTCGGCCCATGCCGGTACGGTACGGTTCCTGGCGGGCCGAACCGTCATGGCCGCGCCACCAGCCGACATCCTCCACCACCAGAAAAAGCGGCATGGGCAGGGTAATTTCAAAATCGTCTTGGCGAAGGTGGCGGACAAACATGCCTGATTTTTTCTGGCTAGAGGCTGATAAAGCGGCGAAGCTCAGGCCCGAGCTGCCGGGAAAGGGGCAAAGCCATACTTTTCCATGATTCAATGACCAGGGTTTCCTGTTGCGGGTGCCAGGGTTTGACGTGGCGGGAAAAAACATGCCAGCGCAACGGCCGCATCTCCGCGCCCCATTGCAATTTGAAGGCGCAGGTGGGGGTTCCAGGCGAGGAGCGACCGAAATCAAAGAAGCGCAGGCCCTGCTCGCAGGCATGGGAAAGCATTTCCCAGTAGAGCAGCATGTTGGGGCAGAGCGGCCGAAAGGGACGCAGGGAAGATGCCCACGGATTATGAAGGGTCTCGTTGAATCTGAACACCAGGGCGGCGGCCAGGGGCAAACCTTCCCGTTCCACAAGGATTATCCAGGCCTTTTCGGAAAAATGGTGGAAGATCTCCGCAAAAAAGCCCCGGGCATGAACCGGCGAACCAAGATCCCGCATGTTGCGGGAAAAGACCTCGTAAAAGTCGTTCAGCAGCTCCCGACCCCCAATCCTGCCGGTACAACCGGAGCGGAGAGCCTTGCGGACCTGGTTGCGCACTTTGGCCGGCAACAGCCGCCACAGTTCCTCCACCGTTTCGGGAAGACTCCGGCGCAACCCTACCTTTAAGTCATATATCGTAGAGCTGAACTCGGAACCGAGAGAATCCCTCGCCTTTTCCGCAAGCACTTCACCGGGATGATCCTGTCGAATCTCCAGGTGAGCGGCACCAAGATCGCCTGCCAGTTCCAGTGCCCCGGCCACAAGCGCCCTCTTTGCCTCGGGATCATCAACCAGCAGGCCTGCGCAATCGAAATAGGGCAGGGAGATCAGTCGGCTTTCCCTGCCCGGACAGCGAAAATGAACAAGGGGCAGGACGCCGCGAATAGCGGCCGCAGAACCTGAGGCCTCCCCGGCCACGGCCAGGTAGCAGGGCACATGACCATAAGCGGACTCGATCACTTTTTGCCAGCCGTAGAGGTGGTACGGAACCGCGCCGGGATGCTTCGATACATAGTGATCCCAGGCAACCTGTTCAACGGCAGGGAATTTCATACGGTCATCAGCCGGGCGGGGAACATTATCGGCTGACCGGAATGGCGATGGCGGCGATATCGTCGTGGCTTTTGAAACGGGGATAGACGCGGCAGGCTGGATCAAACTGCTGCATGCGCCGGACCTGGTCCCGGATGGCAAGCAGGCCGCCCTGCCGGTAGAGACGGACGAAGGTGGCGAGGTCGTCGTCCTCTTCCGGACGGGAACGGGGCAGGGAGAGCCCGTCGGTGTACAGAAGGATGTCGCTGAGCCCGGAGAGCGTCTCCCGGCCGCTCCGGACAAAATTCATTGCCTCCCGCTCGCCGTTGAAGACCCCGTAGTGAATATTCATCCCGTCGCGGACCTTGCGAATTTGATCCGCCAGGACTTCGCTGATGCATTCCCCGCGCTTCAGGGTCAAACGCTTCCAGAGAGAAAGGGTCTCGACATCCTGGCCCGGTGGATCAGCCAGCAAGTGATACGATCCATCATGGCGCAGGACCAGGATCAGGCAATCACCGATCTGGCACCACTCGAAATGGTCGTCATGCAGGCGGACCACGGCCCCACTGGTGGACCAGAGATTTTTTTTCTCGGCCAGGTCAACCTTCCGCGCCTCCATGGCCTCTCTTATCAGGCGATTGGCCCGCGCGGAGAGGTCCAGGAGTGATGCGCCGTTGCGGCGAAAGGCCAGAGCTGCTGTTTCCGCGGCGAGCAGGCCGCCGGTGCGGCCGTCGGCAAATATCTCCCTGTTCAGGCTGGTGGCACCGTCAAACACGCCGAACAAGGCCTCTTCCTGAAGCAGGACATCCTCATTCAGGCTGCCGCTCCCCTGTTCCAAAAGGCATTCTACCGGGAGGGCAGGCACGCACTTGCCGGCAACGTACGAGGAGAGATTATTCGGGGACAGGAACATTGGAACGGGCTGAACAACTCTGAGTAATGGTTAGCAGGCTCCTAACTATTAATCGACAAAGTTTATAATGCAAATAGATAATTCTGATGCAGAAACTGATGTCCATAGGCGCGACTGGTCGGGACGAGTGCCGCGAGCCTGTCGCCCGATCGGCAGGTATTTCTCCATGACCGGCAAGTCGTTCTCCGGAGATGAGGCCGAAGCGCTTCAGCGCAGTTGACCCTGCACCATATCAGCTCTCCGACCCGGCCGGATCGTCGTTGCCGTCGACCTTCTCCAGACCGGTCATCAGAAGTTTCATGAAATAGCCGATCTCCGGCGCGTCGAAATCCTCCGGCGGCAGGCCCGGGGTAAAGCGAAAGCCGCCGCTCCCCTCGCGCAGCACCCCATAAAAGGCGGTTTTTCCTTTTTTCCCGCCGTAGCTGGCCCTGATCAGGGCGCCCTGTCGAAAGGAAAAACGGGCAGTGCCCTTGCTCAGTTCCGAAAGGGTCAGGATCCCGGTCTTGCGCGCGGCATGCAGCGACTGAAACAGGGCCTCGGGCGAAAATTCCTCCAGCCTGCCGGTCATGATCGACACATAATCCACGCTGCGGAAGGTATTGGCCCGGGAGAGCCGCCGGGCCAGGAGCCTGTTGAAATAGCGTTGCAGCAGCGGGTACCGTTGCAGAATCTCCTGAAATTCGCGGTTATCGATGGTAAGGATCTCGCAATCTTCCATGGCCTGGACCGTGGCGCTGGTCTGTTCGTCACTGAGCAGGCTCATCTCGCCGAAGACCTCACCCACCGAGAGTTCGGCAATGGAAATACCCGATTGGTTGATGACCGAAACCTTGCCGGAGACCACGATATACAAATTATCACCGTGGTCGCCGTGGTGGATGATGATTTCATTCCTGGCGAATCGCTTCATCCTGAAGGATTTGACCACCTCCTCCAGGTCTTCCCGATCGATATTGCTGAAAAACGGAAAATTTCCCAATAGATGGAGGAGGCCGGCAGCCTGCTCGCTCTCTTCCAGGAACTTGTCCATATCGTTGCCGCGGCGCTCAAGATATTCCAGGGTAAGCGTGCCGGAGCAGCCGCTGCAGCAGTACGTGCCCTGGGGGATGAGATCGGCGCGTTCATGGGCGATCACCAGCCGGTTGAGATCCGCGCTGAGAATAGAACAGTTCTCGCGGTTTTCCGGATGGTGAATAACGGTGGTGGTGACCAGGGAGCGGGCACCGCCGCCGTCCATGAGGACCGCGATCCCCGAGAGCACGAAGCAGTCTTCCTTCAGGTAAAGCGGACAATTTGCTGTTTCCTTGACGCGAAAGGGAATTTTCTGGAACCGCATGGGTTTTCTCGTAACCTGTCCCGCCATGACATGGGGGAGAAATGAAGATGATTTATTCAGCATATTGGTCTATTATGCACTGAAAAATGAGCTGCCGACAAGGACAATCTCCAGAAAATACTTCTCTGCGCACCCGGCAATGACAACGCCTCTTTCCCGTGCCACCTTTCGAACCTCGGTCACCCCCGGGGGGACTTTTGCCGTGGCCGTGCACCGCCCGTCATTTCGGGTCGCCAACCTGCGCGAGCACGAGGCAATCCGCCCCCTCGGCCATACCGCCGACGGCGACCCCTGCGACAACCGGCGCAACTATCCGGCCGACGATATCCCGGTCGAGGCAGGCAAGCCGATCTATGAGATCGCCAACGCCTTTCCCTTCCGGGGCGCCACCTTCATCGATTCCGGCTGGGCCGACGCCCGGGCCAAGGACCCGGCGGCCATCTGCCTGCCGCCGACCCCGGCCTGCTCCCTGCGCAAGGCCCTGACATCGCTGCCGACCTGCACCACCTTTTCCTCCCTGCTGCCCGGCCTGCCCATGCCGCTCCTCTACAGCCTGGCCGCGACCTCCACCGATCCGGAGGAACTGGTCGCCCTGGCCGAATTCTGCTGCCGGCTGGAGCATGCCCCGGACGGTCGGCCCACCGGCCTGCGCTACCGCCGGGACGACCGGGAGCGGTTGCGGGCCGATATCACTGATTTCGAGCTGTTCGAGACGGTTGCCAACAACCCCTGCCTGCCCGATCCCTGGAAGGAGGTCATGGTCCTGCGCCCCGGCGTGCAGGGTGACAGCCCCATCGTCGGCGAGTGGAAGAGCGACGGCAGCCATGTCCTGGAATACCTGCGCGCCAACAGCTACATCGCCGGCGGCCACTATGCCTCCAACATGGCTCCGGATGCCGTCCGTTACCGCACCGCCGACCTTTCCGAGGAAGACATGCAGGGGCTGCGTCATCTCTACTACCAGCGGGTCTATGCCGCCCTGGCGCAACGACTGGGAATCGAACTACCGCGGCGGCGCACCCTCCAACCCGAAGAGTTGGAAAACCTTCGCCTGCGCATCCTGGGCCACCCGGAGCTGCCCGCCGAGCACGGCACAACCCTGTGGGGCTGGAACTTCGGCTACGACTTTTCCGCTTCCGGCTACCGGCTGCACGCCTCGCACCAGATGATCCACCAGCAGTACGCCCTGGTGCCTGAAACGGTCGGATCCCCGGACGGAGAAACCACCCTGCCCGCCTTTGCCTGCGGCGACCTGGTCGCGGACACCGTGGCCCGCTACCGGGAACACCACGGCCGCGACTTCTTCGGCGACTACCTTGCAGCCCTGCGCAACAATGTCCGCACCGACGGCGGCAGCGGACCGCATAAACTGGTTGTCTGGGAAGATGAAAACGTGCTACTCTTCGTGCCCAAGGCGCAGACCTCGCAGTGGGAGCTGCAGCTGATGGTCATGGCGGACACGGACCAGTGCCCGGTGGGCAACATCCTGGAGGCGGACGTGCAGGTGCGGGCCTCCCTCGACCGGGGTATCCTCACCGCCCAGCACATATATGCCGGGCTTGGGGCCCGGATGGTCACCTCCATCGAACTGCCCAAGCGGTTCAGCCTGATGAACGGCCAGCGGCTCCTCTACTCGTTCCTGCCGAAGCTGCCCTGGAGCATGGGTGCCTTTAGCGAGGCACAGCTGCGCTTCATCTGCGGCCACTACCCCGAGGATTTCGCCGAGGCCTGCCGCTGTAAGATTAATCTCAAAGACAACAGCGAATCATGACCGAGAACTCTGCACAAAAAGGCTATTACGGTCCGTGGGGCGGCGCCTTCATCCCCGAAGTGCTGCACCAGACCTTTGCCGAACTCAATCTGGCCTATGAAAAGGCCCGGGCCGACGAATCCTTCTGGCAGGAGTACGTCCGCCTGATGGGCAACTACTCCTGCCGGCCGACTCCCCTCACCTATGCGGAGAACCTGAGCAACCACTTCGGCGGGGCGCGGATCTTCATCAAGCGCGAGGATCTGAACCACACCGGCGCGCACAAGGCCAACAACGTCATGGGCCAGGGCCTGCTGGTGAAACGGATGGGCAAAAAGCGGGTGATCGCCGAGACCGGGGCCGGTCAGCACGGGGTGGCCACCGCCACCATGGCCGCCCGTTTCGGGTTTGCCTGTACCATCTATATGGGCGAGGAGGACGTGGCCCGGCAGCGGCCCAACGTCTTCTGGATGGAACAGCTGGGCGCGAAGGTGGTCCCGGTTACCGACGGCTCAAAGACGCTCAAGGATGCCATCAACGAGGCCTTTCGCGACTGGGTCGCCCGGATGGACGATACGCATTACGTTCTGGGCACGGTCTGCGGGCCGCATCCCTTCCCGGAGATGGTCGCCTGGTTCCAGTCGATCATCGGCCAGGAGGCGCGGAGCCAGATCCTGGAACAGCACGGTGCCATGCCGGCGGCGGTCTACGCCTGCGTGGGCGGCGGCTCCAACGCCATGGGCATCTTCCAGGGCTTCACGAACGAGAGCGGCGTGGACCTGGTGGGAGTGGAGGCCGGCGGCAAGGGCATCCACACCGATCAGCACGCATCAAGAATGACCGGCAGCCGGGCCGCGGCCGGGGTGGCCCAGGGCTACAAGACCATGTTCCTCCAGGACGAGGACGGCCAGATGCTCGACACCCATTCCATCGCTGCCGGCCTCGACTACGTAGGCATCTCGCCGATCCTCGCCCGGCTGGGCGATTCCGGCCGGGTCCGCTTCGAGGCGGCCACCGACGACGAGGTAATCGCGGCCCTCCAGCTGACCATGCGCAGCGAGGGGATCATCCCGGCCCTGGAATCGGCGCACGCCTTTGTCCAGGCCTTCAAGGACGCCCCGAAAATGAACCGCCACGACGCGATCATCATCAACATGTCCGGCCGGGGCGACAAGGACATCTTCACCATTGCGCACGCCTTCGACGACCCCTCCTGGAAGCGGTTCATCATCGGCCGGGGCGACGAATACCGCAACTCCATGCTGGCCTCACAAAAAGCAAAAGACTGAGCATCTTCAACTGTGATTTCAACAAGTTGCAAGGCATGCCGGCGTCGGGATCGCATTTTTTGCGATACCGACAACTCCATGGGAGAATAACCTTACATGAACCTGACCGCAGATCTCCGTAAACGTCTCGAGACAAAACCGATCCTGCTCATGACCCACCTGGTTTTGGGCTACCCCTCCCTTGAAGTCAACCGCCGGGTGATCCGCCAGATGGCGGAGAACGGCGTGGACTGCATCGAGTTGCAGATCCCCTTTTCCGAGCCCATGGCCGACGGTCCGGTCATCGTCCGGGCCAATCAGGAGGCACTCAACCAGGGTATCCGGGTGAAGGACTGCCTGGCCTTTGCCGAGGAGATGATCCGGGAATTTCCCCAGGTCAATTTCCTGTTCATGACCTACTACAACATCCTCTTTCGCTTCGGCGAGGAGCTGTTCATCCAGCGTGCGGCGGAGATGGGGATGAAAGGCCTCATCGTCCCCGACCTGCCGCCCGAGGAAGGGGAGACCTACCTGCGCCGCTGCCGTGAACAGAGCATCGCGCCGATCATGTTCTTCACCCCTACCAGCACCGACGATCGGATGCGCGAGGTGGCCGACCATGGCGACGGCTTTATCTACTGCGTGGCGAGAAAAGGAGTGACCGGCAAGCAGACGGTAATGGACGCGAGCCTTGCCGGCTACCTGGAGCGTTGCCGGAAGGCCACCGACCTTCCGCTCGCCGTGGGTTTCGGCATCAGCCGCCGGGAGGACGTGGCCATGCTGGAGGGACGGGCGGACATGGCGGTCATCGGCACCGCCACCATCCGCCTGGTGGACGAACTCGGCCCGGACGCGGTCGGGCCGTTCATCGGGGGGCTGCTGGGTTGAACCTGCTCCAATACTTTATAAAAAATCCCCCTGCTTCTCCAGTGGGGACATTTTACTCAAGAAAAATAAGGTCACTCTTCGCTGTTACGGGTTCCCACCCCGGTGGGGATCTGCAACGGTGATGAAGCAGGAGCGGCTGTCACGACACTCCCGGAATCCTTTTTGTTAAATGTAATAAAAAGCTCGCATTGTCCGGATGATAGCGACGGCGGAGACGCCAAATCGACCCTGAACTTATATGTTGTGTTCGGATCCAGGGTCAATAGCGCATTTTCAGAATTATTTGTAAACACTCCGGTAATCGCGCCAGAAACCGTAACCTGCCCACTTACGTCAGACCACGTAGCCCCATCATCAGTGGTATATACAATGTCTGACCACCAACTTTGGTCATCAGCTGTCGGCAATATCGAAAAATTTGAGGATAAAACAGCCTCTACGATTGAATCATTCGTGGTGAATGATACTGTTTCACAGCCATTAACATTCGTCCCTGTCTGCGATGCAATTCGATAATGCTGAAGCCCTGAGCTTTTCGAGCCAAGCGGAATGACCACCGCCTTGGTCTGCGCAAATGCAGCGCCAGAGATAGAACATACAAATAACAAACAAGATGCAATGGCAATTTTTTTCATCGTGTCCCCCAAAGAGTTTGGATCATTCGCTGAGCCAGTCAACCATCAAACGACCGCTTTACTCCTCCTTCGAAAAATAAAAAGCCGGGTTGCCCGTTTGAAGTGGCAACCCGGCTATCTTTGCAGACCCGTGGCTTTCCGCCCCTGCCTTTCGACAGGTTTGGCCTGTTCACTGTTTTCTATAAAAATAGAAGCGGCCTCTTCGGGCAAAGTCAAGGCAATATTCGGCCTGCGCAAACCGGACACTTTTCAATTCTCATCAATCAACCATCCCCCCTTGCAAAATCCGTTGACAATGATAAATGTTTGGTGTACCTAACAAGTGAAACCAAACGAGAGAAGCCGTGACCAAGAATCCGCCGAAATTCAGTTGTCCCTGTGCCGTGAGCGAGCATGGCAAGCCGGAGACAACTGGCCGGGCACTGCCCGGGAATGCCACGCCGTTGTCCCTGGCCTGCGGCCGGGAGCGCCTCAAGGTCTGCCGGATCAACGGCGACCGCAAGTTGTGCGCCCGCATGGCTCAGTTAGGCGTGCTGCCGGGCAGCGAGATCGAGATGATCTGTCCCGGCCGGTCCAAGCAATGCATGGTTCGGGTCATGGGCAGCACGGTTACCCTGGACCCGCTCTGCGCCGAACATATCCTCGTCACTCCTTTATAGCATCTACCTCACCCGATTCACCCAGGCCGACGATTTGACCATGCAGAATCTCATCATCCTCTTGATTATTCTCCTCTGCGCCGTTTTCGTCGGTCGTCGCCTGTACCGGAATTTCACAAGGTCAGATAAGGGCTGCGGCTGCAGCTGTGATTGTTCCGGGTGCGGTCCCGAGATGTCCTCGATCTGTCATCCCGACAAGAAATCCGACTCTTCCTCCTGACCCTGCCCGCACGGCCCATGTCCCGCCCCATCCATGTCGCCCTGGCCGGCAATCCCAATGCCGGCAAGACCACCTTGTTCAACTACCTCACCGGCGCCCGCCAGCACGTGGGCAACTACCCCGGGGTCACCGTAGAAAAGAAAACCGGGGTCTGCCGCCACCAGGATACGGAACTGCAGGTCACCGACCTGCCCGGCACCTACTCCCTGACCGCCTATTCGGTGGAGGAACTGGTGGCCCGCGATTTCCTGGTCAACGAAAAGCCGGACGTGGTACTCAACATCGTTGACGCCTCCAACATCGAACGCAATCTGTACCTGACCTGCCAGTTCATGGAACTGGGCGTTCCGGTGGTCATCGCCCTGAACATGATCGACGTGGCCCGCAGTCGAGGTTTCGACATCGACTCTGACAAGCTCAGCAGCCTGCTCCAGGCCCCGGTGGTGCCGATCATCGCCCGCAGCGGCCAGGGGGTGGACCGGCTGCTGGATACGCTGGTGGCCGTCAGCCGGGACCGGGACAAGGAATGGCATCCCCTGCGCCTCTCCTACGGCGAGGACCTGGATCAGGCACTGGAGGACATGGTCCCCCTTATCGAAGAAAGCGGCCTGCTCACCGATACCTATGCCGCCCGCTGGACCGCCCTCAAAATCCTGGAGAACGACGACCAGATCCTGGACCGGGCCATGCAGGCCGACACCGCCCTGGCCGACAGCCTGGTCACCCGCACCGAGCAGATCACCAGCCACCTGCAGAGCACTCTGGAGGCATACCCCGAGGCGATCATCGCCGACCACCGCTACGGCTACATCAAGTCCATCCTGCGTCAGGGGGTCCTGTCGCAACGCTTCGACGCCGACCGCCTCTACACCTCGGACCGGATCGACAAGGTCGTCACCCACCGCTTCCTGGGGCCGCTGATCATGGCCGCCGTTCTGTTCGGCCTCTACAGCTTCACCTTCAACTTCAGCACCATCCCGGCGGACTGGCTGGCGTCTCTGTTCGCCCTGCTGGGCGAGGGCGTCGAACGGCTGCTGCCCGACGGGCCGGTCAAATCCATGCTCATTTCCGGGGTGATCGACGGGGTAGGCGGTGTGCTCGGCTTCGTGCCGATCATTATGTTCATGTTCTTCGGCATCGCCATCCTGGAGGATTCGGGCTACCTGGCCCGGGTGGCCTTCATGATGGACCGGGTCTTCCGGACCTTCGGCCTGCACGGCTCCTCGGTGATGCCCTTCATCGTTTCCGGCGGCATCGCCGGCGGCTGCGCGGTTCCCGGGGTGATGGCCACCCGGACTCTCCGCTCGCCCAAAGAGCGGATGGCCACTTTACTCACTGTGCCGTTCATGAACTGCGGGGCCAAGCTGCCGGTGCTGGCGCTCCTGATCGGCGCTTTCTTCTCCGCGCACCAGGCCCGCTACATGTTCCTGGCCACGGTGGTTTCCTGGAGCGTGGCCCTGATTGCCGCCAAATTTCTGCGTCTGACCGTACTGCGCGGCCCGGCCACTCCTTTTGTCATGGAACTGCCGCCGTACCGTTTCCCCACTTTCCGGGGACTGCTGATTCATACCTGGGAGCGGACCTGGCAGTACATTAAAAAGGCGGGCACGGTGATCCTCGGCATCTCCATTCTTCTCTGGGCAATGATGACCTATCCGGGCCTGCCCGACTCGGAACGACTCCGATTTGAGCAGCAGCGCGAGGAGGTGCGCGTCGGATACGCCGCAGCCCTGGGGATCGGCGGCCAGGCCGACGAAAAGCGGTCCGCCGTGGCCCAGGAAATGGAAAAAAAGCTGCTGGCCATCGACAATGAGCAGGCGGAAACCGGGCTGCGCCGCTCCCTGGCCGGCAGGATCGGACTCGCCCTGGAGCCGCTGAGCAGGCTGGCCGGTTTTGACTGGCGGACCAACATTGCCCTGGTGGGCGGCTTTGCCGCCAAGGAAGTCATCGTCTCCACCCTCGGCACCGCCTATTCGCTGGGAGCGACGGATCCGGAACAGCCCTCCTCCCTCAAGGACCGGCTGGCCGGTGACCGCAACTGGAACGCGGTGGTGGCCCTGGCCGCCCTGGCCTTCATCATGTTCTACGCACCCTGCTTCGTCACCGTGATCTGCATCGCCCGGGAGGCCGGCTCCTGGAAATGGGCACTGTTTTCCATGGTCTTCAACACGCTGTTCGCCTTTATGATGGCGGTGGCGATCTACCAGATCGGCACTGTTCTGGGGATGGGGTAGGAAGGTGTAGGGTACAGGGGGCGGTTTTTTTGGTTGCGGGTTTTGGGTTTTAGGTTTTGGGTTGTAGCCTGGATGGAAGGAAGGGGAGTCCTGGAGATGCCATACAGCCCGGGATTCCGCTGCACTCCATCCAGGCTTCTATGAGCCGACAACATACAGCTTCAAACAGCGCGCCCCGATACACTCCGCACTTGATGAACTTGATAAACTTGCTCCTTGCCGCTAGGCGGCCGCCATCTCCGGGAAGAGCGAGGCTAGCCCTTCCCGACTGGCGGGGCAGACGCCGCGTTCGGTGATGAGGCCGGTGACCAGGGCTGCGGGGGTGACGTCAAAGGCGGGGTTGAGGGCGGCGGTGGCCTCCGGGGCGATGCGGACCGGCTCCAGCCGACCGCTTCTCGTCAGGCCCTGGACCCAGAGGACCTCGTCCTGACTCCGCTCCTCGATGGGGATCTCCCGCACCCCGTCGCTGATCCGCCAGTCCACGGTGGAACCGGGCAGGGCCACGTAAAAGGGCACCCCGTTGGCATGGGCCGCCAGGGCCTTGAGATAGGTGCCGATCTTGTTGCAGACATCGCCGCCGGCGGTAGTCCGGTCGGTGCCGACAATGCACAGGTCCACCAGGCCATGCTGCATCAGGTGGCCGCCGGCATTGTCAACGATCAGCCGGTGGTCGACCCCTTCCGCCGTCAGTTCCCAGGCGGTCAGGCTTGCCCCCTGGCTGCGGGGCCGGGTCTCATCAACCAAGACCAGCAAGGGAATCCCGGCTGCGTGCGCCTTGTACACCGGGGCCAGGGCGGTGCCCCAGTCCACGGTAGCCAGCCAGCCGGCATTACAGTGGGTCAGGATCCGCACCGGTCCGCGTCGATCCATCTTCTCCCAGGCAGTCCGGATAAGGTGCAGCCCGTGGTTGCCGATGGCCTCGTTCACCGCCACGTCTTCGTCGCAGATCCGAGCCGCCTCCCGGTAGGCCACGGCCGGCCGCTGCTCAGGAGGGAGAGGCCGCAAAACCGCCTCCAGTCGCTCCACGGCCCAGCGAAGGTTAACCGCGGTGGGCCGGCAGGCGATCAGGGTCGCCCCGATCCGATCGAGGTTCTTGTCTCCGGCATCATCCCAAAGCCCGAGACAGAACCCGTAGGCCGCGGTTGCCCCGATGAGGGGCGCCCCCCGTACCTGCATGTCGCGGATGGCGCGGGCCGCGTCCTCCAGGTCGGCCAGGATCGCGACCCTGAATTCGTGCGGCAGACGGGTCTGATCGATAATCCCGACCCGCCGGCCGTCCTCGGCCAGCCAGATGGACCGCCATGCTTTGCCGTGAACCTTCACCCTGCCGCCCTAGCCATCCCCTGAGAAAAACCGCTACTGCGCCTTTTTCATGTTGACCTTGACCGCCTGGGGATTTTCCTCGGCGTCCTCTGCACTGTCATACCGGGGGTTGATCCAGAACGAGGTCACCTGATCCGCATAACCGGGCGAGGTAAGAAGAAGCTGGATATACTCCGCTTTCCCGTCCTCGGTCTCCAGCGTATAGTTGAGCGGAGTCGTCCCGATCTCCTCACCGTCTTTCAGATTGACCACCTTGGCGCCGGCCGGTTCGGAAACAATGGCCGCCGAGCCATACGGGGCCGTTGACGCAACGCATCCGGAAAGCACACTACCTGCCGCAATCATGGCCAGGCAGGCGAACCCATACGACCTGATCCTGTTTCCCCTCATCATTCCCTCCCTTCATGAGATATTCTTGAACCCATTACCTGTAGTATTATTGTGCCCCATGTTCAGGGTCATTGCAAAGCAAAAGTCTTTCATTCCGGACAATTTCCCTCCCCTGCACAGGCGTATCAACCGCTTTCCGCAGAAATTACCACAGGAAATATGGTTTGAATTCCCTCCGGTAATTTGATATTCTTAAAATAGGTTAAGTGTTCGCAGGATCAAAAAGCTCTGATCGAGCTTTCCAGGACAAGTTTTTTCATGGAGGGGAAAATGAATGTTCAAAAAGGGGCTTGCCGATGCCGGACAAGCTGGAAGGCGATATATCGCCTTCTACTGGCAGTATTCTTTTTACTGCCCTCGACGACGGTTTTCGCCGCCGACGCACCACAGGGAGCCACACCGTCTTCACCCCAGTCCAAACAGGACATCCCCTATGACTTCAACGCCCCGTATGTTCCCGGCGAGGTCCTGGTAAAATTCCGCGCCGACGTGGACAGGGCAATGGCCACTGACATGGCAAGGGATCACAACTGCACCGTCCAGCAGTCCATCCATACCATCCGGCTGCACCGCCTGAAAATAAATGATCAGCGAGACGTCTGGGAGGTGGTTGCGGAATTTGCTGCTGATCCAAGCGTGGAATATGCCGAGCCGAACTTTATAGACGTCCCGGTCGGTGACGTACCCGACGACCAGAGCAACCCCCTGGACACCGAGACGGTGATCCCGTCGGACCCCATGTATAATGACCAGTGGCACTACCCTTTGATCAACATGCCCGATGCCTGGAACCTCAGGGTCGGGGGAACCGGGGTCATCGCCGCGGTCGTTGATACCGGGGTCCGATTCGACCATCCCGACCTGACATCCCGTCTCTCCGGCAACGGCTATGATTTTCTTGATCTCGACAGCGACCCCACCGATCCGGACAACGGGCACGGCACCCATGTTGCAGGGACCGTGGGCGCGACGACCAACAACGGCACCGGTGTCGCGGGCATGACCTGGAACGGATTGATTCTGCCGGTCCGGGCACTGGGGGACCACTTCCAGATGGCCCAGGGCTTCCGTTATGCCTGCGGCCTGCTGACCGCGCCCGATCCGGTGAACCCTACCCCTGCCGGAGTGCTCAACTATTCGGGCGGTGGTACGCACAGCCTCACCAAGGAAGAGGGTGTTGCAGCCTGCAATGCGGCGGGAGTGATCATGGTCTGCGCCGCGGGCAATGAGTACTGCGGTTCGGTCATCTATCCGGCCGCCTACTCTACGACCTACGACAAGGTTATCGCCGTTGCCGCAACCGACTACAACTTCGGCGGCGATCCGCAACGGGCACCCTACTCCAACTGCGGGACGGAACTCAATGTCGCCGCACCAGGCGGCAACACCTCCGTAGATTCCGACGGTGACGGCAATGTGGACGGGATCTTGAGCACCTACTGGAACTACACCACAAGCACGGCCGGCTACGCGTTCTGGCAGGGTACCTCCATGGCCGCCCCCCACGTCACCGGCCTGGTGGCCCTGATGCTGCAGCAAGGCGTCAACCCGGACAGCGTCCGCTCCATCCTGCAGAACACGGCAACGGATCTCGGCGCGGCCGGCTTTGACACCCAGTTCGGGCACGGCCTGATCAATGCCAGGGCGGCCCTGGACGCGGTCCCCAGGATTGCGCTGATCAGCACCAACATCACGACAAATTCGGTGGACAAGGCCTTGAACGAGCTTGGCCGGGTCTATGCCAAGTTCAGCACCTCCGACTTTGACAGCATCGATCTGTCACCCTACCACACGGTCATCGTCGCCATGGATGGCGGAAATGCGGACGCCGCAGACATCCAGCACCTGGCGAACTTTGCCAACGGCGGCGGCAACCTGATCATGCTGGGGGGCTCCTCCCTCAGCACATTTGCAACTGCCGTGGACACTTCCCTGCTGGATATCGACACTGTTAATTATACCTGGGCAACAGTCGCCGGCAATCCCGACCTGGAGATCACCGCACCCGATCATCAACTGGCCCAGGACCTGCCGCGAACCTATGATTTTATCAACAATTACGCGTCCTATTACATGATCCGTTTGCAGGATACCGCTGCGGAAGAAGTCGCGGTCAACGGCGACGGCGAAACGGCCCTGCTCAAGAAAAAACTGGGTAACGGCACCCTGACCTGGTTCATCAATTCACCGTATACATCCTACTGGGCGGATGGCGGTGATTACGCCGTTCTCAAGCAAATCATCGAAAACGCACTGGGCGTGTCCTTTGCTTCGCCCTCCACCCAACCACGAGGGCTGACCTGGGACGGCACCCATCTCTGGAACGTGGACAGCGGCCTGCCCAAGGCATATTACAAAATTGATCCGGCGACCGGCAGCGTGGTCGACGGGTTCAACTACCCCGGCTCATCCTTCCCTTTGGGAATAACCTTTGATGGCACCAACATCTGGAGCACCGACTGGACCGGTAACGGCACCATTTACAAACATAACCCGGCGGACATGAGCGTCATCAGTTCCTTTCCTTCACCGAGGGCCTATCCCGCCGATCTGGCCTGGGACGGAACTTATCTGTGGGCCGCCATTTTGCAGACCGGACCGATCATCAAGATCAACCCGGCCACCGGCGCCGAGGTGGGTTTCATTCCCGCCCCCCCCGGCTCCCGTCCCTTTGGCCTGACCTATGCCCATGGTTATCTCTATGTGGGCGACGACAATACCGATACCATCTTCAAGCTCAACCCGGGCAGTGGAGCTGTTCTTGACTCATGGCCCGCTCCGGGACCCTATCCGGCGGGGCTGGCCTTTGACGGAACAAACCTCTGGGTATCCGACTGGTCTTCCCAACGGATTTACCGCATGATGGAGATCAAGAAGAAAAGCAATATCCTGTTCCTGGCCTTGCCGATCATCATTCAGCAAGGAAGCAAATAGCGGCGAAGAGGCTCTGCCACCCCCTGACAACACACCCTGCCTGGCCACAGCACCCCACACGGGGGTCCTGTGGCCAGCTTGTTTTCCCACCGCTTCCCACCGGCCCACAATCCCCTTCTGAACAACACCATTTTTGATGGGTGCGCAAAAAATCATCATGCTCGCACATGCCGCGGCATCCAGCCCATGGCCAACACGTTGAAGTTACTGGATCTCGCCTGCGTGGGCATGACGAATATTGCAAGTCACCGACTTTTTGCGGTTTAATCACTTTTGGATGACAGGCAGTTTTTTCCTGCAGAAAATACCCCTTCTTGATATATAGAAATGATAATGGCATAAATGTTATCGGTCGTACTGTTCATTATCCATGAGGTCCTGACCCACTCAACATAACCATGATCATTTGCCGCAACAAGCCGGCACCCGAACTTTCGAGTGCCCTCACCATAGTGGTTGTTGGCCTGCTCGCCATACATGGGATTTTTTGCACTCCCGTTCCGGCCGCGGAGCACGTCAAAAAAATCGTGTTCATCCGCGCCAATCTCAAGCCGGAGCCCGGCAGCACCATGGTCGATGCATTCAAGAGTACCCTGCGAAAGAGGGGGTATGCGGAAGGGAAAAACATAAAATATATCGACATCCTTATTCAAAAACACGGCAGCGAGGCGCTCCAGGAGGTCCAGCAGGCTACGGACCTGCATCGGGACAGCGCCGATCTGTTCGTCAGCGCCGGTTGGGTCACCCTCCCCGTCCGCAAGAACCTTGCCGAAAGCACCACCCCCATGCTCTTTGCGCCGGTGCTCAAGGAAGAGGCCCTGCGCATGCTCCCTTCGCTGACTGATCCCCCCGGCATCAACCTGACCGGTGTCTACCTGGCGTATCCTCCGGAAAAGATTCTCCGCCTTGCGCAACAGGTCCTGCCTGGAATTCGCAACTACGCTTACGTCTTCGATTCCCGCATTTCCACGGATCTGGTCATGAAGGAGGCCTTCGAAGGTCTGCGGGAAGCGGAGCGGCGCGGCATGAGCGTCCATTTCCTCGATCTCAGCGCCGGCGTGGCGCAGGTGGTCCAGCAATTGAACGACCTGCGGATCCAGGCCTTCGGCGGGATCATCGGCGCCTATAAGAATCGCGAACCCCTGGCGGCAAGCGGTGTGCCCATGATCACTGCCCTGCTCATGGATATTGATGAAAACGGGGTTGCCGACCGTGTCCGGGAGGGAAATATCCTGGCCGGACTGTTTAATTCGCTGAGCTATTGCGGTGCGCAGGCCGGAGAAATAGCCGCCGATCACCTGAACGGTGCGCACCCCCTGGCCACGACCGTGCCCCGACCCGCCCGGCAGGTAACCTTTGTCAACATGGCCACGGCCGGACGACTCCGGGTGGCGGTCCCCTTTGCCGTGCTGGAGGCTGTTGACATTGTCGTCAAATGAATCATTGCCGGCCGGCGACCTGCCGCCGCCCTACAGCCGTCTCTGGTCGGTCCGGACCCTTTTTCTGCTGATCCTCGCCGGCGTCAACCTGTTCCTGGCCCTCATCCTGCTCTGGACCGGCACCAATATCATCAACTCCCTGATCCAGCAGTACAGCACGGAATTGATGACGGAAAAGCTGCACGCACTGCTGCATCCGGTCAATCTTCGCTACGCCACCCTGCAGCGCATCGGCCTGGATGACAGCCAGCCTCATCTGGAAGAAATCAAAACCGCCGCCCTGCAGGAGTTCGGGTCCTTCAGATACAAGGAAAGCGGATCGATCTTCGTAATCGGCAAAGATCAGAAAATCATCCTCTCCCAGGACTTCCTGACCCGCGCCGACAACGGCTACCCGGCTTTTTTCAAGGATCTCGCCGAGGAACAGGGAACCCTCAATTACGCCGCTGACGGCCGCGACCGGTTTGCGGTGTACCAGTACTACGCCCCATGGGACAGCTATGTCGGATTGGCCGTGGACAGGAGCGAACTGTTCGCTCTGAAGAATCTGTTCGTCAACATCGCCCTCATGCTGCTCGTGGCTGTCCTGCTGTCCACGATCCTCTTTTCCGGCCTGATCCAGCGCCTGATCATTTCGCCCCTCATCCGGCTCACCACCTATGCCAACCAGATCAGCAAAGGGAGCTTCGACTGTGAACTCGAGGGAAAATATCCTCTGGAACTGGGGGACCTGAAAATAGATATCCAGCAGATGGTAGCCAATCTGCGTCAGAAGATGGAGCAGGCGACTTCCCAGCTGCAGATCATCAGGGAACGCGAAGCCTGGCTCGATGAGGCCATGAGCGCCTTGCGCGAAAGCGAAAAAAAATACCGCACCATCTACAACGCCCCCAGCGACGCCATCCTGATCTATGATCCGGAACACCGCCGAATCGTGGACACCAACAAGGCCATGCTCCTGATGTTCGGCTACCAGCATGACGCGATCCGCGACCTCGGCTTTGCCGATCTGGCCGCCGGCGATTTCCCTTTCACCTCCGAGGAAGCGGAAAAAAAGATCGGTGCCGCCATGGATCAGGGGCCGCAGCTCTTCGAATGGCTGGCGCGCAAAAGCGACGGTGAGCTGTTCTGGGCCGAAATTTCGCTACAGGCAGCTTTTCTGGAAGGAAAACAGCGGATCATCGCGGTGCTACGCAATATTCACGCCAGAAAAATGGCCGAGCAGGAACTTGCCTCGGAAAAAGAACGGCTGGCAGTCACCCTGCGCAGCATCGGCGACGGAGTGATTACCACCGATGTCCGGGGCCGGGTGGTGCTCATGAACAGGGTCGCCGAAACCCTCACCGGCTGGCGGCAGGCGGAAGCGGCGGGCCGGCTCTTCTCATCGGTCTTTCATATCGTTCACCAGCAGACCGGCGACCCGTGCGTTGATCCGGTGGACAAGGTGCTCCAATCCGGCGAGCTGGTCGAACTGGCCGCGGACACAGCCCTCATCTCCCGGGACGGTAGCCAGCGGCTGATCGCGGACAGCGGGGCTCCGATCCGCGACCCGCAAAGCCGGGTCATCGGGGCGGTCTTTGTTTTCCGTGACGTGACCGAGGAAAAAAAGATGGAGGAAGAGCTGTTCAAGGCCCAGAAGCTCGAGTCGGTGGGCGTGCTTGCCGGCGGCATCGCCCATGACTTCAACAATATTCTTGGAGCGATCCTCGGCAACGTCAGCCTGGCCCGCCAGCGGCTGGACAACCCGGAGCAGGCGGGCAAGCTCCTGCAAAACACCGAAAAAGCAGCGCTACGGGCAAAGGACCTCACCGCCCAGCTCCTGACTTTTTCCCGGGGCGGCGAGCCGATCATCACCACCGCCTCCATTTCGGAGACCATCAGGGAAAGCGCGGAATTCGTCCTGCGGGGGAGCAACGTCAAAGCACATTTCGACATCCCCCCAGACCTGTGGTTGGTCAAGGTGGATCCAGGCCAGATCAGTCAGGTCATCCAGAACATCGTGCTCAATGCCCGGCAGGCCATTCCGAACCAGGGGGAAGTGCGGATATCCTGCTCGAACTGCGCGGGCTGCGACACCGGGCCGGATTCGCTCCAGGAGCGCTGCGTCCGCCTGGTTATCAAAGACAACGGGCCGGGCATCCCCGCTGAAATTCTGCCCAAAATCTTCGATCCCTATTTTTCCACCAAATCCGACGGCAGCGGCCTGGGGCTTGCCATCTGCCATTCCATCGTCAAAAAACACGGCGGCCATATTTCGGTGGAATCCGTTCCCGGAACGGGAACCACCTTCACCATCCAACTTCCGGTCTCTCCCGAACAAAAAATCGACCGGACGGCCACCCTGCCGCTGCACCAGCCCCTCAGCCATTCCGCGCGGGTGCTGGTCATGGACGATGACGGGATGATTCTCGAACTGTCGCAGCAGATGCTTGAATTTCTGGGGCACAAGGTGGTAACCTGTGAAAATGGAGACCAGGCCCTCGAGCTGTACCAGGACGCCCTGACCGAAGGAAACCCTTTTGACCTGGTAATCATGGACCTGACCATCCCGGGCGGCATGGGTGGAGAACGAGCAATCAAGGAGCTGCTGCGGATCGACCCCAAAGCCCGGGCCATCGTCGCCAGCGGCTATTCCAACGACCGGGTGATGGCTGAGCACCGGGAGCACGGGTTCAAGGCCATGGTGATGAAACCTTACCAGTTGGAAGATCTTGACCAGGTAATTCGGAAAACGCTGCGGTCCTGAGACCGTTTATCCCGCATCGGAGTATTCGTGAACAAAACGCTGACTTCTTTCGGCGCCCTTTGCCGCCGCCTCTGGAAAATTTTCAGCACCGGGGTCTCCCTGCTGAGCAACCTCCTCTTTCTGACCTTTGTCCTGATCCTGCTCTCCCTGTTCTACCAGCCCGAAGTGGTTGTCCCGCAAGGCGCGGCCCTGGTCATTGCCCCGGCCGGAAATATCGTGGAGGAAACAGCTTCCATCGACCCCTTTTCCCGAATGATCAACGGCTACGCCGGTATCCCGATCCCCAGGGAAACCCTCCTGCAGGACATCATCGACGCCGTCGATGCCGCGGCAAATGACCCGCGCATCGCCATGCTGGTGCTTTCCCTCAAGGACATGGAATACAGCGGGCTTGATCAGCTGCGGACCATCGGGGAACGACTCGCGGCCTTTAAAAAATCCGGAAAAAAGGTCATTGCCGCTGAAGATGACTATACCCAGAACCAGTACTACCTGGCCTCATTTGCCGACGAGATCTACCTCAATCCCATGGGTGGAGTCCATCTGCGGGGCTTCGGAGTCTTCCGACTCTACGTCAAGGAACTGATCGACCGGCTGGCGGTCAACTTTCACGTTTTCAAGGTCGGCTCATTCAAGTCGGCGGTGGAGCCCTTTACCCGCAGCAACATGTCCGATGAGGATCGGCAGGCCAATCAGTTATGGCTGGGCAACCTCTGGAGTTTTTTCTGCGCGGACATTGCCCGAAACAGGAAGATAGCTCAGGAAAGCATCAATGATCTTATCAACGGCATGCCGGAACATCTGCGCCGGGCGGAAGGGAGCACCGGAAAAATGGCCTTGGCCGCCCGCCTGGTGGACGGGCTGAAGACCCGGCCGGAAATTCGCGCGCACCTGATCAATCTGGTGGGCGAGGGTGAGGAGAAGGGGACCTTCAACCAGATCCATTTTGCCGATTATCTGACCACGATCACCCCGTCCTTCACCGGGACGGACAAAAACAAAAACCGCATCGGCCTGCTCGTTGCCCAGGGGGACATCGTCTACGGGGAGGAGGATATGCCCGGTCAGATCAGCGCGGACTATCTCTGCAAACTGATCCGCCGGGCGCGGGAGGATGACACGGTTAAGGCCGTGGTCCTGCGGATCGACAGCGGCGGCGGCAGCGCCTTTGCCTCGGAACAGATCCGTCAGGAACTGCTGCTCCTGCGAAAGGAGGGCAAGCCGCTGGTGGTGTCCATGGGCACCCTTGCCGCTTCCGGGGCCTACTGGATAGCGGCGGGCGCCGACCGGATCCTGGCCTCTCCCTTTACCCTGACCGGCTCCATCGGAATTTTCGGGATAATGCCGACCTTTGAGCACTCGATCACCAAGATCGGTATTGCCAGCGACGGCACCGGCACCACAAAAATGGCCGGCGCTGAAAATCCCACCCTTCCCCTGACCCCGGAACTGGAACAGAGTATCCAGCTCAGCGTGGAGGAGGGATACGGCCGCTTTATCAACATCGTCGCCGACGGGCGTTCCATGGCCCCGGACGCTGTAAGGGAAATCGCCGAGGGCCGGGTCTGGGACGGAACCAACGCCCTGGACCTCGGGCTTATCGATGAGCTGGGGAACCTGGACGATGCCATCGAGATTGCCGCGGAACTGGCGGATCTGACGGACTACGAAACGACCTACATCCGGGAAACCGGCTTATCCGCGCGAGAATTTTTCCGAAGAATCGGCCTCCGGTCGCAGGCCGCCCTGCCAGGCCTGCCGTTCATGGCCAGCAGCGCAACACCTCTTTTGCGGGCAATGGCCGGGCAGTTCCGTTTTCTCGCCTTTGCCCGCGACCCGGCCGGCATCTATGCCCATTGCCTTCTGCCCCACCCGACCTTCTGAGTCGGGATCGGAAAAAATGCGGCCGGCTTACCAGTCCCCTCCGCTCCGTGACTTTTTCAGTTGGCTCAGGCGCTTCTTCATCTGCAGCCGCCGCTCCTTGACCCCGGCTGACACCCTGGTCTTTCTGCGCACCGGCTTTTCCCGCAGGGCCGCGGCCAGCAGCTCCGCAAACCGCTGCAAGGCCTCATCCCGGTTGGCCCGCTGGGTGCGATGGTTCATGGCGGTAATCTGCAGGACGCCCTCCTTGCTGATCCGGCCGGCAAGGCGCTGTCTGATCCTCATCTTCTGACAGTCGGAAAGGGACGGCGAGTTTTCCAGGTCAAACCAGAGGGTTGCCCTGGTGTTCACCTTGTTGACGTTCTGGCCACCCGGCCCGCCCGCACGGGAAAAGGTAAAGCGAAGTTCGGAGGCCGGCAGCAGCAGGGTACCTGAAATTTCAATCAGTGGCGTCGATGGCGCCATGATCCTTCTCCGGTTGCAGCACTTTCAGGCCCAGCCGCTTTTTGTAGTCGTAATAGACTTTTTTGAGCAGCTGCTCGTGCCCCAGCTCCTCCTTGGCGAGCATGGCGAATATCTGCCGGATCTCATCCTTGCCGGCCAGGGCTTCGCCCCTGCTGTAGAGCTGATGAGCAGCCTGCTCCCGCCGGATCGCTTCCTCAAGAATGACCAGAATCTCTTTTTCCGTCTCGCCGCCCACCTGCAACCTCGCTCACGATGAATTCATGTACCGCCTGCTACCGACGCGCTGCGGCAGGACCCCTGCCCACGCCTGATCACACTATCATTATACAGGTCCGCCGGACAGCAGCGCAACCATTCAAATCCGGGATTATCTCCGCCCGGCTCGCGCCGGTCTTGCCGCAAAAACCCTTTGCCTTTTGCCGTTGGCGGCGCTACCAATACAGAAAGGCGCATAAGTTCAGATCACTTCAGGTAAACGGAGCGGAAAATGATGAAAACAATGCTGACCCTGACCCTGGCGGCGCTGCTGAGCACCGCGGCCCTAACCGTCCTGGCGGCCGAGCCTTCCGTCGCCCGGGGCAAAAAACTGTTCAATGATCCGGCCCTTGGGGGATCGACAAACCCCATGAGCTGCAATACCTGCCATCAGGACGGAAAAGGCATGGAAAAGGCGGGGGCGCGAGAGGACCTGGCGACAATGATCAACACCTGCATTATCCAGGCCTTGCAGGGAAAACAGCTGGACGAGCAGTCTCCGGAAATGCAATCGCTGCAGCTCTATATCAGATCCGTGGGCAAATAAGTCCCGGGCAACCGCGACCGAAAGTTTTCATCGACGTCGATTCCGCGCTTTTTACGGAACCGACCAGCTTGAGGAACGTTCAACGTGACGAACTCGACCCGAAGAGGCGCACTCCCGGGCACTCCCCCGCCAGTTCCTCGGGAACATCCCGGAAATAATCCCAAAAAGGAAACTCCCTGCACTGCAGGGGCCGGACGGGATAAATGCGGCAGCCGTTGATCCGTTCATTGAAAAATATACAGAGCGCCTCTTCGCCGGCCCATCGCTCCTTAAGCGACAAGCGACCCTCCACCTGCCGTACCGAACCGGCCATGAATGCTACCAGGTTCGTACCCAGAAAGGCCACGATCCGATCTATTTCACTCCGGGTTACCCAGATGTTGCCGGATTCACCGCGGCAGCAGCGACCGCTGCACGTCGCGCAGGCCGCCGGATCAAACGCATAGGGAAAACCTTGCTTGCGGAGCAACGCCATGGTCAGGCCGGAAAACGTATCAAATTCCGCGGAAGCCGCGAGCCGGCGGTACGATTACCGCAGGCAGGCTCCGTTGACAATCGTCTCGATGCCGCTGAATTGCTCTTCACCGACATTCTCGAACTGCAGCCGGCATTTCTTGATCTCAAGATTGCGCAGAAACTTGCCGATAATCGTCTCCATCTTCACAATCCTCACATTCAATCCCTGCACCAGGAACTCGCCGCCGCCGCAGAGAATATCGACCTGCTTGTGGCTGTCCATGATGCAGCCCGATTCCTGAATGCAGGTGCAGAACAATCCGTCACGGCTGATATTCTTCAAATTGCCGATGAGTTGCGAGTGGACGACAATGCAGTCGTCCGCCGGCGCGACTCTCGGCGCAATTCTTCGTTCTTCCATGATTCCTCCCATTTCTCTTTGAACGCGAAACACGGCATTGTTTCACTTCATCACTCATAATGAATATTCCCTTTTTTTTCAAATTGAAAATTTCAAGACGTAACAGAATAATGTTTCGAAGAAAAATAGAACACATGCGGCAGAGCGTGCACAGGAGTGCGACGGCGGGCAAACAACAAAGTTGTTCTGACAACCTCCAGAAAAGATAAAAAAATCAAAGTTATTCAGCCTTGAATTCATACCGGCGACTGGCTTACAATACCAAGTATAATTAAAAGACCGGCGCCTGCCGTTCTGCCCCGTTCCCTTCAAAGGAGTACAGAAAATCGCCGCCATGCTCCACGACGATGACCGCAGGCAATGGCGCCTGGAGAAGAGCGCCCTGGAAGGTGGGGTCCAGGAACTTTCTCTGGGCGGGCGCTGGTGTATGGACCAGGACCTGCCGGCGGCCGGGGAGGTTGCCGATAAACTGTTCGGCGATGTCCGCCGCCTGCGGCTCACCGCCGGCGAACTTGTTGACTGGGACTCAGGCTTTGTCGCCTTTTTGACCGTTCTTCTCCAGCACTGCGCCGCCAAGGGAATCACCGTCGACCAGGAGGAGCTGCCAGCAGGGGTCCGGCATCTCCTGATCATGGCCGCCTCGGTCCCCGAACAAAAAGTGCGCCGGCGCGGAGGGGAAGACGCTAATTTCCTGGTCCGGGTCGGCAGGGCAGCCCAGGACGTTCTCCATGGCATGCCGGCCATGCTGCGTTTCCTCGGCGAGCTCATTCTCTCTCTGGGCCGCCTCTTCTCCGGCCGGGCCCAGTTCCGCACCGGCGACCTGTGGCTGGAAATCGAGGAGGTCGGCCCCCGGGCCTTGGGCATCGTCTCGATCATCAGCTTTCTCGTTGGCCTGATCCTGGCCTATCTGGGGGCAGACCAGCTGCGCATGGTCGGCGCTCAGATCTTCATTGCCGATCTCGTGGCCATCGGCATGGTCCGCGAGATCGGGGCGCTGATGACCGGGATCATCATCGCCGGGCGCACCGGGGCTGCCTTTGCCGCCCAGCTCGGCACCATGCAGGTCAATGAGGAGATCGATGCCTTCCGAACCCTTGGCATCTCGCCCATCGACTTCCTGGTCCTGCCCCGCTTCCTGGCCCTGATCATGATGGTGCCGCTCCTGACCCTCTATTCTTCCTTCGTCGGCATGCTGGCCGGACTGATCATCTCCACCACCATCTTTGACATCGGCCTGTTTGAATATTACACTGAGACCGTGCGCGCCCTGGAACTGAAGCATTTCTGGGTCGGCCTTTCCAAGGGCGGCGTCTACGGCGCAATGGTCGCCTATTCCGGTTGCCTGCGCGGCATGCAGTGTGGCCGCAGCGCCGAGGCGGTGGGCGAGGCGGCGACCTCGGCGGTGGTGACCGGCATCCTGCTGATCACCATCACCGCCTCGATCATGACCATTCTTTACTACCGGCTGGGGATCTGAGACGGTGGGCGAGGCTCCCCATATCGAGGTACGCGGCCTGAGCATGGCCTACGGAACGTATGTGGTGCAGCGCGATCTCAATTTCACGGTGGACAAGGGAGACATCTTCGTGATCATGGGCGGCAACGGCTGCGGCAAGTCAACCCTGATGCGGGCGTTCATCGGCCTGCAGCGCCCGGCCGCCGGCACGGTCCTCTATGACGGCGAGGACTTCTGGCAGGTGCCTCCCGAGGAACAGGAACGGTTGAAGCGGCGGCTGGGAATCATGTTCCAGGGGGGCGCCCTGTGGAGCTCCCTGACCCTTGCCGAAAACGTCGCCCTGCCTCTTGCCGAATACACCGCTCTGCCGGCGGCCCGCATCCGCGAGATCGTCTCCTACAAGCTGGCCCTGGTCGGACTGGCCGGCTTCGAGGAATTTTACCCCTCGGAGCTGAGCGGCGGCATGAAAAAACGGGCGGGACTCGCTCGGGCCATGGCCCTGGACCCGGACATCCTGATCATCGACGAGCCCTCCTCCGGCCTGGACCCGCTCACCGCCCGCCGGCTGGACGACCTGATCGTCGAGCTGCGCGACAGCCTGGGAACGACCATCGTGGTCATCACCCATGAGCTGGCCAGCATCCTGGGCATCGGCAATAATTCGGTCTTTCTCGACGCGGAAACCCGGACGATGATCGCCACCGGTGATCCCCGGGTCGCGGTCCATTCCGGCGACCCCAAGGTCCGCCATTTTCTGACGAGGGGAGCGGCATGAGCAGACACGCCAACCCGGCCCTGATCGGGGGCTTTGTCCTCGGCGCCCTGGCGCTCGCGGTCACCGTGGTCATGCTGCTGGCCGGCGGCCAGTGGTTCCAGAAAAAGTATCAGCACATCCTCTATTTCGACGAGGCGGCGGAAGGATTGCAGGTGGGAGCGCCGGTGGTCTTTCTCGGCGTCAAGGTAGGAACGGTCAAGGACATCCGACTCGGGCTGGGTCAGGAAGGCCAACGTTTCATGGTGCCGGTGATCATCGAACTTGAATCGCATCCGGTGATGACCCCTGCGGGCGAACGGATCAATCTGCAGGACCGCAGCACCATCCAAGACCTGATCGAGCGCGGCCTGCGTGCGCGGCTCAAGGTCAAGAGCCTGCTCACCGGCCAGCGCTTCGTGGACCTGGATTTCCACCCCGACAAGGCCGCCCGTTTCGTCGGCACGGATGCAGGGCAAAGCGAGATTCCGACCATTCCCACCACCGTGGAGGAACTGACCACCATGCTGGAGGGTTTTCCCATGGACAAGTTCCTCTCGGATATTTCTTCCATCAATAACTCCCTGAAAACCCTGCTGGGCTCGGAGGCCACCAAACGCATCCCGGGGCAGCTGAGTTCGGTCCTCGGCCATCTTGAATCCCTGTCCGCCAGGCTGGACAAGGAAAGCGAACCGCTGGTCGCCGAAGTACGGACGAATCTGAATGAACTGGGCCAGGCCGTGCTCTCGGTGCGGCAGGCCATGGATCGGGTCGGCGAGGCGGCGGACAGGGTCAGCGCAATTGCCGCGCCGGATTCCCCGCTGGCGGCCGGAATCGCCAGGGCGGGCGATGAACTGGCCGCGGCCTCGGTGACCCTGCACCAGCTGGCCGATTCGCGCTCGCCCACCGTGCAGAATCTCAACGCCGCCGCAACGGAAATCGCCCGGACCGCACGCTCCCTGCGTCAGCTGGCGGAGACCCTGGAACAGCAGCCCGAGGCCCTGCTCAGAGGCAAGGATACTGGAGAAGATCGCCCATGAATATCAAATTCGCCCTGCCGCAACCCCGCACCTCCCTATTGATCCTGGCCGCCTTCCTGCTGTTGACCGGCTGCGGCCGGAGCGTCCCGATCAGCTATTACCAGCTGGCGCCGGTCAGAGGCGAACCTCTCCCAGTCTCTCTGCCTGCCGACGGCGACCTGCTCCTCGGGGTCGGCCCGGTACGCTTGCAGGAACACCTGGAACGCCCGCAACTCATCCGGCGGACCGGCACCAGCCGCCTGCAAATGGCCGACCGGCACCGCTGGGCCGAACCATTAGCCGCCAACATTGCCTGGGTCCTCCGGGACAACCTGGCGACCCTGCTCGCCACCGAGCATCTTCTCCTCTACCCCTGGGATCTTGCAACCCCGGTTGATTATCAGGTCAGTCTGGAAATACTGCGCTGCGAGGGTGCGGCAGACGGGAGCGCCCTCCTGGAGGCGCGCTGGACGATAACCGACCGCAGCGGCAAGGAGCTGCTTTCCCCTCGACGCGGCAGTTACCGGCAAACACCTCCCGGCCCGGACGAGGAAGGACTGGCCGCGGCGCTGAGCGAGGCCCTGGCAAGCCTCAGCGCGGAGATCGCCCAGCAACTTGCGCAGATGTCGACATCCAGCACGCGATGACCCGTTTCGCCCATCTTCCCCTGCCCGACGGACGGCTGCTGGCGTACCGGATCCGTTCCTCCGCCAGAAACAGAAATCTCTGTCTCAGAATAAGCGTGGAGGGCTTGACCGTAAGCGCCCCCCGCTGGCTGGGCTTTTCGGAAATCGAAGCCATGGTGGCTGGAAAAAGTGCGTGGATTGCCGAACGGCTGGAACATCTCGCGCGAATGCAAAACCTGCCGGACCCGGACCCACCTCCGCCCCGGACCATTGTTCTGCCCGCCCTGGCCGAGAGCTGGGAGGTGGAATACCGGGACGCTCCCGGCAACACGACAACCGGCGCTACAGTGCTACCAGGCAAAATCCAGGTCTTCGGCGCCACAACCGACGACGCCTGCCGCAAGGCCGTACTGCGCCAATGGCTGGCACTGCGGGCCAGGGAGGCGCTACCGCACCTGCTGGCGGATGCAGCCGCCGAAACCGGCCTTTGCTATAGCCGGCTGACGGTCAGGAACCAGCGGAGCCGCTGGGGCAGTTGCTCGGCCGCCGGAGCAATCAGCCTGAACTGCAAGCTGCTCTTCCTGGAGCCGGACCTGATGCGCTATGTGCTCCTGCACGAGCTCTGCCACATTCAGGAGCACAATCACACCGGCCGCTTCTGGGATTTACTTCGAAAATACACCCCGGACCTTGAGGGATTGCACGGCCGCATGCGCAACGCCTGGCAACAGGTCCCCCTCTGGGCGCACTCGGTCCGCAACGGTACCGGCGCGCTTTTTCCTTCCCCGACACCCTGCGGATCGACCCGCCCATCAGGTCCTCGCCCACCGAAACGATAGCACCTGCCCGCGGACCATGCCGGCTTTGAGGCGGCTGCCGCCTGCCGCCCCGAAGGACGACGCCATCAACCCTACCCGGCAAGTTTCCTGGCAATCTTTGCCACGTGCTCTCCCTGGTAGCGGGCGCCCGCAAGATCAATCTCATTGGGAGTGCGGCTGCCGTCGGGCCCGGCAACCGTTGAGGCGCCGTAGGGGGAGCATCCGATGATCCGGTCAATGCTCATCTGGCCCTGGAAACTGTAGGGCAGGCCGACCACGACCATGCCCAGATGCAGCAGGACGATGTGGCAGCTGAGGATGGTCGACTCCTGGCCGCCATGCTGGGTGTTGGAGCTGGCGAACACGCTGCCGGCCTTGCCGACCAGGGCGCCGCGCATCCACAGTTGCCCGGCCGCGTCAAGGAACTGCTTCATCTGGCCGCACATGTTGCCGAAGCGGGTGGGGGTACCGAAGATAATCGCGTCTGCTTCCCCGAGTTCATCAATGGTGCAGACCGGCACCTCCTTCTGGGCATCAATGGTCGCCGTCGCCCCCATCTTTTCGATAACCTCCCGGGGCAAAGTCTCCGGCACCCGCCGCAATTCGACCTGAACTCCCTCCACGGACCGGGCGCCCTCCATGATGCTCCGGGCCATTTGGTAGATGTGTCCGTACATTGAATAGTAGACAACGAGCAGTTTCATGGCAGTCCTCCTTCTCTGGCTTTCTTCATTTTGTCAGATAGACCGGGGACTCTCAGTTAAACTCTTTCCTTCCCGTCAGGCAAGAAAAAGGATCGAACTGGGGCGGGAAGAAGACCAGGGTGGAGGAATCAAGCGGTCAACGCCACGGAATTGGCCCATTCGCGCCTGACCGGGACGGAAGCCCTTTTCAGCGGCGTCACCCAGAGATAGATCGTCTTGTACATGTGGAGACGCGGCACGTACAGCTGCACCACCCTATCCGGAATGATCCCCTTCATGTCGAAGTCGTGCGAAACGATCCGGGCCCCCGGCTTCATGGTTGCAAATCGCGGAATGAGCCGGCTGTTCAGCTCCGGCAGGAGATACACCGTCACCACGTCCGCTTGGCTCAGGTTGACGGTGAACATATCCTGCTGCTCGATCGCGGCCAGGTGGTCCAGACCGTTTTTTCTGACATTCGCCGCCGATGCAGCGACCCGTTGCGGATCGATATCGAACCCCACCGCGCGACAACCGTAGTTCCTGGCTGCCGCCACGACGATCCGTCCGTCCCCGCAGCCCAGATCATAGAGCAGGTCCCCTTTGTGCGGGGCGGCCAGGCCAAGCATCTCGTCGACCACCTCCGGTGGGGTCGGCACAAAAACGACATCGGGAGGGCGGTCCGCCACCGGCGGGGTCGCCGTCCGGTCCGGTATCGATCCGAGATTGCGGGCCTGGGGATTGGGGGGGCCGCCGGGCCTTGACAAGGGCGACGGCGGCGGCAGCGAGAACGCCCGCGATTGCCCTGAGAGGCCGGTCTCTTTCGCGACGGGTCCCTTGCCGGCCTCCCCGGTTCCGGCCTGCGGGGCCGGTTTTTTTTCTGCCGGCGGCCTGGGGGATGGGGCTGCGGTTTTAGCCGATGGGGTACCGGTGGCCCCCGGCGGGGTTCCGCCGGGGGCGGGCGGCTTGCTTTCGGCGGGACCGCCTGGTTTTGTGGTCTCGGCCTTTTTCGTTTTCCCGGCGTCCTCGCGCGCCTTTTTGGCGGCGTCAACACTGCCCGGTGCACCGGGGGCGGGGGGAGCGGGAGCCGCGGGCGGCGGAATCGCCTTGCCCAAGGCATCCCGGCGTTTGCTGTCGCTGTCGGCGATGCGCTTCTCCCTTGCCTGCCGCGCTTCGCCGGACGCCTTGGCTTCGGCTTCCGGATTCAAGGTGTTGACCTTGATCCGGTCGACCTGCTCCCGGCCGGCCAGGCGATCCAGCGGCAGGTAATCGGTTTTGAAGATCAGTTCCACCGAAGAATTCAGGTCCAGGTCGGTGTTCATCTCCTCGGTGGTCTGAGTTTTCTGGGTCGATACATAGCCGATGGTGTTGGTCATGCTGGCGCTGGCCCCCCAGGGGCCGAAGCCGACATTACCCGCCACCGACGCGGTATTCCGCAGGTCAAACTGGCTGCCGCGGTCCTGCTGGGCCGCGCTGCGGGTATCGATGTGGAAACGCATGGAGGCGTGCAACCGGCCGCTCTCGATGACGATACGCTGCATGCCGAGCATTACCATGGTGGACAGCATCTGCTGGCGGTTGCGCGCCATGGCGATGCGGGCCAGCGGCACCAGGCTTTCCGGATCGCCCCCCGGCACCGAATCCTGCGGCCCCAGCCCGAGCGCCGATCGCAAGGCCGTCTCGGACGGCATGCGAGCCCCCGGCCGCAGGCGCAAACGGATTGTTGCCGCCCGTTCCGCCTGTTCTTCCGGGGTCAGGGGTTGATCCGATTCCCACGCATCGCTCTCCCCCTCCACCACAAAAGATTCCGGAAACCGATCCGCCAACCACTGCCGCGCCCCGCCCGGACCGATATTGGCATCAGCAAACCCTTCCGTCGAGGATGCCAGGTTGCGGACCAATTCCACATAGGACTGAATCTGCTGCTGATTGGTATCGACCAGGGCCTTGAATACGCCGTTGATGAGTTCGGTGACGAAACGGGGAAAGGAGACGGCGTTGAGGATCTGCTGCGTGGTTTCAGCAACTTTGGCGGCCGCTACACCGCTGAACTCGCTGCCCGCCCCCTGAGCGAGAGCCAAGGGGACGGACTCGCCTGCGGCTCCCCTCGCCTCCTCCGTTTCGGCGGAGAGGACCAGCGCCGCTGCGCAAATTTTGACCAGGCCACGGGCCAACGACAAACGGGTGGCCGGATCCAGCGCACGAAATTCCGGGCTGTCGGCCAGCAGCGCGCGAACGACTCGCCGGACCTCCTCGGGAGGCTGCCTTGTCCACGTATCCGCCGAGGCCATGCCCTTCACCCCGCCAGCGCGGCCCAGGGCGAACCGTCGGCCTTGGCAGGGACCGGGGCGACCCGTTCACTCAAGGCAAGGGAGGCTTCCAGCCATTCAATGGCCGCGACAACCACCGGATGATCCAAGCCGACGATGGGCTTGCCCTCCGCATCGAGGACGGGCGCGGCATCCGCCAACCAAGCGAGCAGGGTCATGCCGGCTTGCCCCCGCCGCAGATGCAGATCATATTCCCGGATTCGCTCCCCGGCATTGGCCCACCGCTCGATGGCCGCGACCACCTCCCAGGGGGTCCTGGCGCGAAATGCCGCCTTCACCGCGGGATGGCCGAGGATCTGCAGCGCGGACCGCAAGGCGGCCAGGATTTCCTGGGCAAGAAACACGGTGATCCTGCTCGATATCCCCACCAGGTTGACGATCAGACGCTGGGCCGCCCTGCGCACTCGCGCCTGCTGGGCCACCCCGCCCCAACTGGTGTTGCTGGCCTGTTCATCGAGCTTGTATAACGCTTCGCAAAGATCGATCAGCAGCTCTTCGAAATCGAGGTTGCGCTGCTGCGCGGCATTCTCCGGGCCGGACGTCCCGAACAGGCCGGAGAAAAAACCGCGTCGTTCATCACCGGTGGCCCGCTCGTTCCGCCCCTGCCAAAACGCCTGCACCAGAGCGGTTGCCGAGCCCAGATCGACCGGCAGACTGCCGCTTCGGGCGAGCCGGGTCAGGGTCTCCACGGCCGGGATCACGCCGGCGGCCTCCAGTTCGGAGGCGAGATACAGGGTGGCAATCGCCCGCAGCTGCGCCTGGTCAACGGCTCCCACAGAGACCGGCGGCAGATTGATGGCGAAATCATCCAGCGCCAGCGCCACGGCGGCAGCGCTGCCTATGAGAGCCTCGGCGCGGCGCAGACTCAGTTCCAGACCGACCTCTCCCCCCGCAACGGCCATCTCCGTCATTCCTTCCGGGCCTGGGCGCCGGCCTTATTCGGATTGAAGGGCGTGGAATTGCCCTGAATCACCGACATCATTTCCGGGGTCGCCATCTTTTCCAGCGGCAGGTAGTCGCTCTTGAAATTGACGCGCACCTCGCCGGACAGCTTCGCCTTTACTTCGGCCTTGGACTCGCTGGTTTCATCCACCGAGGAGCCGACCGTGGCCACATGCTCCTGCTCTCCCTCAAACGAGGCGGACATGTCGTACGGAGAGAACCAGCCGCCATAGCTTGCATTGACGCTTTCCCGGTAGCGCTGGGACTCCCGGTCGTGCATGGAGGCCTTGTATTCGCGTTTGGCCTTGTCCTCGGCGCGCATGTCGAACACCACCTTGGCGTTGATCGTGCCGTCGGTGACCACGATGCGGTTGATCCCCAGCATCACCATGGAAGCGAGCAACTGCTGCCTGGACTTAGCCATGTGCAGCCGGGCCGCCGTGACCAGGCGCAGTTCGGCATTGGCGTCGGAGATGTCGGACACGGGCGGGTCGAGATTAAGATCCCGGCTTATCTCCGCAAGCCGCTGCTGCGGATTGTCCCCGCGAGGGCTGAGCTGGGACGTGGGCGGCGGCTCCTCGCCCTCCTCCGCGAAACCGCTTGCCCCAGGCGTGACCTCCACCCCCAGCGCATCGGGATACCGTTCGGCCAGCCAGTCGCGGCCGGCGCCCGCGGAAATATTGTCGGCCATGAACTGGTCCACGGTCTTGGCCACGTTGGCGATCAATTCTCCGTATGCCCGCATCTGCTCAATGGACGACTCGACGATGGCTTGAAAAACGTTCTTGATGAGCCCGCCGACGAACTTGGGGAAATCCACCTTCTTGACCAGGGCGCCGAACTGCTCCACCCCCTCGCGCACCGCGCCCGCTTTGAAATCCTTCCCCACCATGCCGGGGGATTGGGAAAGGCTGCGGCGGGTGGCATCCGCCGCGCTCTCTTCTTCCTGGGCGCGGGCCGCCGGCATCGGGGCTGCCTGGCCGGCGATCGCGTCGGTCAGGCCGTTGGGATTGGCGATGTAGGACAGCACCTTGACCATGTTGCCGGCGAGTTCGGTGCGTTCTTCCGGGCCCATCTCTGCAAAAGCCGGGATGGCCAGGAGGAGATCGCGCACCTGCGGGCGCACCGATTCCACTGTCTGGCGTGTCGTCCAGGGCGTTTGTGCGTGGGCGTTCATCAGACTCCCCCAAAAGGATTACGGTAAGGTTGCCGGCGGCCGGGCCGCTTGCTCCGGCTGGGCTTGACCGGCCTGCCCGGGCGACTGCGGATTGCGCGCCGAAGGCACGACATTGGGGTCGACCGGGGTCGAATTGCCCTGAATCGCCGCAATCATCCCGGGTGTCGCCATTTTCTCCAGGGGGAGGTAGTCACTCTTGAAATTGACTTCGACATTGCCGGCCAGCTGGGCGCGGGTCGACAGCACCGAGTCGCTTGCCTCGGAGGCCGCGCTCATAGCGGTCATCACCGGTTTTTGTTCATACTTGTAGGTTCCCTTGGCATACGAATCGGCGCTGTAATCGCTGGAACCGTCCTGTCGGCTCCGCTCCACCGTGCTGCCGCTATCGTATTCGCCTTCGCCGGCCCAGGTCGTCTGCAGATTGCCGTACTGGTCGCGGGCATAGTCATAGGCCGAGGCGCTGCGGCGCAGGCTGCGGGTATCGCGGGCCTGAAAGTCGTACATGATCTTGGCCGACAGGCGACCGTCCGTGACCACAATCCGGCTGATCCCCATGAGCACCAGACTCGCCAATAACTGCTGACGCTGGCGGGCCAACTGGGTGCGGGCGGCGGTGACGATCGCCAATTCCGCCGTTTCATCGGAGAGATCCATGCTCTTGAGCTGACCGTCCTGAAAATCCAGCGCGCCGTTCACCCGGCGCAGGGCATCGCCTTCCTCCACGCCGTCACGGAGCCTGAGGCGGGGTTGCGGAGTGTCCGCAAACTCATCGACCCCGATGTCGAAGAGGTCGGGAAACTTCTCCACCATATGATCGCGGCCCTGGTTCTCGGTGACGTTGTCGTCGCGAAATTGCTGGAGGGATTTGGCCACGCTTGCGACCATCTCCGAGTAGGCCTGCATCTGCTGGATCGATGACTTGACGATGGAGTCGAACACCCCCTGGATGAGCCCCGAAACAAAGGAGACAAAATTCACCTGCTTCATCAGCAGGCCGGCTGCTTCCGCGCCTGCGCGCGCCCCACTCGCCTCAAACTGGCCTTTCCCTATCTCCTGGACGGCCCGCCGGGCGGTGCTGTAATCTTCGGTCCGGGGCACGGAACCGTCTTCCCCTTCCTGCGCCCTGGCCGTCGGCATACCGAGGCCACCACGGATCTTCTGCCCTTCTATGCCCTCCGGGGCGGCGAGATAGTCGGCGATCAGCGCCGTATCACGCGCGGTCTGCTGCTGCATCGCGGCCGGCAACTGCGCAAAGGCCGGGGACCGGGTCAGCAATTCCTTGACCGCCTGGCGGACTTCCGGGCGCGGCGTGGGCGGCACAGTCTGAGTATTGGGGCGGGCAGCGGTATTCATGGCATTCTCCTGTCGAGAACTGAAACGCTAGGCGGCAACAAGCTGTCGGTCTGTCCGCAGGGCTTCCGGGGGCACCTCGAATTCGACCGGTCGCAGATACAGACTGACCCGCGGGGGAACGCTCCGGCTGGTCCGGACGCTGATGATCGAGAAGCGGCCCGGCCAGACGTCATCCTCCGGGGTAAAGGCCGCCATCCAGCGTTCCAGCGCCGTCAGTTCGCGGGGCCGCTCGCTGAGCCCCAGGGTAAGGAGCCCCAGAAAATTGGCCGGCAGATCCGGGATCATGCCCAGCAGCACGTAAATCTCGATATCAGGACCATCCGCGCTCTGGCCCACGCCGATCAGGGTGGAGTTGGCCGGCAGGTCGAAACGGCCGCCGAGCACCAGTCCCAGGATTTGCAGAATGCCCGGCATGCGGTTACCCAACCCGAGGGCATTGAGCAGAGGCTGCAGGTCAGTGATGCGCAGGGGCCGCGGATGCGCCAGGGTGAGCCGCTGGCCACCCATCTGTCTCGTGGCCGCTACGGTGGTGAACAGGGGCTGCAACTGCGGCATCACCGCCAGAACGGTGGAAACGACGCCGAACAGGTCCATGGGCAGACCGTCGATCTGACCCGGACCGGTTTCATAATAGACCTTGGAGTTGTACAGACCGTCCCGGTCGTAGCTGGTACCGAAGAATGCACCGTAATGCAGGTTGGCGCCCGATCCGAAGCCGCGCCAGGGCTCGCTGCGCCGGTCGAACCAGTGCAACGCCTCGCGTCCGAAGAAATCCCTCACCAGCCGGCGCATTTCCCGGGTTGCTTCGTCGCGCCGGTCGATACCGGACGCTTCAGGTCCCAGCGGCTGCAGGTTGAAACGGAGCTTGTCCGGTTCCAGGGCGGAATAGGAGGGTTCCAGGGGAGCGGCGCCGGGCGTCAGAGCGTTGGCCGCATAACGGGGGTCACCCTGCGGCAGGGTGAACGTTCGTGCCAGCAACCCGCCCAGCATCGGGTTGGGATCGGCGGCGCCCAGCCCCCGGGCTGCTCTGCGCAGTTTATCGGCGATTTGCGATGAGAGTGGTGCCTGTGCCATGGCGATATCCTCTTAAAGAGACTCTGCTTACAGACGACGGGTCATTCCCGCGCCCAATCCGAAACCAGGCACTCCGACTCCGGCCGTTTCGAGCATTTCCCGGGCAATGGACGGAATCTGCACCGGCCGCGAAGTCATCATCGGTGCTTCTCGGGGCTGCGCCATCTCCTCGATCCGCTCGTCGGAGGTGGCGGTATCCGCCAGCCACAGCTCGCAAGCGTTCACCAGGTCATAGTCCGTCGGCATTCTGGTCGGCTCCCCGCTGGTGGGCGGCTCGATGGACACGACCTCGTCGACATTGATGACCGCCGCGCTGGTCACCCTGTTGTAGCGATGCACATTTTTCGCCAGCCAGGCGATGATGATCGCCCCGGAACTGGCCATGCTGCTGTAGCGGGCGCTGTTGCGGGCGCCGCCCAGTTCGAGGGTGGCCACCTGATCGATCACCTGCCACATGTTGCCGGCGCCGAAGCATGCCCGGATCTCCTGATCCTCCAATATTTTGATGATGTCCTTGATCTGGACATTGAGGTCCTTGGCCAGGTAATAGGTCATGCCGTAGCCGCGCGCGGAAAGGTTCATCGCAAGATCCCGCGCGGCCTTGCGCACCTGCTGCTGGCCGATGGAAGCCGGCATGCTGGTCCGCAGGAGTTGATCAACGGTCCGCTGGCGCACCAGGGACGACACCGCGGAAATGAAGCGCAGCCAGAGATCGTTGAACTCCCGGTTCGGGCTGCCGCCGCCGTCTCCCCCGGGTACGCCCAGGGTTGCCGAATAGATGTTGCGCCGCTCACTTTCGGAAATGCGGTTCGGCGTATTCTTCCAGTAGAGGTACAGCATCCTGCCCGCCTCGCCCTCGCCAATGGTCAGCATACCGTTCTGCGACAGCTCAACGAGCTTGTCCAGGACCTGGAAGACCTTGAGTTCCTCGAACATCGTCGCGCAGAGGATCGGCCCCATCAGCATCACATTGTCCGGCTTTATCTGATGGTCGGCCTGGGACATGAAATCCGGAATAGAGATGCCCACCTCATCGATTCGATCCTCGCCGGTCACATTCTGAATTTTATTCAGGCACTGGTTGATATAACGGCGCAATTGGGGCTCGTTATTCCTGACGCCTCTGCCCTCCAGGCACCGCACCACCCCGGCGAACTCCCTGCACTTCACGGTCCCGTTCTTTCCATTGGGGTCAGGATCGCCTTCACGGGCAAGCAGGGGCAGAACTTTCGCCGCCAGCGGAAACGACCGTTCGGAGGCACCGACCGCGCCATAGAAGGCCTCCACAAAGGCCGGATAATTCTTATCCCCCCTCTTTGATCTGATACTTTTTCCTTCGATGGCCAAACCAGGGGCGGACACCCCGTCGGCGCTCAGGATCCCGACTACCAGGGCGACCTTAACCAGGTCTTCAAAGGAAAGTCCCTCCAGCAGACCCTTTGGCGTAAAATTGGAGAGCGGAGCGGAGAGCAATTTGAGGTTATGCTCGGAATTCGAGTTGAAGAGATCTCTGACCCCGATGAACAACGCGTTCACCCGTTCAGTGTCCTTATCCGTCGTTTCTTCCAATTGGATGAAATTTTTTACGATGGGCCTGATATCGCCGAGGAAGTCGAGCTCCTGCTCTTCGTCGTCGGGCAGAATCTTGAACCGTTCCTTTTTCGCGGCCAGCTGGGCCAATCGCCGGTTCAGACGTTTTCTCTCCTGGTTTTCAAATTCCACCAGGTCGCCAAGGCAAATGTTGGTCATGCCACCCTTTTTTTCCGTGCCAGGATTATTTTCAGCTACCATTTTGGCTCTCCTCTCATTTTAGAGTTCAACGAAACCCCTTTCACATGGTGATATTCAAGCGTTCTCCATCAACCAGATACCCTCCGGGAGTGATTGGTCTATCTTCACGTCGAGCGCCCTGAGCGATGCATGGACATCAAGGACGCCGGCGCCGTAGCCGACAGGATGCGTTCCCGTAAAGGGCGCCGCTGATTGGATGAGCAAATCGCGAACCTGGCAGGAGTCGAGCGGATAGGAACGTCGCTGCGCCCGGGCGACCAGCAGGGCGGCAGCGGCTGAGACGAACGGCGCGGCAAAGCTGGTGCCGGTGGCATACTGGTAGCCGTCAAGGCCCAGGGTGAAGATGCGCTCGCCCGGCGCGCACAGGGCCACATGGCTGCCGCGGGTCGAAAAGGCGCTGGGCCGGCCGTCGCCTTTTACCGAGCCCACCGCGATGACCCCCGGAAATGCCGAGGGCCAGAAGTTGGTTTCCTCGCCGTTGTTGCCGCTGGCCGCCACCAGGATACAGCCCCGGTCAAGGGCGTAGGCCATGACATCGGCATGGGGCTTGGGCAGCCTGGGATCGATGCTCGCGTCATCGGTGCCGAAACTCATGTTGATCACCTTTGCCCCGATATCCACCGCCAGCTTCACCGCCATGTCCAGGTCGGAAATAGCCCCGACACCGACCGGCTGGAGCTTTCCCGGAAAACGGGCCGCGCCGAGGCCCCGCATCGGCAGGACCCGGGCCTCGCCGGCCAGTCCCGGGGGCATCTGCATCCCCAGCGCCCCGATGATGCCGCAACATCCCATACCGTGGCCGACATACCGATCAATGGGATGGGGATCGACTATATTTTTATCGCCGAGCAGCTCAACGCCGAGGGCAAATTCGGACTGGCCGATCTGCACCGTGTCGAATCCGGCCCGCAGGCGCCCCTTCAATTCGGGGTGCTCTTCCCGGACGCCGCTGTCGACCACCCCGACGATTACCCCCGGGTCGCCCGGCTCATAGGCCAGCGCTTCCGACGCGCGGACCAGCTGCCAGGGCAGCCAGTCGTTGGCCGCCATCACGGGCTGACCGCCCTCAAACGGGGTGATGCAGACGTAATTGGGCATCGCCGCCTCGACAACATTTATCTGATTGAGCGAATCGACCAGAGGGGCTATCGGGGTGCCCGGCGGCACATCTACCCGGAAGGTCCGCGCCACGCCGAAGAGCTGTTCCCGGTCGTTGAAGCCGAGATGCCGAGCACCCGGACGGTTCAAGGCCGCCGCCGCCGAGTGCACCCGCGATACCCGTGCGGAGCCGGCATAGTGCCGGAACAGGCGGTCGATCACCCCGAACCCCAGACTCTGCGCCGCCACCAGACGACCACGCCGGACGTCGGCACCGGAGGGGATCGTCTCCGGCGCCTCGCCGAGGGTCATCTTCAGGAGCAGGCTCCCGGGAAGGCAATAGGCGCCGGAAGCAGCCCAGGGCATGGCAAGGGGCGGCAGGGTCATGACTTCTCCTCCGTTTCCGGGACGGCCGGCCGGGAGGATTCGCGCCAGAACGGCCGCAGGTCGAATGCCATGGTCGCGGCAAGATGGGGAGCGGGCTCAATAGTGATTTCCCCGGCCATCTGGTGCTTTTGCGGGGCGATGACGATCTCGTTTTCACTGGCGCGGACCACGCCGACCGGTTCGCCTTCCAGCATGACCTTGGGCAGACCCTGGCCCATCAGGTTCCGGCCGCGGATACGGACCAGGTTCGGCAGGTCCCGGCTCTCCCCTTCTGGTTCCTGAACAGGCAGCACATGCTCCACCAGCGGCGCCGATATCTTTTGCAAGGCGCTGCGCAGGCGATCCACCGGCAGACTGGTGACCCTCCCCACCGTCCGGTCCTCACCCTTTTCGACGATCTCCTTGAGCTTCGACACCGTGCGCACCCCGACCCATTCGAGCCGCCGGCGTTCCTCTTCGGTCAGATCATCCTTGAGTTCGTCGATGGATTGCTCCTCCGGGTCTTCCGCGAAGGCCACGGCGTTTTCTTCTATCATCGGCCGGGTGATGGCGGTGAAGACCAGATGGAAGAGGCTTGCGTCCTTGTCGCCCGGACCAGCCGGTCGTATCCGGATTTCCGAGCGGGCGAATTCGACATGGGCGCGCAGGTCAAGGGTGATGTCCTTGATGGCGAAGGTCAGGGGCAGGTTCAGTTTCCTGGCCTTCACCGCCATGGCGGTCTGCGCGTTGTCCAGCTGGCTTTGCACCGCCTGGATGAAATGCTCCAGCGGCAGGGAGGCTTCAGCGTTCATGACCGCGTCCCCGCATCCCAGGTCACCTCGATCCGGCTGGGCTCAAGATCAAAGGCGGTCCGGGTGAGGAGCCGCGGCAGGTCGCCGAGCACCTGCACCTCACGGTCCACCCGGTGCAATTGCATCTCGATTGGCAGGGTGACGACGAGCCGGTCGATGCGCAGGAGATTCGGGGCGATGGTCAGGGCATCCATGGCCCCCGCCGCGACTTCTCCCAGCAGTTCTCCCAGCGGTCGGCGACGGCTCATCGGGTACCTCCCGGCGGCGGCGTTGGCTGCGGTTCGGCGGGGGGAGCGACTGTTGGAGAGGGAGCGGGCGGTACGCCGGGAACGGCCGGCGCGGGGGGCTGTGCCGTTGCGGGCGGGACCGGGGCCGCCTGCCTCAGCAAGGCCGGTGCGGAGCGGGCATGACGCTCGAGCAGGGTCCGCTTCGCTTCGTCGACGAAGCGCTCCAGCGGCACGGTCTCGCTGGCGAAATTGATCTTCACCTCGCCGAACAACTCCGCTTTGAGTTCACTGTCGGCCTGCACATTGACCCCGACGGTGGAAACCTTGGTGGTGGGCGCGGCATAGGAGCGGCTTCCTCGCTCACCCCATTCGGTTCCGCCACTGCCCGGATCATCGGAAACCGCGTAATCCACTCTGGCATGATCGGCGGCGGCGGCCCGGAAACGCAGGCGGGCGGCAATGGTCCCGTCCCGCACCACGACACGGTTCATGCCCAGGAGCACCATGGTGGCAAGGGTCTGCAGGCGATTGCGCGCCACCCGCTCCCTGGCCTTGGGCAGCAATTCCTCCTCGATGAGTTCCGGGGTCAGCGGTTCTCCCTGGAGCCCGAAATCGGCCAGCCAATCGGGCGAAGGAGGCTCGCCCTCCTCCAGACCTTCACCGGCAATGGTTCGCGGCACCACCTGGAATGCGCCGTCTCCACGAATCATCGCCAGTTCTCTGGGATGCTGCTCCACCAGCCAGTCGCGCGCCTGGTTCGGCGTAACGTTTTCCTGGGTGAACTGGTCAAGGGGCTTGGCGACCGCCGCGACCAGGTCGGCAAAACTCTCCATCTGCCGGATCGACGAATCGACAATGGCGTCAAAGGTCCCGTGCACCAGCGAGGCGACAAACTCCGGAAAATCCAGCTCATCACTGAGCGCTCCGGCCCGCCGGCCGATGGACTCGGTGGCTGCCTCCCGGCGCTGCCCGCCGATTGCGCCCCCCGGTTCCTGCTCAGGCTGCGCCGTTGGCTGCGGTTCGGGGGGAGTGATTTCCCGGCCGAAAATGTCCCGGGCCAGTGGTCGCGCCACGGTTCCGGCATCGCTCCGAGGCGCCGTCGCTTGCGCGCGCTCACCCCGCAACGGTCGACCGTTCAGCGCATCGGCGTATCCGACTATGGCAGGCGGCGGCAACGGCAATCGTTCTTTCATGGCTGGTTACGCTGGCGATGAGTTGCGTTGAGAGAGGCCATAATTCAGCTCTGGGTCCATGCACCGGTGACGTTGTAGCGCCCGTTCCCGAACAGATGCACATCCTGAATGGCAATCAGATCGCTGCCGACGAACCGGCTGAAGTGATACTCGAAGCGCACCTTCAGGGCCGCGAAGGTCGGATTGTCGCGGGGATAGACGATGTTGTCATCCATGATCCTCCCGGTGACGCTCAGCCCCCAGCCCACCGCATCGTTTGTGGCAATATTGCTGATCAGGACATTGCCCACCGACTTGCCGTTGTACTGCCAGTTGATTTCAAAACCCGCAGAAATCCGGTCGCCCAGGTGGTTTTCGAACCAGGGCCATTCGGTCAGCCTGATGACCGGCCCATCATTGGCCGGCGGCATGGGACTGGGCGGAACGTCGTTGGGATGCTTGAAACCCCGCAACTGATCCAACTGCCAGGAGATGTCCCCGGTATTGTCGCTGATCCGCTGCATAGCCGCGCCGGCGACCGTGGTGGCGATCTCCACGACCGCGGCCGGCACTGCCTGGGGCCGGACAACAGCTTGCGTCTGATCCAGAATCGGCGGAGGCGGAGGCGGCCGCCGGGCCAGCAGGCTCTCCTGACTTTCTTCGGCGGCTTCAGGGGAAAGTTCCGCCGCGGTAGCAAGCGCGAACGGCGCGGCCATCACCGGCTGCAACCCGATCGGCACGGCATCGGCGTGCAGGATCTGATACTGCAAATGGCCGCCCGCATTGTCGACCCGCCGCTCATACAGGTCGAGAAAATCGGCAAAGGAGAGCCTGATCCTGCCGGCGGTCCCCGGCCAGGGATCATGCATGAACATGATCGTATCAGAGCCGTCCGGCGACCCTTCGCTCTGCATGCCGACGAGCACCCGCGCATGCCCCCCTTTTCCCGAGGTGTCCCAGGTCATGTCGATATATATCGGTCCGTAGTTCTCCAGCATCTCGCGCCAGCCGTCGATGGTGTAGCTGGCCGGCGGTTCCGGCACCAGATTCCAGGCGTCGGCAAGGGCCTGCCGGTCCCTGGGGAAAAGGCCGGTCTTGTATGCGGCGAAAACCGGAACCTTTGCCGCGATTTCAGTATCAGGCACCGTTTGGCTGTCGCGCCAGCCGACGATCATCGCCGCACAGGCGGCCCAGCACGAACGGCTGCTGGATTGCGGGTAATAGGGCACGGTATCCCAGTGCACGGCAAAGCATTCATTGGCCAGCGCCCGCAGCCGGCCGTGCTGGTCGGGTCCTGGCGCCGGGCGGGCGCTTTCCGTTCCCTGACTTGCCGCGCCCAGCGACAGGGCGTTGGTGCGCCCCTCGATCCAGGCGATCTTGTCGGGAGTGATAAAACAGCCGCGGTTCAGTCCGCGGGCTGCGGGCTGACCGCTGACATGCACCCCGCAAATCAGCCCGCTGAGGGGTGTCCTGCCGGTGTCGATATGATAGACCGGCGAACCGCTGGCCCCGTGCAGGGTCAGGATGGGATACTCCATCACCTCCAGGTTGGTCTGCTCCGCCATATAGCCGCCATGCAGGTGCTGCATGTTCCCGTCGATGGCCTGAGTGAGTTCCGGGACCGCATCCGATTGGGCCGAATAGCCGCAGACCACGATGGGCAATCGGTCCGAAGGCGTTGCGGAGAGGAATTCGAACCACTGCCCGCCGGGGGCGGTGATCGGGACGCCGTCGATCACCGCCAGATCGAAATCGCTGCCGTCGGCCGGATAGCGGTTGCTGACCCGCCATGAGGAACTGTTGACCGTGCAGCGACCGAATGGTTCGGCCTTGCCGTTCCTGCCCGGAATAATCGTGACGCTGGTCATGTTGTGCAGGTTGTGGGCGCAGGTGAGGATACGGTTCGGCCCGATATAGAAACCGGTCCCACCATAGCTGTTGCCCGCCCCGTCGACCATGTTGAGCTGGCAGATGGCGCTGTGCGGAAAGATGGTCGTATTCGGTACGCCGACAAACCATTCCTCCCGCGCCAGACTGAAGGCGTCGTTCTGGCAAGTCAGGGCCGAGAGGGGGTCGGCCGGGTCGTAGAAGGGCGCCACCACCTCCTGGCCCTGCGACCAGACCCGCGCCCGCAGGCCCTGCTCCCCGGCCAGCCCCTGCGAACGCGGCGCGCACTCGGCATTCTGTACCAGGCCCATATAGTACGACCAATCCCAGACCGCATTGGGACAAGCGGTATGGGTGGTGCGGCTATCGGCCTCCGCATGGCCAAGAATGTGCTCGCGGTCCACGGGAATCCCGTAGGAATCGCACAACCAGCGCACCAGGGCGGCCGAGGCGCAGTACTCCGCTTCGGTCGGCATCAACCCGCGGGTATTGGCCACATGCTCGATGCCGATGCTCTCCCCGTTGGCCCTCCCTGCGTGCCAGGCCACGTCGTTATGCCGGACCATCTGGACCACTTCACCGTCCTGCCCGATCACATAGTGGGCGCTCACCCGGGCCTTGGGATTCTGGAACCAGGAGATCGGGCCGTTGATGTTGGCGCGGCCGTCGGTGATGTGGATCACTATTCGATTGATGGCCCGTTTGCTGGCGACCCGGCGGAAGTTTTCCGACGCCGCCGGCACGAATCTGCCGGCCTGCGGATATTCAGGCTGCTGATCCAGGGCGCGGGTGTAGGGGACGGTCTGGCCCGCCTCCAGGGGTGCATCCGGTATGGGACCTTCAATTCCACGGTCAGCATCCTCATCCGCCCCCTCAGCAAACCCGCGGCTGCCTGATGCGTACCCTTGGGCCATGCCGTATCCCTGTGAAGCCGAAGAGGGGACCGTGGGCTTTTCCTCTTCCGGCATTGGCCCGAAACCGTCGTCATACTGCTTCTCGCCGGCCACGGCTTTTTCTGGCGCGGGGGCCGAGGCTCCGGAACCATTCGGCGGTGGCGCGGCCGGCTGCATGCCCGGCACGGCCGCATCCCCGGCCCATTCGAGCGAAGCACCGTTGGCGCCGTAGCCTGCCATGAGCTGCTGCCGGTTCGGCAACAGCCGCACCCGCCTCAGACTCCGTCCGGTCAGCCCCTTCAGGGAAATGTAGGGACTGCCTTCTTCCGGCAGCACATCCACCCGCGGTGTGGTGCCGTTGTGTTCGGGAATCGTCGCCAGGGCCACATAGAGTTTTTCCGCTCCGATAAAACGGGCCAACACTTCAGAAGGCAACACGTACACCGCTTCCCCTCGCGGGACCGAAAGGGATCCGGACGCCCGGCTGGAAAAGAAATTGTTTGTGGTCCGTTCCGTTCTGCGCTCGGGCTGAAACAGGGTAAAGTCCGTCGCCACCGCTACTTCCGCACGCCGCGGCATCCCGTCCGTTCGGATAGTGAAACCAAGCATGGGGAATCGGTCGTTGACCTCAAGGCGGTTCGGGCGAATCTGGGCAACCATGGGATTTACCTCTTTGAAGTTGAATTCGAATCGACAGCCGCAATCGAAGATGCCAGGGCATCGCGACGGACTTTGACGGCGCGTTGCTCGAAATCCGGCAAAGAACGCATTATGGCTTCAAGCGGGTCCAACTCTTCGGCCAGATCTGAAATCTGGCCATTGTCGGCTTCGTAACGGCCCACCGCGTCATGTAATATCCGCGCCAGCAACTTGGCGTGGACAGGACCGACGGCGATCCGCGTGTGGAGTGTCACATCAGAAGTCTCCGGACGGAACTGACCGAAGTCGATCAGAAACTCGAAAGGGTTATGGCCAACCTCGAAGTAGTTGGCATAGGAAGCGAGGGGGGCGGGTTGTGCGTGGCGCACCTTGCTTTCCGTCGTCACAGTTCCTCACACTAATCTGATTGATCCGGACAGCCATGCTGAAACCGCAACATCCTGGTTTTCGCGCAGGGTCGCGAGGAACCCGGGGAAAAACGAACATTGCCTGGCTCCTTCAAAGCAAATTCGGTGCCATTTCCTACCCCTTGTCCATCTGCCTGTTATTCCTCGCATTGCCTGAGAGGCAGCCCCATGCCTGTAACAGGCCCGACGATACATCACGGCAAACCTGATGTACCATGTGTAACAAAAGAAGCATTTTTCTGAATGAAATTGAGGCGTGAGGGGATGTTACAGGTAGGGGCCGGAAGACTGCGCAAGACGGTTGAAGTGAAATCCCCTCGCGGCTACCTGGGGTCGGCGACACCTGAACCGTCATCCGCTCCACGAGGTCGTGAACGGTCGATCTGATATTTGGCGAGCTTGCGGTACAGGGTCATGCGTGACCAGTTGAGTTGCTTGGCCGCCTCCGCCTTGTTCCAGTTGGTATTTTGCAGGGCGTCGAGCATTTTCTTCCGTTCTGAAGGGGGTGTGGTCCGGTAGCGACTGAACATGCCGCGAAAGACGGGAGGCAGATCCTTAAGACCGATACTCCCCTGCGGCGGATCGATGAAAACCGCCTCGACCAGGTTGCGAAGCTCCCGGACATTGCCGGGCCAATCGTGCGCCAGCAGGCACTCCAGAAGTTCGCTGTCCGGGGGGCCCACCGAACCATGCGCCCGCTGGTTCAGCTCCTGAATCGTATAGTTCAACAGGAGCGGGATATCCTCCCTGCGATCTTTCAACGGCGGCAATTCCAGGCGCGCCACATTGAGACGGTAATAGAGATCGATACGGAATCTTTTGTTCTCGACCAGCATCTCCAGCGGCTGGTTGGTGGCGGCAATGAAACGAATATCGACTGCCAGTGGTCGGCCGGCGCCAAGAGGGAGGACCTCTCGGCTTTCCAGAACCCGCAAAAGCTTTGCCTGGGCATTGAGGGACATTTCGCCTATTTCATCCAGGAAAATGGTCCCGCCGTCCGCCTGGACAATATGCCCTTTGAACCCTTGCACCGCTCCGGTAAACGCGCCCCGTTCATGCCCGAACAATTGCGATTCGACCAAGCCCTCGGGCAGCGCCGCGCAATTGATCGCCACAAAGGGCTTTGCCCGACGCGGACCAAGTTGATGAATGGCCGTGGCAACCCGCTCCTTGCCGGTACCGGTGGCGCCCATTATCAGGACGGTTGCCGGCGAACGGGCCACCTTGGGGAGATAGGTGCGCAACCTGACCATGGCCGGGCTGGAGCCAACAATCATCTCCGCGAGATTGTTCATCAATGATTTTCCGGCAGCGCTTCCATGAGTTGGCGCGCTGAGAATGATTACCTGATACTACACGACTGCAAGGGATCTCCCCCGATCAGCACCTCCATTCAATCAGCGATAATATGACACATTCCCGGGGTATCACCCTGCCATCTCTTCAATCTCTGTACTCCTTCCTGGGAGCTTCCGCGTAAATACAATGCATGCCCATGCAGGCGTCTTGTTGCGGCAAGCGAAAAACGCCGTGCATACCAGTTCCCGAGAGCCCGGCACTGGGCTTTTGCGAAAAAGGGGTCAAGCCAATTACAAGAAGTAATTGCAAACCTTCCGAGGATTGTCAAGCTTTTATACATCGCTTTAAAATTATGTAAAAAGCAGTATAACATCATACAAAGTTCGCCGAAAATAATCGATTATGACCTTGTACAGAAAGGAAACAGATTGATTGCAGAAGAGGTATCAGGCTTCAATAGGATCATCCCGGTACGGGTCACCTCCGCTGTTTTGAATCGCTCCCATCACCTTTTGCCCAACTTTTCGATGATCTCAGCTTACGCTGGTGCGCACCTGATCAGCCGGCGCAGGCTGGCCTCAGCATCCCGCGGGTATTTAGGGAGACTAAAATCCCCATCTCTTGACAAGTAACGCGATTACTCTGATAATAAAGCAAATTACATGATGTAATAAAGATAAGCTTAGATTATAAAATAGAGGCAGGGCGGACAGGAATACCAACCTCCTATCCGGCCCTGCCACAGAATTGATCAATCCCTTGGCTCGAGGAGGACATCATGCGCATTACCGCCCTTGCACTCTCTCTCGGCCTGGCTTGCGCCGGACCGTCTTTCGCCGCGGAACAGCGCGGCGAACCAACCTATGCCCTTTCACCTGATCTGACGACGGTCCAACACAATTGTATTGTCCGCTTGCATGACGACATCCCGTCCCTGGAGGTCGAGGTACGGGCACACAGCCTGCTGAAGCGGGCCAACGCCCTGAACGCGGCCGCCGGCAGGGCCAATGCCTCCCTGAAGTACCTGTACCGGCATTCCATCAAAGGGTTCACTCTTGATCTGCCATGCGACAGGGCCCGGGCTGCCTTTGGTGATGATGCCGATGTCATGACTTTCGAGCCGGACGGCATCATGGCCGCCACCAAGGCCAAACCAGGTATCGTCCCAGAACCGGTTGAAACCACGCCATGGAGTGTTGTTCGGGTTGGCGGTCCCGGTGACGGGACAGGACGTACCGCCTGGATTATCGATACCGGGATCGATCTGGCGAACGCTGATCTTCATATCGAGACCGCCAATGCCTTTTCCGCGTTCACCGACAGGCGCAATGCCGGTTATGACGATAAAAACGGCCATGGCACCCATGTTGCCGGGATCGTTGCCGCCATTGACAACGATATCGACGTCGTCGGTGTTGCCGCAGGGGCAACAGTGGTCCCGGTGAAGGTGCTGGATGCCCGCGGTTCCGGCACGATCTCCGGTGTTATTGCCGGCGTCGACCATGTGGCCGCCAATGCCGCTCCCGGCGATTGTGCCAATATGAGCCTCGGCGGCGCGATCAGTCCTTCGTTGGATAATGCCGTGGCCAATGCTTCAATTAACGGGGTGTACTTCACTATTGCCGCGGGCAATGACGGTGCTGACGCAAACAATTATTCGCCGGCCAGGGTGAATGGACCATTCATTTATACCATCTCCGCGACGGATTCGACAGACACGATGCCCTACTGGTCAAACTACGGGAACCCGCCGGTCGACTATGCTGCGCCCGGTGTTAATATCCTCTCTCTCAGGGCCGGCGGCGGCACGGTCACCATGTCAGGAACATCCATGGCGGCCCCTGCCGCCTGCGGGGTGCTGCTGATGACGGACGGGTATCCGAACTCGGACGGAACGGCCCTGGCTGATCCTGATGGCGATTCCGATCCGATCATCCATTTCTAGATCGTGGTATAAGGCAGAGAAATAGAAAGGGTTTCAGTGATTGCGCTGAAACCCTTTCTATTTCAGAAACCGATTGACTGCTTGCGAGGTATCCGTCATTACAGCGTGCGACAGCGGAGCAACTGGCGCACTGGGGGACATGCGGCGGTGGGTACGCATCCACTGGCCGGATATCGATGAGTATCTCAGTACCGAAGGATTACTGCGAGGCGCACCGGCACCACGAGCGCAGTTTGCGCAGGAATCAAGACCATAAGAATGTGGCGGGCCTGGCCTTGGCACGCTACGAAGCTCCGGTCTCTCCGACTCCGTTCCCTCCACCCCGCTCCCACCTCGGGCAGGCCCTTCTCCCCCCCCCGGTGTGTCGCCTGCGGCGGAAGGTGAATTCATAGTTTTATGGACGTGCCCAATCTCCCTACGTCCCCTCAAGTTCCCCATGTGGCTATTGTGGCAAGTTTTTTTGGGACTAGCCATTGGAATTAGCGTTCGCGGAAGGAGGCTGATGACTTAATAATCTCTTTCAACTTTACTCACACGAATTCGTGACTCCCCGAACCACACAGCGTCCATTTCTTGTACCTTCCTATGCTCAGGGTGTGCCTTCCAAGCCTGTATCGCCTCCAGAGAATCCCAATAGGACACGGAAATTCCAATATCCGCTCGTGCTGCCTCATAGCCCAAAAAACCTGGCTGCTGACGAGCAATTTCAAGAGTGCGCTTCGCGGCTTCAGCATATCCGTTGTCGACTTCAGTTCTAATGGAAGTAAAAATTACCGCATAATATGGTGGGGGTGGTGTATTCGCAATTTTACTCATACAATTTCCTTTCTTTACGGATAGATTGCTCAAATTGGTTGGTTTGCCCATACTCACTGGGCCGAATTACGAAGGACAAATACTTTTTCAAATCAGGTTTCCCGGCAACGGCAAGTGCCGCAAATGGCGCCAACAGGCCAGCTTGGATTTCGATTTAACAGCCTCTTGGCTTGGCGCGGTAGAGCTGAATGATCTCACTGAATGCCAGCTCTATTGATTTCATTAACAGTTGCATTTCGATGGCGGGATGGAATACGTGCCCACCACATGCGCCACCGGTTCGTTCGCGCCTTCGGAATATAGCTCCACCTCGCCGACCGCGAGTTTCTTGCCGACCTTTATGAGTCTGCACACGCCTATGATGCTTTTGGCCGCGCTTGGCCTGCGCAGAAAATTGATGGTGAGGTTTGTGGTGACGGCCAGCGGAACGATGCCGATCTCTCCCAGAAGGGCGACGTACAACGCGACGTCGGCGACGCCCATAAGAACAGGACCTGAAACCGTTCCGCCGGGGCGTAACTCATTCGGGCCCACCTCATGAGAGACCGTGGCGCCGCCGTTGCCCACCTCCCGGATCATGCATTTCGTTTGCGGAAACTCGGCTGTTATGAACGCCTTGACTTCTTCCCTGGTGGCCACACGATTGCCCTCCATGACAATACGCCCAAGCTGAGCGATTTTCTCAGATCTCTTCGTCGTAGTTCAATATGACATCAACCATTGTTTTAGGGGACTGGCAGAACAGCTTTTTGACTCGCCGGCGGTATTCTTCCGGCGTCACATGTTCTTCATGGGTCCCGATCACGATTTTAATGTCGGGAAACGCTTCTTCGAGCGCGGCCCGGTATTTCTCCTTAAAGGGGCACAAGGCCTTCATGCAATAGGTGAAATGTATCGCATCGACTTTAAACTCCGTCAAACCACGGATCCTCTGGAGCAGCTTGTCCGGCCCTGTAAGTGTCGGGCAGCCGGGACAGTTTATTATTCCCGTTAACGTAAGCTTTTCTTCCGGCGGGTAGGCCTGAAAAGCGCCTTTTCTCTTCCTGAAATCAGATAAACAACTGACCGACGAGCAGCCGAGGTCTTGCGTTGCATTGGAACAGGTTAAAATGCCGATTCTTGCCATTTGCCGTCCTCCTCAGGGTTCTTTCCTAATATTGTATTTACTCAGTCCTCCGAGTTCGGAGCCGAGCTTTTTTTCAGATTTCCGCCGACGCTCTCCAGATAATTTCTTGGCGGCGCCACCTCTTCAAGGGACCGGATTATTCTGACGGCGGTTTTCAGCCGTTCCACCTCCTTCCGGCACAGAGGACATTCCCGGATGTGCCCGGTAATTCGTTCCATTGTTTCCGCATCCAGGTCTTTTTCAAGATATTGACTGAGCATCATTTCATCAAAGGCACATTTCATGTTTTGCCGCCCCTTCACAATAACAGGTATAATACTTCACAAAGCTTACACACCCCGATCTGACCAAATGGTTGTAAAACGCCGTTCTGCCGCGATGCAGCCGGGACTTGACGGCTGCCAGCGATATCTGCAGGATTTCACCAATTTCCTGATAACTGTGGCCGTACAGGTCCCTGAGCACAAGTACGACTTTCTGATCTTCAGGAACATGATGGCGCAATACATGCTGGACGCACCACTGCAGTTCTTTCCGTATGATTACCCTTTCGGGATCGTGCGCTGGACAGGGTATTGTTCCCAGATCCAGGGAAACATGCGGTCTCTGCCGTCTCTTCGAGTCGAGGAATGTATTAATTGCAATACGCGTCAGCCACGTACGTACATCGGCTTCCCCCCGGTACTGGGCAAAACGCTCCAATGCTTTTAAAAAAGTGTCCTGGGTCAGGTCATCGGCGTCTTCTGCGTCGCCACACAGACGCAATGCCAGGTTATAAAGATACCGCTGCTGTTGAGAAATAAAAACCTCAAAGGTTTCGGGTATTTTCAAGGTGAGAACACTATCCGATTCGTCCATTATATTCTTCTCTTCCCATTCTCTTTTTTTACACTGTTCATCCGTTGCTACATTAGACGTATTATCCGCGAAAAAGTTTCCGGCAATAATAATGCAATAACTCAACTTTCTGACTTGTGGAAAAATATGCATTAACATCCTGAAACAACTGACTTTTTAATAGAAAAGCCCTTTGCATCCTGGTATATTGTGTTTG
>QZJD01000099.1 GCA_003604995.1 Desulfobulbus sp. | reverse complement strand
TGGCCCTGGTCCTCTACCTGGATCTGCGGATTCCGCTCGGTGTCGCCATGGGCGTTCCTTACATCGTCGCGGTGCTTGTGGCGCTCCGGGTTCCCGGGATGGCCTTCGCGATTACGGTGGCAACCCTTGCCTCGATTCTCACCATTGGGGCGCTGCTGTATAAACCCCCGGTGGATGAGATGTGGAAGGCAGTGGTCAACCGGGCCATCGCCCTGTTCGTCATCTGGGCGACGGCGATGCTTGGCATGCAACAGAAAATCACCGAGGAAAAGCGCAAAAAGGCTGTCGAGGAGCGCGAAAAGGCCCTGGCCCAAGTCAAGATCCTGCGCGGTTTGTTGCCCATCTGCGCATCATGCAAGAAGGTCCGTGACGATCAGGGATACTGGAGCCAGATCGAAACCTACATCCATGAACACTCGGAGGCGGCGTTCACCCACAGCCTCTGTCCGGAATGCGTCCTTCGTCTCTACCCGGAAGTACAACTTGAGAAGGAGCTTGCGGCCTCATCTCCTTCATAGCGGCGGATTCAAAAATAAGGAGGTATGGCGTGCGGTTTGTTGCCGCGACCTTTCTGCTTTTATGTGTTCAGGGAGGGAGGGTGAGGGAAAAAAACTGGCTGGGGAGCAGGGATTCGAACCCCGAATAGGCAGAGTCAGAGTCTGCTGACTTACCATTAGTCAACTCCCCAGCACGTTGGAAGCACACAAAATAGATAAAACGCCCGCAGAAGTCAAGGGAAAATCACTGGTGACGCCGGTTCCCGCTGGCCCGGCAGGGCAAAGAGCGGTTCAGCCGCCCCACCGTTTCATGCCCGCGGCATGGATGCCGATCTGATCGCAGATCCTGCCGGCGAAATTTCGGGCCATTTCGTCCAGGGTTTTCGGATTTTGATAGAAGGAGGGCATGGGCGGGATGATGATCGCCCCGGCCTCGTGGAGGCGCAGCATGTTGGTCAGGTGGGTCCGGTTGAGCGGCGTCTCCCGGACGGCGAGCAGCAGGGGGCGCCGCTCCTTGAGGCTCACGTCCGCGGCGCGGTGGATCAGGTTGCCGGAATAACCGGCGGCGATGGCCCCCAGGGTGCCGGTGGTGCAGGGCAGGATGATCATCGCGGCATAGAGGCTGGAGCCGCTGGCCATGGGCGCGGTGAAATCGTCGCAGGCGAACCAGCGCTCAACGTGCGGCAGGTCTTCCGGCTTTCTACCCAGCTCCAGCCGCAGCACCTGGCGGCCGGAATCGGAGATGACCCCGTGCACCGCCACGCCCTCCGCGGCGAGCAGGTTCAGCAGGGGTTCGACATAGAGCATGCCGGTGGCGCCGGTGACGGCCAGGATGATCCGCCGGGTGTCGTTCATTTCACTTGATCCCCATGTAGATGGTGACGATGCCGAAGGTGAGGGGCTTGCGTTCCGTGGTCTCGAAGCCGGCGGCGCGGAGCATGGCCAGCAGTTCCTCCGGCTCGTAGAAGGCGGCAATGGACGAGGCCAGATACTCGTAGGCTTCCTGATCACCGGAAACCGCGCCGGCAACCCTGGGCAGGACCTTGTTCAGATAGAAGTTGTACAGGGGCTTGATGATCGGATTCCGGGGCCTTGAAAATTCGAGGATCAGGAGCCGGCCGCCCGGCCGGAGCACCCGGTGCATTTCATTCAGGCCCTGCTGGGTGCGCGACAGGTTGCGTACGCCAAAGGCCACGGTGCAGCCCCAGAAGGTATTGGCCGGCGCCGGGATTTCCTCGCCGTCGCCGCAGACCGGGAAGATCCTCTGCCGCCGGTCGTCGCGGGGCAGGGTTTTTACGCCGCTGCGCAGCATGTCTTCACAGAAGTCCACGGCAAGGACGTGCCGATTTTTTGCCTGCCTGGTCAACTCCAGGGCCAGGGGCAGGGTGCCGGCGCACAGGTCGAGCACTGGGCCTTCCGGGAAGCGGCTGAGCAGGCGGGTGGTGCGCCAGCGCCAGTAGCGGTCGATCTGGAAGGAAAGCAGGGAGTTGAGCAGATCGTAACGCGAGCTGATGGAAGCGAACTTGTCGCGCACGAATTTTTTTTTGTCTTCTGGCCGGTCCATGGTCATCGTGTTCCTCTTGGGCCGCCGCCTCAGGGAAAAAATTTTAAGGGCAGCGCACTGGTCGGGGCTTCGTTCCTCCGTACCAGATAGGTGAAGAATAGCTCAAGCCCTTTCTGGTGGGCGGGGCTCAGGTGGTGCTCGATCTTGCGCAGGTACTCGCAGCAGTCATCCGCGTCCATGGGGATGCGCGGCGCGACCAGCCGGCTGATTTCCGGGAGTCGTTCCCGGCCCCGGTCCCGGCAGTCAATCAGGGTTTGCCAGACCTTGCGCAGGGTGGCTGGGTGTTCGCGGACAAATTCCTCCCGCACGGCAAAGACGGCAAAGACAAAGGGCAGGCCGGTTTCCTTGTGCCAGACATCGGCCAGATCGAGCCGGTAAGGGTGCATGCCCTCGGCATCGAGGCGCAGCGCCTCGTCGCCGATGGCCAGTACCGCGCTGACGTTTTTGGCGCATTCTCCGTCAGCAAATATCTCGCCGACCTGATAGCGAGGCTGCACGCCGATGAACTCCTCCAGGACGATTTTGACCAGGGCTACCGAGGTCTGCGACTGGCCGGTGAGCAGCACCGGCTTGTCGGTCAGTTCGTCAGGGGGCAGCGAGGAAAAGAGAAAGACGCTGCCCACCGGCCCGGTGGCGCTGATGGACAGGTCGGCCAGCATCCGGTACCGTTCAGGCCTGACCGCATACTCATGGGAGGAGACATAGCCGAGGTCGATCCGGTTGTCGGCCAGCAGCCGGTTCAGGGTGCTGGGCGGCGCGTCGGTGACCTGCCAGTCGGCGGGAATGGCCCGGGTTTTCCATTCCTCGTAGATCGGGGCGGTGTTGATGTATTTGACCATGCCGATACGCACCGTTGTCATCAGTCGTTCACCCATTCCGGTTGCAGGTTGTGGTTGAAGCGGGTCAGCAGGTCATACAGTTGCGCGGCGCTTTTGCATTCTTCCCGGAGGGGAATGGCCAGCATCCGCCCGGTCCGCCCCGGCGACAGACTGCCGCACTCTTCGGCAAGGCCGAGGGCAACGGCGCCGCCCAGGGTGGCCATGGCGAAAACCTGCGCCGGCTCGATGGCGGTATGGTCTGCCCGCAACAGCCGCATCTCCCGCCACAGTGACAGCTCGGGGTTGCTGGCAACGCTGTCCGTGCCCAGGGCGGGCAGGATGCCGCTGGCCAGATACGCGGCGACCGGCGCGGTACCAACCCCCAGATAGCGGTTGCTGCCGGGACACAGGCAGACCCTGGCCCCGGTGTCAGCCAGGATGCGTATTTCTTCCGGAGCGACATGAACGGCGTGAACGCAGATCGTCAGCGGATCGAGAATCCCAAGATCATGGAGATAGCGCACTGAGCCGGGATTGTCAATGGGGGCCGGCGGCTGGTAGGGATGTTCCAGGAAACGGCGACCGTCAAGGAAGCTGAACAGCTCGCCGCTGCCCCGGCTGAGCATCTCGGCCTCTGAGTCCGGTTCCGCCACATGAATCGGAAAGGGGTGGCGCAGGCGGCGGGCCCGTTCCTTCAGGGACCTGATCAGTTCCGGATGGGTCGAATAGGGCGCATGCGCGCAGCAGAGACGATCATCGGGCATGGCGGCCAACTGGGCCTGAACCGAGCGGCGGGTCTTGGCCGAACGGCCGAGAAATTCTTGGAAATGGCGCAGGAAGCCGGAAAATTCGGGTGCAAGCCTGCTTCCCAGGTCGGTGTTGCCGATATCGCCCAGGGCGATCACCCCCTGTTCCTGCTGACGGGCGAGGACAGCACGGGCGGCGGCCTCGATCTCATCGCCGGTCGCCTGATGACTGAGCCGCAGATCAAGCAGGGTGGCGATCCAGTCGGTGAAGCCGGCTACGCGCTCTTTCAGCGCAGTGATGAACAGGTGGGAAAGTTCCAGGTGGATGTGGGCGTTGATCAGGGCCGGGGTCAAGGCGCGCCCGGGATGTTCCCGGAGCCCGGCATCGGGATATTTGCCGGTGAGCGCGGCAAAAGGTCCGGTCTCGACGATCCGTCCGGCCCGGACGAGAACGGCCCCATCAGGCAGGGCCGGTCCGGCAACCGGCACGACCCAGGGGGCGCGGTGCAAAATGGGCGTGGTCACGACGGCCCCGGCTCAGACCAGGGTATAATCCATCCGCCGCTGTCTGGGTTCGAAACCGGCGGTGCTGACCAGGTGCTGGATTTCCTGCTCAGTGAGGCGGAAATGGACGCCGGCCGCCGCCACCACGTTTTCCTCGATCATGGTGCTGCCGAAGTCGTTGGCGCCGAAAAAGAGGGAGAGCTGGGCGATTTTGGGGCCCTGGGTCACCCAGGAGGCCTGGATGTTGGGCACGTTGTCCAGGAAGATCCGGGAGAGGGCGAGCATTTTCAGGTAACCGAAGGCGGTTTCCTTTTCCACGTGCTCGCCGGCGGCCAGGGCGGTGTTGTCCGGCTGGAAGGGCCAGGGGATGAAAGCGGTGAAGCCGCCGGTTCGGTCCTGCAGGTCGCGGATGCGCTGCAGGTGCTCCAACCTCTCCGCCATGGTTTCGATATGGCCGAACATCATGGTGGCGGTGGTCTTAAGGCCGAGGCGGTGCGCCTCTTCCATCACCGCGATCCATTGGTCCGCCGAGCATTTGCGCGGGGCCAGGCGTTGCCGCACCCGGTCGGAGAGGATCTCCGCGCCGCCGCCGGGAATGGAATCAAGGCCCGCGGCGATGAGCCGTTCCAGGACCTCCCGGATCGTCATCTCGGAGAGTTCGGCGAAATGGCAGACCTCGGGCGGGGAGAAGCCGTGGATATGGATATCCATGGACTTCATAAAGCGGAGCATCTCCTCGTACCAGGAAAAGGGCAGGTCGGGATGGAGGCCGCCCTGGAGCAGGATCTGGGTACCGCCCAGTTCCTTGGTCTCCCGGATCTTGTGCGCGAGCGCTTCCCGGCTCAGGACCGTGCCGGCCGGATCTTCCGGGGCCTTGAAAAACGCGCAGAACTTGCAGGCGGAGATGCAGATGTCGGTGTAGTTGATGTTGCGGTCGATGACATAGGTGACCAGCGGTTCGGGGTGCAGGCGCCGGCGCACCGTGTCGGCGAGAAAGCCCAGGTGGTGGAGGTCGCTTTCCTCTGCCAGGCGCAGAAACTCTTCGCCGAAAATGCGCTCCCCCGCGAGGACCTTGGCGGCTGTCTCCTGCATTGGTTCAGTAGGTCTGGAGGACGTTGTAGAGGGTATCGCGTTCCACCGGTTCGCGGCCCGCCTCCCGGATGAGGTGGATCAGGGTTTTGTGGCCCAGGGCCTGCTCGGTGTCGGCGCCGGCCATGTGGGTGATCACCTCTTCCTTGACCGTGCCGTCCATGTCGTCGGCGCCGAAGGAGAGGGCGATCTGGGCCAGCTTCGGGCCGATCATGACCCAGTAGGCCTTGATGTGCGGAAAATTGTCGAGCATCAGCCGGGCCACCGCGATGTTTTTCAGGTCTTCCATGGCGGTGGTGCGCGCATGGTCCGCCATCTCGGTGTTTTTCGGATGAAAGGCCAGGGGAATATAGGCGAGGAAGCCGCCGGTCTCGTCCTGGGTGCGGCGGAGGATATCCAGGTGCTCCAGCCGCTCGTCAATGGTTTCAATATGGCCGTAGAGCAGGGTGGCGTTGGTGTGCAGGCCGTGATGGTGGGCGGTTTTGGCCACTTCGATCCAGCCCTCGCCGGAGAGCTTTTTCTCGCAGGTCAGCTTTCTGATCCTGGGGCTGAACACCTCGGCGCCGCCGCCGGGGATGGAGCCGAGCCCGGCCGCCTTCAATTCCTCCAGGGTGTCGCCCACCGATTTGCCGGCCAGTTCGGCGAGATGATGGATCTCCACGCAGGTGAAGGCCTGGATATGGACTTCGGGCCGGATCTCCTTGATCGCCCGGAGCAGGTCCAGGTAATAGGAAAAGGGCAGGTCCGGATGGATGCCGCCCACCATGTGGATCTCGGTGATCGGCTCATCCAGGCGCTCGCGCACCTTCTCCCGCACCTGGTCCACGCTCATCTCATAGGCCTGGGGCGAGGACTTGTCCTTGCCGAAAGCGCAGAACTTGCACAGGTTGGTGCAGATGTTCGAGTAGTTGATGTGCTGGTTGTAGATGAAGTAGGCCTTGTTGCCGTTCTTGCGCTCCCGAAGGGCGTTGGCGAGAAAACCCAGGGCCAGGATGTCGTTTGCGGCGAAAAGACGGCGCCCGTCCTCGATGGTCAGACGTTCGCCGGCCTGTACCTTGTCGTATATATCAACAAATCCTGCTTTTTGCAGCAACGTATCCATGGGGTAAGCTGAAATTTGCGGAATCAGTCGAGGAAGAAGCGCAGCTTTTCCCGGCGGCTGGAATGGCGAAGACGGTTGAGCGCCTTCTTTTCAATCTGGCGGATGCGCTCGCGGGAAACGTTGAAGCGTTTGCCGATCTCCTCCAGGGTGTACTCGGCCTTTTCGCCGATGCCGAAACGCAGGCGGATGATCTTTTCCTCCCGGTCGGTCAGGGAGGAGAGGACGTCGTTCACCCGGGTTTCCAGTTCGCGGTTCTGCACCGCGTCGTAGGGGGATTCCGACTCCTGGTTCTCCAGGAAATCGCCCAGGGTGGAGTCGTCGTCGCCCACCGGCGTCTCCAGGGAGATCGGCTCACGGGACGCCTCCAGGATGGCCAGAATCTTGTCCATGGGCAGATCGGTCATCTTGGAGATTTCCACCGGGGTCGGCTCCCGGCCCAGTTCCTTGAGCAGCGAATAAAAGGCCTTGAAGAACTGGCTGCGCAGTTCAAGGAAGTGCACGGGCAGCCGGATGGTCCGGGTCTTGTCCAGGATCGCCCTGGTGATGGCCTGCCGGATCCACCACGAGGCATAGGTGGAGAATTTGTTGCCCTTTTTGTAGTCGAAGCGAAAGACCGCCCGCATCAGGCCCAGGTTGCCTTCCTGGATCAGGTCGGCCAGGGTGAGGCCCTGATGCATGTAGCGCTTGGCAATGGACACCACCAGGCGCAGGTTGGCGCGGATCATTGCGTCCTTGGCCGTCTCGATGGAGCGGTTGTAGGCCTCGATCTTGGTGCTTATCTTGAACAGCTCGCGTTTTTCCGGGTACTTGCGCGCGATGATGTTCACCGTGCTGCGCATATAGTTGAGCTGCTGCTTTTTGGGCTTGAGGGTGGGATCGCGTTTTTCCCAGAGGTCGATCCGCTCGGCCAGCATCTTCATCTCCTGGACGCCGGACTTGTCCTTGCGGATGGCGATGATGATGGCGTCGAACCCTTCGCGAATGGACTTGGAGTACTTGGCCTCCTCCTCGGGGGTCAGCAGGTCGAACTGGCCCATTTCCCGGAGGTAGGTGGTGGTGGTCTCCTCGCTGTCGTGGTCTTCGCTGTCCGGGAGGACTTCAGCCTCATCATCCGGATGGGATTTGCTTTTGCCGGTCCAGTCCTCGCCGGCCAGGGTTTTTTTCTTTCCTGATTTCTCCTGGGTGACAATTTCGATATTGTTTTCACCCAGAAAATCGAAAATTTCCTCAATAGCCTTCGGATCGTTGATTTCGTCGGGCAGAAGCTCGTTGAGGTGTTGAAAGGTTATGCAGCCCTCGTTTTTCCCGACTTCGAGAAGGTCATCCTTGATTCCTGCCAGCACGGCGGCTCACACTCCAGGTCAATATAAATAATAAATATAACGCCCACGGGGGGCGCAAAATTGCGCGAAGAATATTATAGATTAATACATGCGATGGAAAAAAGCAAACAATGAGTTTAATTTGGCGAGAAATTTTGCTATAGGAATGGAAAAATGGTATTCATGTAAGAAAATTAAATCAAAACAACGCCCTTGAAACAAGTTATTTCTGCACGCGCCAGCGGTATTCTGCTGCATGTGTCCTCCCTGCCCGGTCCCCATGGCATCGGCGATATACGCCATGCATACGATTTTCTGGATTTTCTTGCCCGGAGCGGCCAGTCGTACTGGCAGATTCTTCCCCTGGGGCCGACGGGCCCGCTCTTTGGAAATTCACCCTATATGAGCTTCTCGGCCTTTGCCGGTAATCCCCTGTTCGTCAGTCCGGAGCTGATGGCCGCCGAAGGGCTGCTCGATCGGGCGGATCTGGCCTCGCCGGATTTTTCTGATTACTTTGTCGAATTCGACAGGGTGATCGCCTGGAAGGAGCAGCTCCTGGCCAAGGGCTGGCAGCGGTTCCGGGGAGCGAGGCTCTCCGCCGATTTTGCGGAGTTCTGCGCCGCCGCGCCATGGCTCATGGACTACTGTCTGTTCATGGTCCTGCGCGAAAAATTCGCCGGCGCGCCCTGGTACGATTGGCCCGCCCCCTACCGGCAGGCCGACCGGCAGGCTTTGCTGCTCGCCTCCTCCGAACTGGCCGAGCGCATGGACTATTTCCGTTTCGAACAGTACCTCTTTCATACCCAGTGGCAGCGGTTGCGTGAACATGCCCGGCAAAAAGGGGTCAGGATCATCGGCGATCTGCCCATTTATGTGGGCATGGACAGCGTCGATGTCTGGGCCAACCAGCGGATTTTTGAGCTGCATCCCACAACCAGGCTGCCGATCAATATCGCGGGCGTTCCGCCAGATTATTTCAGCAGTACCGGCCAGCGCTGGGGCAATCCCCTGTACCGGTGGGGGGCAAGAAAGGGTGACGTGAAAAAACAGCTCTACGACTGGTGGCATGCCCGGCTGGCCGCGACCTTTTCCCTGGTGGATGTGGTCCGGATCGATCATTTCCGTGGCTTTGAAGCCTTCTGGAGCATTCCGGCCGAAGAGGAAACCGCGATACAGGGGGCCTGGAGAAAGGGGCCGGGGCTGGCCTTTTTCCAGGAGATGCACCAGCGGCTGGAGAATCTGCCGATCATTGCCGAGGATCTCGGGGTCATCACCCCCGCGGTGGAAGCCCTGCGCGACGAACTCGGCTATCCCGGCATGAAGATCCTCCAGTTCGCCTTTGCCGATGATGAGCACAATCCCTACCTGCCGTTCAACTATGACCAAAACTGCGTGGTCTTCACGGGCACCCATGACAATGACACCACGGTGGGCTGGTATCTGGACCCCGAGGTTCCGGAAACAGCCAAGCACAACATGCGGCGGGCGTGCAACAGGGACGACTTGGCGGTGGAGGATGTGCATCGCCAGATGATCTTCCTGGCCATGTCCTCAGTGGCCGCGCTCTGTATTTTTCCCATGCAGGACGTCCTGGGCTTCGGCAACGACTGCCGGATGAACAGGCCCGGCACATCCGGGGGAAACTGGGCCTGGCGCTGTGCGCCGCAATATTTCAGCCCGGAGGTTGCAACCTGGCTCCGGGAGGAAACACGCTTTTTCAACCGATTGCCCGGCGCAAAGAAGCCGGCCGGTGAAGTGGAGGACCAATGAAGGCGAAAATATTTCTTGGCAGTCCGAGAAAGGGCGGCAATACCGAAATCCTGGCCGAAGAGGTGGCCGCCGGCTTGCGGGAAGCCGGAACCGAGGTTGAAGTCATTCGGCTGGCCGGATACAAGATCAATCCCTGCATCGCTTGCGGCGGCTGCGAGAAGACCGGCTGCTGCGTGGTCCAGGACGACATGCAGGCGATGTATCCCAGGATCGACGATGCGGATCGGTTGATCCTGGTTTCGCCCATCTATTTTTACGGGGTGACCGCCCAGCTCAAGGCCTTCATCGACAGGAGCCAGGCGATGTGGAGCCGGAAATACCTGTTGAAAAAGCGCCTGCCGAGCAGCGTGCCGCGCATCGGGTGCCTGGTCTCGGCGGCCGCGACCAAGGGGGAAAAGGTGTTTGACGGAGCGGTGCTGACCGTGCAGTACGCCCTGGACGCCATGGATTTTCAGTTCGGCGGCTCGCTCCTGGTCAAGGGTGTGGACCGGAAGGGAGAGGTCCGGAACATGGACGCGGAACTTGAGCGGGCAAGGCGGTTCGGCCGTGAGCTGGCGGAAAAATGATTTTCCCGCCGGATAATTGCGCCGAGAAGCCCTTGACAAAGCGGAGCGGATACTATAAAGAGTGATCCACAATGGCCCCATCGTCTAGTGGCCTAGGACGTCGGCCTCTCACGCCGATAACAGGGGTTCGAGTCCCCTTGGGGTCACCACTAGTAAAATCAGGGACTTAAGCAGCTTGCTGGGTCCCTTTTTTTATGCCGTTTTGCTTCCCATCACCATTCCCAATGCGCAAAGGGGAGTGATTTTCCTGCCATGGAGCCCTCCGCGTGTCCGTCCCCCTAGAAAACGGGTTGTTTACTCGAAGCTCAGGATCAGCCGCTTGCCCAGGGTTGCGGCGGTCCGGTCAAGCATTTTGAGCGTGGGGGAATGGTGCGGGTCTTCAAGGCGTTTGGCTCATGGCCAGGACGTTTCAAGAGCGCGGGCCTGGTCAGCAAGGCTGCGGTTTCCTCGCGCCCGGTGGACAAGCAGGGCCGCCTGCACCCGTGCGGCCGGGGCGATGAAATGAACGGTTTCCCCGGTTGTCTGCCGCGGGTCCGGAATGTCTATTCCTTCGTCCATCCGTCCTTCAATGGTCAGGGTAAGAACTTCCTGGGCATTGAACAGGGCTTCTTCCATGCTTTCGCCGTCGGTTACCGCTTCGTCAAAGTCCAGGAAACGGACGAAGTAGCGCTCCTGTTTGTCCTTGGTGATCTTTGACGGGTATGCTTGTATCATGGTCTGGAATCAAAGAAAGGCTCGATAGTCGGCATTCAGCGCCTTGGCCAGTATCAGGGCATTCTTCTTGCCGATGGTCCGCTTGCCGTTCTCCATTTCGGAGATATGGCGTTGCGGTATCCCCGACCTGTCGGCAAGTGCCCGCTGGGTCAGTCCCTCCCGGTGCCGCGCACCGGCCAGGAAAACACCTGCTTCGTTCCCCTGCAGCTCCGGGAAGGTGTTGCGCCAGGTTTCGGCCCGGTCTGCCTCCTGCCTGCTTGGCTTGAATCCAAGCTTGTTCAAAGCACTGATGGCGTCCGCCCTTTTCTTTGCCGGCCCGGTAAAATGAAGCTCTATTTTTTCAGTACGGGGCTTTTTCGTGAGTACCGGCATATATTACCTCCACAAGTTTGATTTCCTTGTCCTTCACTTCCCAGACAGCAACATAGGTTGGCTTACCTTTTTTCAGGTGGCAGTGGTGCCGCTCCTTCCCAAGCTTGCCGTAATTGGGCCAGCTTCCTTTTACGGGTCCGGACAATTCAATTTCCCGGATCAGGTATGCCAGGGTTTTCTTGACCTTCTCCGGCAAGGTCGGAAGATTCTTTTTCGCTCTGTTTGAAAGAGTGACTGTCCATTCCATAAAAATATACTTTTTTTTGGTATCAAAGACAAGGGGAGGGAGTTAATTTTTCCCTCAGCACGGCCAAGGAACTCGGTAAAGCGATTCCCTTGAGTTTAAGGAACCGCTGCCGCTTTGTCCCGGCAATGTGCAGGGAGTTGGCCGCATCGAAGCTGAGACGCTCCAGAGGTCGTGCATGTGGCGAAAGTCGGAAGGTAATTTTGTCGCAGCCGTAATACGTTTTGCCGGAGGGGAAATCGTTACCCGCTGCGCTCTGTTTTTGTCAGGGATAGATTCAGGCCTGCCCGTTTCTTTGCGAGGCTTTCGGAAAGTATGCCGGCCTCATCGTTCAGTCTGAACCGGCAGCTCCCTGCCGGTCCAGTGATTGCAGATACTCCTCCCACTCCACGGGCAGGGCGCCTTTTTTTCTGGTATTGCATTCCTTGCAGCAGGGGACCAGGTTGTCCTTGGTGGAGCGGCCGCCCCGGGCCAGGGGGATGACGTGGTCCATGGTCAGGTTGGCGTAGCCCACTTTGCGGCCGCAGTAGTAGCAGGTGCCGCTGGCGGTTTTCTGCTGCCACCAGCGGGTCTTGCGCAGCTCGCGGGCTCTGGCGCGCTCGGCCCGGATCACCTTTTCATCGATGCTGTCCAGGCTGAAGTAATCGTTGTTCATGATTGATGAACCCGCAATAACATAAAAATACGCCGCCGATGGCTAAGCACAAAAGTTTGATATACAAGGCGTGGTGGTGTCGGCCACGCGCAGGCGTACACAGGGTACGCCGAGCATTGGCCGAACCCGCCACAACGCAGTAGATCGGACTTGTTGCGACGCCATCATGATTCATCCACCAGGTCGCCGCGCAGGAGCTGACGGGCCCGGCCCACCAGGTAGAGGGAACCGGCCACGCAGATCAGGTCATCGGGGCCTGCCGTGGCCGCGGCAAGATCCAGGGCGTCCCGTACCGAATCAGTGGTGGCGATCCGCTTTTGTTCGCGCAGCTCAGCGGGCAGCAGGGCGCGCAGGGCTCCCGGCCGGGCCGAGCGTTCGCTCTCCGGGCGGGTAAAGATGATTTCCTCGGCCAGGGGCGCCACCGCCAGCAGGGTACCGGCCACGTCCTTGTCCGCCATGGAGGCCCAGACCAGGATCAATCGTCCGTAGCGGAAATCATTTTGCAGGGCGTCCCGGAGGACCTTTGCGCCGTCCGGGTTGTGGGCGCCGTCCAGGAGAAAACGGCGGGGCGGCGGGCCGTCCACCCGGAATTCCTCCAGGCGGCCGGGCCAGGCGACCCGGCTGAGTCCATGGCGGAGTTGCTCCTCGCTGACCGGAAATCGGGTCCGGATAACCTCCAGCACGGCCAGGGCCAAGGAGGTGTTGCCCACCTGATGGGCGCCCCGCAGCGACAGCGGCAGATCGGTCATGGCGGGGGGAGGGCTTGCTTTGTCTTGCCTGATCCCGCTGTAGTTCCACAAGGCGTTGTTTGCGGGATGCGGACTGCCGGCGAAGTCCCGGCCGGCCAGGAAAGCCTTTGCCCCCAGATCGGCGGCCCGGGACTCGATGACCGTCAGAGCCTCGTCCTGGACAACGCCGGTGACCACCGGCACGCCGGGCTTGATGATCCCGGCCTTTTCTGCGGCGATCGCGGCGATGGTGTTCCCCAGGTACTGTTCATGGTCCAGGCCGATGTTGGTGATCACCGAGACCAGGGGGGCGACCACGTTGGTGGCGTCCAGCCGGCCGCCCAGGCCGACTTCCAGCAGGGCGATGTCCACCTTTTGCTCCGCGAACCAGAGCATGGCCAGGGCGGTGGTGAACTCGAAGTAGGTGATCTGGCGCCCGGCAAGGACTCGGATGATTTTTTCGGCGATCGTTGCGAACTCGTCCTTGCTGATATAGGCGTCGCCGATCCGGAATCGTTCGCGCACCGAGGAGAGGTGCGGAGAGGTGTAGAACCCGACCCGGTAGCCCCCAGTGTGCAGGATGGCCAGCAGGGTGGCGCCGACGGACCCCTTGCCGTTGGTGCCGCCGATATGGATGCAGGGATAGCGCAGCTGCGGGCCGTCCAGCTCGGCCAGCAGGGCGGTCATCGAATCAAGGCCGAGCTTGATCTTGAAGAATTGCAGCCCGTCGAGAAACGACCAGGCCTCCTGATAGGTCATGGCGGCCATGGCGCTACTTGATGATTTCCAACCTGGCGTAGTCCAGGTGCAGGATCTTGTCGCCGTGGCGGTCAAAGGTCACCTCAACCCGCCTCGGTCCCGGCAGGCTTTTTATCCTGCCCGGTCCGAAAAAGGGATGCTTGACGCTCATCCCGACAAGCAGTTCGCTTCCGGCCCCGGTGCCTGGCCCCGGACGACGCGCCGCCGGAGCGAAACGGGAAGAAGCGGCGCCCGCAAGGCCGGGGAATGCCGCCGGATCGGGCTGGAGCCGTTCGTAGAGGCCGGGATTGATCTCCCGGACAAAGGGCGACATCACTGTCCGCAGGACGCTGCGGTCAGGGTTCATCAGTTCCTGCGGGTAGGTCAGGTACAGTTTTTTTCTGGCCCTGGTGGCGGCCACATAGAGCAGGCGGCGTTCCTCCTCCCACTGGCCGCCGGGGATGGCGTTCTGGTGGGGGAAACGGCCCTCGGCCAGGCCGATGACAAAGACCGCGTCCCATTCCAGGCCTTTGGCCGAGTGGATGGTCGACAGGATCAGTTGTCCTCCCTCCTCGCCGGACCCGGTCGGATCCGAGCCGGACTCCGGCGGATCCAGGGCGGTGTCGTCCACCAGCGACTGCAAGTCGTCGTAGCCGGCCACCAGGATCTGCAACTGGTCCAGCTCTTTTTTGCGCTTGGGATAGTCGTCGTGGTAGATCTTCTCGAAAATGGGCTCGTAAAAAGCCAGCACCAGGTCGAACTGGGCGGCCGGGGTCAGATTTTCGCGGCGCAGCTCACGCATCAGTTCCAGCAGGCGACCGTAGCCTTCCGCCCAGGTGCGGCCGGGTTTGACAACGGCGAGGGCGGCGACCGGGTCGGCCGCGTCCCTGATGGACGCCAGGATCCGTTGCACGGTCTTGGGGCCGACCTTGTCGAGCAGGAGGAGAATCCGGTTCCAGGAGAGGTTGTCCCAGGGGTTGGTCAGGACGCGGAAAAAGGAGAGCACGTCCTTGATATGGGCGGATTCGGTCAGCTTCAGGCCGCCCCGCTTTTCAAAACCCATGTACCGGCTGGTCAGCTCCATTTCCAGCTTGTACGAGTGGTAGCCGGAGCGGAAGAGGACCGCGATGTTCGGCTGGGAAATTCCTTCCTTTTCCAGGGTCTGGATGGTGTCAACGATGAAGCGGGCCTCGGCGGCTTCGTTGCGGGCCGCGTAAAGGATGGGGCGGATGCCGCCCTCGCTTCTGGTGAACAGGGTCTTGGTGAACTTTTCCTCGGCGCTGGCGATGATCGCATTGGTCAGGGAAAGAATCGGCTGGCTGGAACGGTAGTTCTCCTCCAGCTTGATGATCCGGGTGCCGGGGAACTGCTCGGGAAAGCGCATGATGTTGTAAAAATCAGCGCCGCGGAAACTGTAGATGGACTGGGCGTCGTCGCCCACCGCCATGACGTTGTCGTGATCGTCGGCCAGCTGGCGGACGATGCGAGCCTGGAGCAGGTTGGTGTCCTGGTATTCGTCCACCAGGATGTGGCTGAAGCGGGAAGTCACCTCGCGTTTCGCCGCCGGCGACTCGGTTAAGAGCCGCAGCCAGTTGACCAGCAGGTCGTCATAGTCCATCAGGCCGTGATCGGTCTTGAAACGGGCGTAATGTTCCTGGATCCGGTGCAGGTCCTCCAGAAACTCGGCCAGGTGCAGATGCTGCTCGTAGACCAGGTCATCAATGGTTCGCGACTTGTTGACCGCGCCGCTCAGGATGTTGACAATCATCCGTTTGGAGGGGAAACGCTTGCCCGCACCGGCCAGGCCCAGGGAAGACTTGATCAGATTGACGATTCCCTCGGCGTCGCCCCGGTCGATAATCGTGAATCCGGGGGCAAAGCCCAGATGGTGGCCGTGACGGCGCAGGAGGAGGTTGGAGGTGGCGTGAAAGGTCCCGCCGGTCACCTGGCGGCAGGCCTGACTGGAGATCTGGCCGGCCCGCCAGATCATCTCCTGGGCCGCCCTTCTAGTGAAGGTGAGCAGCAGCACCGACTCGGGCGGCACGCCCTGCTCGATGAGATAGGCGACCCGGTGGACCAGGGTTCTGGTTTTGCCGCTGCCCGCACCGGCGATGACCAGAAGCGGACCACTGCCATGGGTCACCGCTTCGAGCTGGGCCTCGTTGAGGTCGGCGCGGCCGGCGGAACCTTTGTCGCCCGGTACGGTATTATCTGAAAAAAGGGGGTATTGCATGTCGCTGGTTGTACCATAGCGGTACTGGACGCGCAATGGGTGTTGACACTGGGTGCCGGGCTGGGTAAAATCGCCAACTTGCACGTTAATCAAGCAGCGGGTGCAAGAGATCGGTTCGGTCTCGGCGCCGGAATCGGGATCGATGCAGCTCATTCGAAGCATGTTTTGCAAAGACCTTTTGCCGGGCTTTCGATACCGATATCGACGCCGAGACCGAGAGGCAGGCGTGCCCCCGGCTTGCACACGAGTCTGCACTCGGCAAACCCTAACCTGATTTTGAGATAATGATGAACACCCAGTCACTGCGGTCAATTTTCACCGACAAGGTCCTGGCCGAACTCTTCCCGGCCCAACGAACCAATGATTTTTTCGAGGCTCTGTTCGGCGATGCGACCGAAGGTGCATACGATATCAAACTCAGTTTTCAGGGATACAATGAAGGGGCCTCGGCCCTTCAGTTCAATCTGGACCTGATCGAGCGTCCGGGCTGCTGCCTGGTTTGCAGTCTTACCTACGGCCTGCCCGAGGTATTTTCCCGCCATCCGGTCATCAACATCAAGGGACTGGTGAACGACATTCAGGAAAAACTCGGTGGGCAGGCAGTGTGCACCGTTTGGAAGCTCGGCCACACCGTCCAGCAGGGCAAGAGCCTGCACTCCATCCCCCTGACCATCACGGTACATCCCGTCTGATCCAACCTGCTGCCGCGTCTTCGGACGCAACGGCAGGAGGTGAACACTCGAGCCGGTCATGATCGATTTTCTGTACAGCATCTCGCCGGTGGTCAAGATCCTCCTGCTCTTTGTCCTGATTCTGGCCGTCAACCGCCTTCGGGTGCCGCTGGGTATTGCCCTGGTTCTCGGCGCGCTGCTCATTGACCTCTGGGCCGGCAAGACGCCGGGAGCGGTCTGGACGGATCTCGCCGCCTCTCTTGCCCACCCTGAACTCTGGCTGCTGGTCCTTAACATCATCCTGGTCCTGGAATTCGGGTATTATCTGTCGCATCCGCCCAACTCGGCCGCCATCCTGGCGCTGTCGCGCAGGCTGGGCGGCCGCCACGGCCGCGCTTTGAGCCTGGTTCTCCTGCCCGCGGTCATCGGCCTCGTGCCCATGCCGGGCGGCGCGCTTTTCTCAGCCCCGCTGGTCGGCGAAACCCTGCGGGAAAAAGAGTTTCCTCCGCCCTGGAAGGCCGCGGTCAATTACTGGTTCCGTCATATCTTCGAATACTGGTGGCCCCTCTACCCGGTGGTCATCGTCAGCCTTTCGATGTTCAGCCTCAAAAGCTGGCAGTTCTTTGCCCTGCAGATCCCCTTCACCCTGGTCAGTCTGCTTGCCGGCTGGTTTGTCCTCCTGCGCCGCCATGTTCATGCCCTGGCCGATGAGGTCCGGACGGAGCAGGGAGGTGACCGCCGTCTGCTGACCGTTCTCCTGCCGCTGGCCCTGGTCGTGCTCTGCACCCTGTTTCTGCCGCCGCTGATGAAATACCTCGCGCCGGGCGCGTCGGCAGCCACGGATACCCTGCTGGCCATGTTCGCCGGACTGATCATCAGCCTTGTGCTCATTGCCTGGTGGGGTAGGGGTGACCGGGATTTCCGTCTGTTTTCCCATCTGCTCTCCGGCAAGACCGGCGACGTGGTCTTTACCCTGGGCGGGGTCATGATTTTTCAAGCAATGCTCGACGCATCCGGCCTGCTCCCCGAGGCAGGTCGCCAGCTCGGCAATTCCCTGGTGCCCATTGAGGTGGTGATCGCCTTTCTTCCCTTTCTGGCCGGTCTGGTCACCGGCATTGCCATCGGCTTTGCCGGGCCCGCATTTCCCCTGGTGATCGGCCTGGTCGCCGTGGATCCCAGCCTGTCCCAGGCCTCGGCCCTGGTCCTGGCGTTCAGCATGGGTTATGCGGGGATGATGCTCTCGCCGGTCCACCTCTGCTATGTCCTGACCCGGCGCTATTTTATTTCAGGACTTTTCTCTTCATATGTGTATATTATTCCCTGCACCCTGGCCGTGGTCGGCTGGGGGGTGCTGATGCATATCCTGTTGCGGCTGATCGGATGGTAGAATGAACAGGCATGATCTGGAACTGGGCCAGCTGTTTCTGATGGGGTTCGCCGGAACCGAGGTTGATTCCGCTCACCACGTGGTGGAGGACATCTCCCGCCACGGTCTCGGGGGCGTTATTCTCTTTGACCGGGACCTGCACGGCGCACGGCGGAATATCGAATCGCCCGGCCAGCTCAGGAAACTGACCGCAACTCTTCAGGCCCATGCCCGCACGCCGCTGTTCATTGCCGTGGACCAGGAGGGCGGCAGGGTCTGCCGCCTGAAGGAAGAGGACGGATTCCCGCCGACGGTGCCGGCGAAGCTCCTGGGCGACCGGGATGATCCGGAAGAAACCGGCCGTCATGCCGAACAAATGGCGGCAATGCTGGCCGAGTGCGGAATCAACATGAACATGGCGCCGGTGGTGGACCTGGACCTGAATCCGGCTAATCCGATCATCGGTCGTTTTCAGCGCAGCTTCGGCAGCGAGGCCGGACCGGTGGTCCGGCACGCCTCCGCCGTTATTGCCGCGCATCACCGGCACAACATTGCCTGCTGTCTCAAGCATTTTCCCGGCCACGGCAGCGCCGCCGCGGATTCCCACCAGGGCTTTGTCGACACCACCGAGCCATGGCAGGCCGTGGAACTGGAACCGTACCGGCAGCTTTTTGACACGGGTTTTGCCGATTCGGTGATGACCGCGCATGTGGTCAACCGGCGGCTTGATCCCACCGGCCTGCCGGCAACGCTGTCCCCGCTGGTTCTGGAGGGGTTGCTCCGTGAACGGCTCGGTTTCGCCGGAGTGATCATGTCCGATGACCTGCAGATGCGGGCGATCAGCGACCAGTGGTCCTATGCGGAAGCCGTGCAGAAGTCCCTGCTGGCCGGCGTGGACCTGATCATTGTCTGCAATGTCCTCGCCTGGGAGGAAAACGCCGTGGCGGGCGGCATCCGGGCGGTGGAGGATCTGCTCGCCGCCGGCCGGATCAGTGAACAGCGCCTTCGCGATTCCCTGCGGCGGATTGCCATCCTGAAACAGAAAATTGGAGGAACGTTGTCATGGCGGCACAGCAAACCCACAGCCTGCTCGTTGGGTACCTGATCTGGATTTTCGGTTTTCTCGGAGCCCACCGCTTCTATTACGGCAAGCCGATCTCCGGAACGATCTATTTTTTTACCCTGGGACTGCTCTTCATCGGTTGGATCGTGGACCTTTTTCTCATCCCCTCCATGGACCGGGAGGCGGATATCCGTTTTCAGCCGGGTCCCGTCGACTATACGGTGGCCTGGCTGCTCCTGGTCTTTCTCGGAGTATTCGGGGTGCACCGGATGTACATGGGCAAGTGGCTGACCGGCATCCTCTACCTGCTCACCGTGGGCATTTTCGGCATCGGCTACATCTATGACCTGTGGACCATCAACGACCAGATCACCCTGATCAACGGCCGGGAAGCCGGGGCACGGGGTGTATGACGGAGGTGAGATGATGATACAGCTGCGCACCCATATTCCCGGCGGGCCGAAGATCGACTATCCCTGTCGCTGGCAGTATAAGATCATCGCTGAAAGCAAAACGGAAATCCGGCGGGCGGTGGAGCAGTATGTCCGGGAACGGCCGCTTGTCCTTGCCGATTCGCACGTAAGCAGCCGCGGCCGCTATGTGTCCATGAACCTTGACGTCACCGTAAGCAGTGATGCGGAGCGGCTGGAGCTGTACCGGCTGCTGGCCGGGGACCCGGCCATTCGGGTGGTGCTGTGATGAGAAATGATGATCAAACAACGACAGGGCAGGGGCCGGCTCGGGACGGAGGAGACAACCGGGTGGTGCCGGTGATGCGCGAGGCAGTGGCTCTGGTCCAGCTGGTGCTGTTTACCGCGTTGAAAAACGCGTTTGCGGCCAGGTATATTCAGTGGCCGCCGGAGGATGTCCGCCGACTGGCCGGCTGCGTGGTCAGTGACCTATTCGCCACGCCGGCGGCGGATCCGGATTCCGGCGGTTTTGCCAGCGAAAACCGGGAGATGGTGGAAGAAGAACTGCGCGGATTGGCCGCCGCGCTGCCGGAACTTCTGCCTGTGCTCACCGATGCCCTGCGAATGCAGGTGTTCTGCGACCGCGAGGAGGGGGTTAATTCCCTGCCCACCCTGATGCGGGCCAAGGCCCTGGGAATTTTGCAGGAAGAACGCGACCTGCCCCTGCCCTCGACCTTTATGCTTGCGGTGCGCGCCCTGGGTGTGGAATATGGCCTGCTGCAACCCATGCAGGCGGAAGAGCCCGATGCCGGGTAGCGTCTTGATCCGCTATAGGCTCATAAGGGCCGCCCTTCAACAAGAAGGGTGGCGCGTGGCCGGAGGGTGCTCCCGTTTCCCGGCGGGTGCGCTTCAGATGGGTTCCGGCACCGGTTCCTGGTTCGGGTGCTTCTCCTGCCCCTGCTCCGACTCTTGGAGCTGTTCCTGCCCCGGTAGCCGCTCTGCGTCCTGTTTTTCTTCCGCCTCAGCCATTGAAACCGCTTCCGGCGCCGGCGCCTCCTCGGTGACCCGCGCTGGTACCAGTACCTGCCCGGTCTCCGGCGCCTCCTGCTTGTCCGCGGTCTGTTCCGTTGCTGCCGGCATTGTCGGCTGTTCCGCAACAGCGACCTTTTCTTTTTCTTTTGGGACTTTTTTCCTCTGATACTTGTTGACCGCCCGGTTATGCTCTTTCAGGGTGATGGAGAAATGGTGGGTCCCGTCATTTTTCGAGACGAAAAAGAGGTAGGGGTTGTCGGCGGGCTCCAGGACCGCTTCGATGGCCTCACGGCCCGGATTGCAGATCGGGCCCGGCGGCAGGCCCTTGATGACGTAGGTGTTGTACGGGGTTTTCAGTCGCAGGTGACGACGGGTCAGGTCTCCGTCAAATTCCTCCAGGCCGTAGATGACCGTGGGGTCGGACTGGAGACGCATGTTCCGGGCGAGGCGGTTCAGGAAGACCCGGGCGATTTGCGGCCGTTCCTGTGCCGCGCCGGTTTCCTTTTCCACGATGGAGGCCAGGGTGACGACATCATGACGGGACATGGCCGACGGGTTGCCGGCGGTTACCTCGCGCCAGATGCGCTGAAAACGCCGGGTCATCATTCGCAGGAGGGCTTCCTCGGATACGTCTCCCCTGGTCAGCCGATACGTGTCCGGAAAGAGGTAGCCTTCCAGGCTTTCCTGGTCGATACCGAGGGTTTGGATGAACTCCGGATCTCGGGCAAGCGCGATAAAGCGTTGCGCGTCCACCCAGCCTTCCCTGGCCAGGATCGCGGCAATTTTTTCAATGTTCAGTCCTTCTCGAATGGTGACCGTCTTGACGACCACCCTGCCTTCTTCCAGCAACCGAAGAATGGCCAGGGGGGTGGCCCTGGCCGGAATGGAGTATTCACCGGCCTGTAGACGGTCGGCCTTGCCGGTCAGTCTGGCCAGGAGGAGGAAACGGAGATCATCAGCCAGCAGGCGCCGTTCGCGCAGGATGGTGCTGATCTCCCCGGCTCCGGCCCCTTTGGGGATGAGGACCAGTGTGGGCTCTCTCGTCGGGGCCGGCGCATAAGCGAAGCTGGCGAGCCAATAGCAGCCGCTCAGCACGGCCATAACCAGGAAAAGGAGCAGCCAGGCCGCTCTTTTTCTCCCCGGCCGGTGCGGCGCCGGGGACAGGCCGGGATCAGGCGGCGGCCCGTTTGGGCTTGTCCGATCTTCTGCTTCGCTCATTTTCTTTTCTGATTTTCCCGAGCGCCAGTTCGATGACCCCATCCATGTCCTTGACCGGATAAAAGGTGATCTTTTTGCGCAGCTCCTCGGGAATCTCCACGAGATCCTTCTGGTTCTCGAAGGGAATGATCACCTTGGTGATCCCGGACCGCAGGGCGGCCAGGGCCTTTTCCTTGAGCCCCCCGATGGGCAGGACCCGCCCGCGCAGGGTTACCTCGCCGGTCATGGCCAGCCCCTTTTTGACGCTGCGGCCGACAATGGCCGAATAGAGCGCGGTGGCCATGGTGATCCCGGCGGAGGGGCCGTCCTTGGGGATGGCGCCGGCCGGGACATGGATATGGATGTCGATCTGATCGAAATAGTTTTCCGCGACACCCAGATGCTTTGAGCGGCTGCGGCAGTAACTGAGCGCGGCCTGGGCGGACTCCTTCATGACTTCGCCCAGCTGGCCGGTGAGAATGAGCTTGCCCTTGCCGGGCATGATGGTGGTCTCGATGTGGAGCAGTTCGCCGCCCACTTCGGTCCAGGCAAGTCCCACCACCAGGCCGGGCTGGCTCAGGGTGTCCATTTCCGCATCAGGGATGAACTTGGGCGGACCGAGGTATTTGTCCAGGGTGTTGATGGTGATGGCATAGGGCCCCTTGCCGCCTTCAGCGATTTTCCGGGCCAGCTTGCGGCAGATTTTGCCCAGTTCCCGTTCAAGATTGCGGACCCCCGCCTCGTGGGTGTAGTGGGTGATGATGTGTTCAATCACCTTGTCGTCCAGGCGGATCTGCGACGGTTTGAGGCCGTTTTCCTTGATCTGTCGCGGGAGCAGGTACTTGCGGGCGATGACCACCTTTTCTTCCAGGGTGTAGCCGGAGAGCCGAATCACCTCCATGCGATCCAGAAGCGGCGACGGAATGGTGTCGCTCATATTGGCGGTGGTGATGAACATTACCTTGGACAGGTCAAAGGGCATGTTCAGGTAATGATCGGAAAAGGTCGAATTCTGCTCGGGATCGAGCACCTCCAGGAGGGCCGAGGATGGATCGCCGCGGTAATCGGAACCGATCTTGTCGATCTCGTCCATCATGAAGACCGGATTGTTGGTTTTCACCGCCTTCAGACCCTGGAGGATGCGGCCGGGCAGCGCGCCGATATAGGTCCGACGATGGCCGCGGATCTCCGCCTCATCGCGCATGCCGCCCAGCGATAACCGATAGAACTGCCTGCCCATGGCCTTGGCGATGGCCTGGCCCAGGGAAGTCTTGCCCACGCCGGGCGGCCCGACAAAACAGAGAATCGGACCCTTGGTGGCGGTATTCAGCTTGCGCACCGCCAGAAACTCAAGGATGCGCTCCTTGACCCGATCCAGGCCGTAGTGATCTTCGTCGAGCACCTCGGCGGCGGTCTTGAGGTCCAGAAAATCCTTGCTCGAATCATTCCAGGGCAGATCAAGGATCCAGTCGATATAGGTCCGGACGATGTTCGCCTCTGAGGCATCGGGATGCATCATTTCCAGGCGCTTGAGCTGCTTGCGCGCCTCTTTCTTGGCGTGCTTGGGCAGTTTTTTCTTCTTGATCTTGCGGCGCAGCTCGTCCATCTCCTGGGAAAAGCCGTCATCGTCACCCAGTTCCTTCTTGAGGGCGTGGAGCTGTTCCCGCAGAAAATATTCGCGTTGCGATTTGGACATCTCCTGTTTGGCGTCGGACTGGATTTTGGCCTGGACCGTGGACACCTCCAGTTCCTTGTGCAGCAGCTCCGCGACCAGTTTGAGTCGTTCCACCGGATGGACCGTTTCCAGGATCCGCTGGGATTCGCTGACCTTCAGGCGCAGGTTCGATCCCACCAGGTCAGCCAGGCGGCCGGGCTCCTCGATATTGTTGATGATCATCATCAGGTCAGAGGAGAGAATGCCGCGCAGGGACATGATCTTTTCCGTCTGCTCCCGCACCGTGCGCATCAGGGCCTCGACCTCGACGGTGACCTCGATGCTCTCGGGCTCTTCGATCAGCTCGATGGCCACCCGATAATGGGGGTCCTTCTGAAGTATCTTGTTGATCTTTGCCTTGGAGAGCGCCTGCACCAGCACCTTGAGGCGCCCGTCGGGCAGCTTGAGGGTGCGCATGATCATGCTCACCATGCCGACCCGGTAGATATCGTCGGGTCCGGGATCGTCCTTGGTGGCGTCCTTCTGGGAGACGAGCATCAGGAGCTTGTCGCCGGCCATGGCCTCGTTGACCGCCTCGATGGAGCCGGGCCGGCCGACGAACAGGGGGATGATCATATAGTTGAAGACCACCACGTCACGGACGGCCATCAGCGGCAGGGTTTCCGGAATCTCCAGATCCTGGACATTATCGCTGAAATCATCCATGCTGCTGGATAATGAGTCGTTGAATTCCACGTATTCCTCCTTGTGAACAGTCAGGGCGACTGTTGTTGTTCAGTAAGTCTGAAGAAAGTAAACACAACCTGACGGTTAGTCAAGGTCGGAGGACAAATGCCTTGGCGGACCGTTTTTACTTGTGGAAATATCAGCGGTTCAATATAGAGAAGCGAAGGCGACCCGCCGGGGGTCTGAACCGCTTTTCACCTTGCCGAGGCGACCATGCTGACTGCCCAATCCTTCTTTGTTCTGGACGACTTTGCCCACGCCGAAGTCTTTGCCCGGACCGTGCAGGTCTGGGAGGCCTTGAAGAATCTGAAGCCGTATATGCAGAATGCCGCGGGCGAGCTGCCCGCGGACCGGCGGCTGCCGGACGGCGTCCCCCTTGCCGAGTCCCTGATCCTCCATGAGGGGCGGTTGCTGCCTGCCGCCGACTGCGAGATCAGCTACGGTGATGTGGGCCGGGGCGGATTGCGGGTGCAATGCGGGGGCCGGGAACTGGCCGGGGCGACGGTGCTCATGGCCGGCGCCGTTCTGCTGGGCAGGAAAATCGAATTCGGCCGGGGCGTGCTGGTGGAGCCGGGCGCCTTGATCCGGGAGCCGGCGATCATCGGCGATTACAGCGAAGTCCGGCAGGGGGCCTACATGCGTGGGTATTGTCTTGTCGGCCAACGGTGCGTCGTCGGTCATACCACGGAGGTGAAGCACGCCATCTTTCTTGATGGAGCCAAGGCAGGGCATTTCGCCTACGTGGGCGACTCCATCCTGGGCCGCGAGGTCAATCTGGGCGCCGGCACCAAGCTGGCCAATTTTCGGTTTCTGCCCGGCGAGGTCCGGGTGAGGACCCCGGACGGCTTGCTGGCAAGCGGGCTTCGCAAATTCGGGGCGATCTTCGGCGACCGGGTGCAGACCGGCTGCAACTCGGTCACCAGCCCCGGGACCCTGGTCGGGCCGGAAAGCTTTATCATGCCCAATACCACGGTATCGTCCGGGTATCATCCGGAGCGCAGCGTGTTGCGCTGATCTCCTGAGATTTCCGCCGCTCCTCCTCCAGCGCGCCCCGGACATAAAGGCCGTAGACCAGGCCGAACAGGATGCCGACGGTGAAGAAAATGCGCAGGGTCCTGTCCCAGGGCGGTCTCTGGCCGGTGGTACGGCGGATGAACACCACGATCAGATAGGTGACGCCGATTTCGTAGGGCAGGGTGTTCATCAGGGCCATCGCCGTCCCCACGAGGAGCGAACCGCCGCCGGGCGCCTGGCCCAGGTGGAACAGAACATAAACCAACCCGGTAAGAACAAAGGTTATTTTTTCGTAGAGTGTTTGCATATGGAACTGTCTGCCGTCATTTTTCCGGACACGGTGCTGTCCGAGCGTATCTGCATTCCCCTTGTACCGGTTTTCCAGCCGCTTGTCTACCTGCAGCCGGTTGAAAACGATCCGGTCTCCGGCCTGGCCGGCACCACTCTGGCCGACGACCTGGCCGCTCAGTCCCTCTGCCGGACGGCGACCCCCGCACCGCTGGGCGAAGACCGGGAGCGTTTTCTCCGGCTGGTCAGTGACATCCGGACCAGACGGGACGATTACGCGGCCCAGTTGGGCCACCAGACCCTGGCCGGGATCTCTTCGGCCGCCGGAAAGCGAGCCGAGAGCAAAAGCTCCATCGTCGGCAGCCTCCTGGCCCGTCACGGCATCAAGGAAGCCGGCGAGGACCGCCGGAAACTCCTGCTCTGGCAGACACGGCTGCTGCTGAAGCTTGCCGAGATGCAAGCTGCCGATCAGGAGGAGCTTCGGCGGGAGATTCGCCGGATCAGGGAAAAGGAACAGGCGCTTTTTGCCGGGGTGCGCGAAGAGTCTGAACTCCCTTTTGCTTTCACCGGCGGCCTGGCCGATGCCGGCCAGGATAGAGCTGCCCTGCGTCAGCAGCGCAAGGCCTGGGCGCGGCTGCTGGTTCTGGGCGATGCGGTGGAAATTCCCCGGATCTTCCTCTCCGAGGACCGGGACGGAGTGGACCTGCTCGTCGAGGAGTATGAAAAAAGAACAGGGAATGTGCCGGTGTCCCTGGGGCGGATCGCTTTACCGGCAGCGTATCCTGAGCCGGCCGGGTTCATCGAGCAGGTTCGGCGGTTCAGGGAAGAGGGGGCCGGGCTGCAGGCCCAGCTGCAGGCCCGGCTCGCTGGGGCGGCAGGAGCTGATGCGCCCGGATGTTTTACCGCTGAGGAACAGGAGGGCTGGGCCGGGCTGCTGGAGCGCCATTTTCCCGAGAACCGGTGCGGCCGCACCCACCTTTCGCTTTCCGCCTGCCCCGGCCGGTCGGCACCGCAGCTGTTTGCCGAGACCTTTTCGCCCGAGGAACTGGAATTCCTCCGAAGCACTGAGCCGGCATCCCGAGTGGTTCTCGGCCATTTGGAGGGGTGACTGTCGCTGAAGGACTGTCACGTGGGTATTTGTACTCCCAGGCGGAGAGTGACGCGATCGATGCGGTTCGTGCCTCACCGCATCCTTGGGTTTTTTCTCGAAAGCAGCTTCCCGGATTTCATCCTGGGTACCGGTTTTCGATACCGATTCCGATACCGACCCCGACCCCGAGGGGTGGTTTCTACTTCTTCTCGCACTCTTCCTGGTACGGATTGATGGTCAGGACGGGGCAACAGGCGTTTTTGACCACCTTGTCGGCGACGCTGCCGAAGATGATCCGCTCAAGTCCCTTGTAGCCGTGCGTGCCCATGATGATCATGTCGCAGCCGTTGTTTTTGGCGTAGCTCATGATCTGCTCGGCGATGTCGCCGGTCATCACCTTGCTCTGCACCTCCGGGATACCGGCGGCCTCGCATTTTCCGCTGCGTTCGTCGATAAAGGAATGCATCTGCATTTCCGCGGACTCGAAGATCTCCTGTTTGAGATTCATCATATTGGCCGGCAGGTCCATGAAGCCGGTATAGTCCTCGAAATCCTGCACCACAAAAATAAAATGGAGCGTGGCCTTGAATTTGCCCGCCACATGGATAGCGGCTTCGGCGATTTTTGGGGCGTTTTCGGAAAAGTCGATGGGGGTCACGATGGTCTTGATTTCATGCATGCCTGTTCCTCCTTTGTTTCAAGTGGTATCGAAATGTTTGTGCACTGTAAGGGTTCATGTCCTTATTCTCGCACAGAGAAGCGTGCATGACAAGCCAATTTGCGCGGTATAAACAGGTTGACCGCGTGCGGCAAGGTGAATATTATATTTTTCCGACTGGGGTTTTCGATGCCGGTTAGCCCGTGGCATATCGAATTTTCAGCGGCGAAAGATCTGCTTTTTCCCTATTCGCCGGCTTGTTCAGCTTCATTGCCTGATATTTTTGACCCTTTTGGAGAAACACATGGACTTTGAACCGAAGTGGATCGCCTGGGAAATTACCCGCCGCTGCAACCTGAAATGCGTGCACTGCCGTTCCTCTTCGGAGCTGGAAGTTGCCGGCCATCCTGATTTTTCCCTGGCCGAGGCCAAACGGGTGCTGGATGACATCCACAGCTACGGAGATCCGGTCATGGTCCTCTCCGGCGGCGAACCGCTGCTCCGTTCCGATGTGTTCGACATTGCCGCCTACGGCACCAGTCTCGGCATGCGGATGTGTCTGGCCACCAACGGCACCCTGGTTACCGAGGAAACCTGCCGCAAGATCAAGGAGGCGGGAATCAAGATGGTTTCCCTCAGCCTGGACGGCGCAAGCGCAGAGGTCCACGATAATTTCCGCAACCAGCCCGGCGCCTTTGCCGGGACCATGAACGCCATCCGGTTGTTCAACGAGCACGCCATCCCGTTTTTGATCAATTCCTCCTTCACCAAACGGAACAAGGAGGAGGCGCCGAAGATCTACCGGCTGGTCAAGGAGCTCAATGCCACCGCCTGGTATCTGTTTATGATCGTGCCCACCGGCCGCGGCGAGGAGATCATGGATGAGCTGATCCCGGAAAGCGAGTACGAGGACATCCTCAACTGGCACTATGACATGGAGAAGGAAGAGCACGATCTCCTGGTCCGCCCTACCTGCGCCCCGCAATACTACCGGATCGTCCTCCAGCGCTCCAAGGAGGAGGGCGAACGGTTCAAGCGGCGTTCCCTGAAATTCTCCACCGGCGGGTCCAAGGGCTGTCTTGCCGGGCAGCTGATCTGCCTGATCGACGTGGACGGTAATGTCCTGCCTTGCAGCTACTTCCCCAAGTCGGCGGGTAATATCCGCGAGCAGTCCTTCAAGGATATCTGGGAGAACTCGCAACTTTTTCTGGAACTGCGCGATTTCAAAGGGTATAAGGATAACTGCGGCCGCTGTGAGTATGTCAATGTCTGCGGCGGCTGCCGGGCCAGGGCCTATGCCATGACCGGCGACTACCTGGCCCAGGAACCGTTCTGCAGCTACCGGCCCGGGACCTGATCTTATCAACCATCAATCACGGAAGAGAACAGTCGATGAACGATACCTTTCTGCGGGCCTGCCGCGGCGAAAAAACCGAATACACTCCGGTCTGGTTCATGCGCCAGGCTGGTCGCTATCTCCCCGAATACCAGCAGGTACGCGGTAAGGTTTCCTTCCTTGAACTGTGCAAGAGCCCGGAGCTCTGCACCGAGGTCACCCTGCAGCCGATCGATATTCTGGGTTTCGACGCGGCCATCCTCTTCTCCGACATCCTCATCCCCATGGAGGCGATGAACCTGAGCCTGGAGTTCCATGAGGGCAAGGGGCCGATGTTCCACAACCCGGTCCGGGACCGGAAGGCGGTGGACGCCCTGGTGGTACCTGATCCGGAGGAGCGCATGCCGTTCGTCATGGAGACCATCCGCCTGCTGCGCAGGGAGTTGAAGGTGCCGCTGATCGGGTTTTCCGGCGCGCCGTTCACCCTGGCCACCTACCTGGTGGAAGGCGGTTCCTCCCGGGTCTTTCTGGAAACCAAGAAGATGATGTATCAGGCGCCGGAATTGTACGATGCGCTCCTTCAGAAGATCACCCGCTGCACCAGTCTGTACCTGCAAGCCCAGGCAAGGGCCGGCGCGCAGGCCCTGCAGATTTTTGATTCCTGGGCCGGGGTGCTTGATCCCTACGATTTCCAGCGGTTCGCCCTGCCTTATGTTCAATCGATCATCAGCGACCTGCGCAAGATGACCGATGTGCCGATCATCTATTTTGCCAACAACGGCGCCACGCTGATCGAACTCAGCAAAACCGCCGGCGCCGATGTCCTGGGCCTGGACTGGCGGATCAACATCAAGGACGCCGTTGCCCGGGCCGGGAACCATGCGGTGCAGGGCAATCTCGACCCCATCGCCCTGTTTCTGCCCAAGGCGCAGCTCGAAGAACGGATCAGGATGCTGCTGGAGGACGCCCGGGATGCCCGGGGCCATATCTTTAATCTCGGCCACGGCATCGTGCCGCAGACTCCGCCGGACCAGGCCAGAATAGCAGTGGAAGCCGTTCACCGCTTCAGTGGAAAATACTAACCGCGATTTGGGAAGGAGAGTCGCTGATGGCCTTATTGCAGTGGAACGATGAGCTTCAGGTGCATATCCCGGACATTGACGAGCAGCACCGGAGATTTATCGGCTATATTGGGGAATTGCACGAATTGCGGCGCAGGAAGAATTCCCTGAATGCGATGGGGGGCCTGCTCAATGAGCTGCTCGATTACGCACGGGTTCATTTCAAGACGGAAGAACGCTATTTCGACATGTTTTCGTACGACGAGGCAAGTCTGCACAAAAAGGAACACGCCAGACTGCTCCAGAAGCTCGAGGATTTCAAGAAGAGTTATGACGCTCAGGCCGATCTTTTTCTGGCGATGAAACTCGCGAATTTTCTCAGCGAGTGGCTGGAGGATCATCTGGTCAAAATTGACCGCAATTTCGCCAGGCAACTCCTGGAAGCAAACAGCCCCGGATGATCCCGAAACGTGAGCACAGGAGAGGGATTTGATGAACCGTCCCGGCAACCTCCCGGACATCGCCAATTGCTTCCGCCTGATGGAAGAATACGCGATGCTGCCCAATATCCGCCGTCATTCAATCATGGTTGCCAGGGTTGCTCTGCTGATCCTGGACGGCCTTTTGCAAAACAGGACAATTCAGCCCTTTCTTCCGGACCGCCCTCTTGTTGTCGCCGGCGCTCTGCTCCACGATATCGCGAAAACACCCTGCCTGCACAATGACGGCGACCATGCCCGGGTCGGAGGGGAAATCTGCGACCGCCTGGGCTATCCGGAGATAGCCCGTATTGTGGAGGAACATGTCCTTCTGCAAAACCATGACGACGAGCGGCGCAGACGAGGGGAGTTTTCAGCGAGGGAGCTCATCTATTATGCGGACAAGCGGGTCAGGCACGAGGAAATTGTCAGCCTGGACGAGCGTCTTGATTACATTGTCGAGCGGTACGGCGGAGGAGAGGCGGAAATCGAACGGCGGATCCGGGAAAACTTTGTCAGATGCGTGCAGTTGGAGTATTTTCTTTTCAGTTTTCTGCCGTTTTCCCCCGCGGATCTTGCGCAGCTGGTCCGGAATTATGGCGGGGAAAACCTGGCCGGAGAGATGTTCCCGGCTGAGGGAATGACGTATCCCGGACGGGAGCAGGAAACCGGTCAGGTCGGTTCAGGATTGATTGACTCCATGGTGAGAGGGTAGCCGGATGAAATTATCGTTCCTGGGTGTTGGCGAAGCCTGCGATCCTGATCACGGCAACACTTCCTTTCAGGTGGTTACCGCAAACGGCGTCCATCTTCTCTGTGACTGCGGGTTCACCATTCCGCATACCTATTTTGCCGCCTCCCGGGACGGCGAGCAGCTTGACCTGGTCTGGATTTCCCATTTCCACGGCGATCATTTTTTCGGCATGCCGCTTCTTCTGCTCCGCCTCTGGGAAATGGGGCGGCGGCGACCGCTGACCATCTGCGGTCAGCGCGGGGTGGGCGAGCAGATCATGAAGGCCATGGAACTGGCCTTTTCCGGTTTTGCGGAGAAACTTTCCTTTGAAGTTCGTTTTGTCGAGGTTGATCCGGGCCGGCCCCATACCGTGGCCGGTTTGACCATGCGCACTGTGGAAACCGTCCACGGGCAGCGCAACCTGGGGTTGTTTCTGGACGATGGTGAAAAAAAGCTGTACTACAGCGGGGACGGCCGCCCCACAACGGAGGTGGTCGATTTGGTCCGCCACTCCGATCTGGCGGTCCACGAGGCCTTCAAGCTCAATGATGAGTTTTCCTACCACGGGTCCATCACCGGCTGCTTGCAGCTGGCGGAGAAGAGCGGTGTTCGCAGTCTTGCCCTGGTTCACCTGGAGCGAAACTTCCGCCGCGACGAGAGCCAAACAATCAATACCATCCTGCAGCGCAATTCCCATCTCATCCTGCCGGTTCGCGGCACTGAACTCGAAATCTGATTACCCCGCATACGTTCGCTCGCCAGCGCGCCACGGCCTTGGTCAGACCCGCCGTATCAAGCGCGAGACCGGCCCATCAAGCGCTTGAGCGCAAATATCTTTTTCAGCCATTATTGTCGAGCTGACCGGGTGCAGCCGCGATGTCAAGCTCCACGGGCCCTGCCGGCTCCATCTCTTGGGGATCGATAGCGGAGCCATCGCCACAGGTGTTGATTTCGATGGTGATGTGGGCGAGTTCCGTGCAATCTTTAAGCAGATCCTTGTAGTAGCCGACGCACTGGGGATGGCGGGTGACGACGGAGATGATCGCCGCGTAGTGGTGGGCGCTCACCCGCCAGACGTGCAGGTCGGCAATCCGGTTGTCGATTTTATCTTCCATTTTGTTTTTTATTTCGGCCAGGACCGGTTCCTCTATACTGGCGTCCAGCAGAATTGGGCCGGTATCCTTGAGAAGGGACCAGGCCCAGCGGGTAATCACCAACGCGCCGACGATTCCCATGACCGGGTCCAGCTGGGACCAGCCCAGATATTTTCCGGTGACCAGGGCGATGATCGCCAACAGCGAGGTGAACGCGTCGGCCAGAACATGCAGGTAGGCGGCCTTGAGATTGTGATCATGGTGATGGTGGTGATCGCCGTGGTCATGGTCGTGGTCATGGCGGCCCTGCAGGAGAAAGGCGCTGGCGATGTTGACCGCCAGCCCGAGCACTGCAACAGCGATGGCTTCGTTGAAGTGAATGGGCTGCGGCACGATGATCCGCTGCAGGGATTCAACAGCCATCATCATGGCCACCACCGCCAGGGCAACGGCGCTGGCGAATCCGCCCAGCACGCTTACTTTGCCGGTGCCGAAGGCAAAGGCCGGATCGCTGGCGTGGCGGCGAGCAAAACGGTAGGCAAAGATGGTGATCAGGAACGCGGCAACGTGGGTGCTCATGTGCCAGCCGTCCGCCAGCAGGGCCATGGATCCGTAGGCCATTCCCGCCACTATCTCCACGACCATGGTGATCGCGGTCAGGATCAAAACCTTCAGGGTCCGCTGTTCGCCGTGTTCGTTGATGACGGTGAAATCGTGGTCATGCTGCCAGTTGAGCAGATTGGGCCTGTGCATATTGGTTGATCAGTTCGACAGGGTTGGTTGATTTTCAACAGGAGTGGCATTGGCTTGCAAGGGGAGAACGATGGATCACGGTTCGTCCCACGGAGCGAAGAGGTCCGCAGTCTCGGCAGCCGCCAGATTTGCCCGCAGGGAACGGGCCACCAGCGGATTGGCCGCGCTGGGCGGCAGGCCGAGTTCCGAGACTACCCTTGCGCACAGCTCCATTCCCGCGCTGTTTTCTTCCTCGTGGATACGAAGGACGCGGCTGTGCACCCGCCGCAGCCAGGAGACTCCTTCAGCAATGCGCTGCCGGATTTGAGCGTTACCGTGCAGGGGCGGCTCCCAGGACGAAAGAAGAGTTTCGGCCTGGCCGGACAGCTCCCGGAGTTTGCCGATGGATTGCAGCAAAAGGGCGAAATCGTCATAGATGGGCAGATCTCCGGGCAGGGGCAGGGCATCTCCGGTCACCAGAACCTTTTCTTCCGGGAAAAGCAGGGAAAGGGAGCCGGGGGAATGGCCTGGTGTTGCATGCACCCGGCAAGAGGTCGTCCCGTCAAGATCCACGTTCCGGCCGTCCTCCAGGAGGGCGTCCACCGGCACGGAACCTTCCACGAGCTGGTCAAAGCCTGGAACCGGCCGTTCCTGTTGCTGGCGGGCGGTATCTTCGATCCATGCCTTTTCCCGGGCATGGGCCAGGATCCGGCAACCGGTGCGGTTGTGGAGGCTGCGCGCACCGCCGACATGATCCGGATGGGAATGGGTCAGGATGAGGGTGGTTATCTCCTCGGGATTTCGTCCATGTGCCTGCAGATAGTCAAAAACAACCTGGTGCGCACCGGCCACGCCGCTGTCGATGACGGTAATCCGGGGACCGAGCACCAGGTACAGATACACGGATCGGTCCAGGGATATGTCCGGAGCCAGAGGGATCCGAAAGGGAATTTTCAGGGCATGAATGGTGCGGCTTACCTGCATGGCTCGGCTGATGATGGCGAAATGGTCTCAATGGATTCTGGCATAGTAATGACGGTTCCGGAAAAAGGCAATTGCTAATCCGACCCCCACAAAACCTGTGGATTGCCTGTAATCGGAATTGCTCAAAGACCAGTGCTGCATGGCTTCGATACCTAGAATAAGGGGACGGCTTATGCTGTTTTTGCTGGCCATCGCGGTGTCGATCTGGTCAAATAACCGGGTGCGGCAACAAGAAATCAGACTTTTGCAAGAGACAAGAGACAAGAGACAAGAGGCAATATGCAGATCGAATTCCACGGGGCGAACAGAAACGTAACTGGTTCCTGTCATCTGGTGCGCTGCAACAACACGCAGCTGCTCGTTGATTGCGGGATGTATCAGGGCAGCGCCAATGGCGATGAGGAGAACCGAAACGATTTCGGCTTTGACCCGGCGGCCATTGACTTTCTCCTTCTTACCCACGCCCATCTTGATCACTGCGGCCGTATTCCCCTGCTGGTCAAACGGGGCTTCAAGGGCAGGATTGTCTGTACCCCGGCTACCCGGGAACTTGCCCGGCTGGTGATGCTGGATGCGGCCCGGATCCAGGAATACGATGCAGAGTACCGGATGAAAAAAGCGGGCCGCCGGGGGGTGAGGGGAGAGGAGGTTGACCCGCTGTTCAATACCCTGGATGCCCTCAACAGCCTCGATTATTTCACCAATATCGCCGGATTCGGCAAGCCCATTGAACTGGCCGCCGGGATCGGGGTCACCTTTTACGATGCCGGCCATATTCTTGGTTCAGCGGCCGTCGCCCTGGATCTGAAGGAGAACGGCCACCACCGGCGGGTGCTTTTTTCCGGAGATATCGGCTACAGCAACCGGCCGATCGTCCGCGATCCAACGCCGCCGCCGGAGGCCGATGTGGTGGTCATGGAGACCACCTACGGCGACCGGCGCCACAAGGAACTGGCTCCTTCGGTGGCGGAATTGTATGGAGCGATCCAGGCAACCCTGAACCGGGGCGGCAATATTCTGATTCCCAGTTTTGCCCTGGAGCGGGCGCAGGAGATCCTCTACCACCTGCGGGAAGGGGTCGAGCAGGGGGAATTGCCGGCAAACATGCGGGTGTTTCTTGATTCTCCCATGGCGATCTCCGCCACTCAGATCTTCCGCCGGCATCCCGAATGCTTTGACGAGGAGGCCTTTCAGATTTTTCGCTCCGGCCAGGATCCCTTTGCCCTGCCGGGTCTTCATTTTACCAGGGAAACCGCCGAGTCCATGGCGATCAACTCCTTCCGGGGCGGGGCGGTGATCATCGCCGGTTCGGGCATGTGTACCGGCGGCCGGATCAGGCATCATCTCAAGCATAATCTCTGGCGCGAGGAGGCCAGCGTGGTCTTTGTCGGATACGCGGCCAAGGGGACTCCGGCGCGCCGGATCATCGACGGCGAGGAAAGCGTCAGAATATTCGGCGACGAGATTTCAGTGCGGGCCCGAATTCACACGATCGGTGGGTTTTCCGCCCATGCCGACCAGCAGGAGCTGCTGGCCTGGCACCGCCATACCGGCCGGCCGGCAACCACCTTCCTGGTGCACGGCGAAGATAAGAGCATGGATGTCTTTGCCGGCCTGCTGACCGAGACCAAGGTCGTCAAGCCGGACCTGCACCAGGTCTATGACATCTGACCGGAAGCAGCGGCCCATGCTTTTTTTTGTTCGTCTTCCCGGGTGCGGATGAGGCGCTGCCGCACCTCTTCAAAATGCAGTCCGTAGATGGCCAGCTCCACAGCCATGGGGATGGCCCGGTGCTTGAGGAGCAGGGTCCTGGCGAGCAGGAGCCAGTAGCGAAACCGTACCCTGGACTTTACGCCGAGCTGCCAGATGCTTCGGCTCAAGGCGAGGAGGTCTTCCCGGCTGATCCTGGTTCTGGCCGTGGGACGATAGTTTTTCAGAAAGGTATTGATTCGCTGATAGTAAGCCTTTTGTGAGTAGAGGCTGTCCATCAGCTTTCGGTAACCGTCCAGCAGCCGTTCCTTGTCCATGACCGGCCGGAAGTTCAGAAACCCGTCGGTGTTCTCTCCACTCGCTTCATAAAGCAGTCTTCCTTCCGCCTGCAGGCGATGCCAGAGTCGGGTCTGCGGCAGGGCGGTCAGCAGGCCGACCATGGCGGTGACAATGCCCACCTGCTGGATAAATTTGCGCTGCATTTCAAAGATGTTTTCCGGGTCGTGGTCAAAGCCGACGATGAAACCGCCCATGACCTGCATGCCGTGGCGGTGGATGGTGTCCACTGCCTCCGCCAGGTTACGGCCGGTATTCTGCTGCTTGTCGCATTCCCGCAGACTTTCCTGATTGGGCGACTCGATTCCGATGAAGACCTTGAAGAAGTTGGCCCGGCTCATCAGGGCCATCAGCTCCTGGTCCCAGGCCAGATTGATGCTCGCCTCGGTGAGCAGGGTGAAGGGATAGCGGTGTTCTTTCTGCCAGCGGGCCAGGATCGGCAGAAGCTGTTTGACCCGCCGGGTGTTACCGATGAAGTTGTCGTCAACGATGAAGACGGATTTTCGCCAGCCTGCGTCATAGAGCGCCTGGAACTCCCGCACCATTTGCTCTGCCGACTTGGCCCGGGGGAGCCTGCCGTTCATGATGACGATATCGCAGAATTCGCAGTTGAACGGGCACCCGCGGGAATACTGCACCGGCATGGTGGCGTACTGGTCCATGTCGATCAGGGACCAGAGAGGGATCGGGGTGGTGCGCAGGTCGGGTTTTTCCGTGGAAGTATAGATCGGCTTTGCCCGCCCCGCAGTTAGATCTTCAAGAAAACGGGGCAGGGTTATTTCCGCTTCGTTCAGGACAAAGTGATCAATCTCCGGATAGTGTTCGTGGCGGGCGGTGAACAGAGGACCCCCGGCGACGATTTTCCTGCCGCGTTTCCTGCATCTCTCGATGACCTCCCGGGCGCTGTTTGCCTGGACCAGCATGGCGCCGAGAAAAACGTAATCCGCCCAGGCAAGGAGGCTGTCCGGCAACCCTTCCACATTCAGATCGACGAGTTTTTTTTGCCAGTTTCCAGGGAGCAGGGCGGCGACGGTAAGTAGTCCGAGCGGCGGAAAGGCCGCCTTCTTGGAGACAAAGCGGAGGGCGTGTTTGAAGCTCCAGAAGGTATCGGGGTATTCGGGGTAGACCAGGAGGATGTTCATACGGGCTCCGGGCGAAAAGGGGAAAGAAGAAAGCACGGAGTAAGCAACATGGAATTTCCATGATACCCCTTTCAGCGAAAAAACAAAGGAAAGTTTTTTAGGAAATGCGCGAGGGGCATATTGCGGGCTCTCGCCGGCTTTTCCGCCCGAGGATCAGGACTTCCGGTGTAAATTTTTTTGCAGGCCCAAACAGAGGAGGACGATGGCGGGCATTTGCACCAGATGAAACAGGCCGTTGTGATCGAACGGGAGCAGGAGGGTGAGGGACAGATCGCTCGCCTGGACGGCGGCGGCGAGCAGGGTCAGGGCGATAGCCGCGGCGATCAGGCCGCTGCCGGGCAGGCCTCGCCGGGCAAGACCGGCGTAGATGCACAGCGCGCCGATCATGGCAAGCGCTTCATAGACGAGAAAAAAAAGAAAGCTGCCGCCCAGCAGAGGCGTGATGGCGGAAAAGGCCAGGGCGGCGGAAATGGCCCAGGGGAGGACCCGGCGGGCGATGAGGGTTCCCTGCCAGTCCAGGATCGCCCCAACGGCGAACAAGGCCACGGTCATTCCAAGACAGAGATAGAGGGGATACCACAGCAGGTCGCGGATATGGGACGGCAGATCCAGGCCATGGGCCACCGTCCCGAGCGCGGAGGCAAAGGCAAGCAGGAGTAGAACCGATATCCACAGGCCGGTCTTCCAGGGGGCCAGACTCCGGCAGCGCCTGAGGCGGATAGCGCAATACAGGCAAAGCAGAGCGAGGAGGGCGTCGGTGCCCGCGGTGGTCAGTTCGGTGGGGACAGGGTGCAGGCGCATGGTTTGTGCCGTTTACCGGAGCAGGCCGCTCTCGGCGATGCCGTCGAAGATGAACTGGACCGCCAGGGCGGCCAGCAGTACGCCGAAAATCCGGTTGATCACGTGGGTGCCGGTTCTGCCCAGGAGTTTGTGCAGCTGGCTGGCAGCCAGCATGCAGAAAAAGGTGAAGAGCAGGATCGCCAGGAGCGACAAACAGACGATCAGCTGGCGGGTAGTGTCGCCTTCGGCATGGGCCATGAGCAGGATGGAGGCACCGATCGCGCCGGGACCGGCGATCAGGGGAGTGGCCAGCGGAAAGACCGAGATATCGCGCCGGGTTTCCGCCTCGCGGGTTTCGTCGGCGGTGGCGGAAGTGGCGCCCGAGGTCCGGGCAAAGACCATTTCGATGCCGATGAGTAGCAGCAGGATGCCGCCGGCGGTGCGCAGGGCAGCCAGGGAGATGCCCAGCAGGTCGAGGAGCGCTTCGCCGAACAGGGCGAAGACGAGCAGAATGATGGTGGCAATGACCGTGCCGCGGGCAGCCATGACCAGGCGGGCGCGGGGGCTCTGGCCGACGGTGAGCGCGGCAAAAAACGCCGAGATGTCCAGCGGGCCGATGGTTGCAAAAAAGGTGGCCAGGGCCACGCCTGCGGTTTCGATCATGGGATGGTGATCACCTCGGAAAAGCGCTGTTTCTCACGAATCAAGGGCTGGGCGGAAGATGAGGAAAAAGCGGAACCTCCCCGGTTGTCGTGGAGTTGAAGATGCCTGGAAATCCCGGGCCTCTCTCCCGGACGGTTTCCGCTTCCTGAGGCCACTCACCCGCCAGAAACCTCCTTACCGCCGGAAAAAAAACATCGGGTTGCTCGATATGGGTCATGTGCCCGGAATCGATGATCAACAGGCGGGCGTCGGGCATGGCCGCGGCCCATGCCAGGGAGGAATCCACCGGGATCATGTCGTCCCGGCCGTGGATCACCAGGGCGGGAAAGTGCATTTCCCGGAGGGCCGGCTGGATATCCCAGTCTCCAAGAGAAACCCAGATCTGTTTATTGACAAGCTGCTGGCGGCGTATCGCTTCCTCGGGACCGGCGCAGGTATCGCCTTTCATCGCGGCCGCCTTGCCGGGGTCGGAAAAATAGACCGGTTTGAGGATATCGTAGAATTCCCGGCACAGCTTGCGGGGATCCCGCGAGTTGATCCACTGTTCCGGGTAGGAAATGGCATTGAATTTCTTTTTCTGGGCATCCGGGATGCGCTGATAGATATAGCCGGTGGAATCGCTCAGGAGCCTGAAGGAGGGGGAAGCCGGGCTGTGCAGGATCAGACGTTCAACCCGTTCCGGATGGGCAATGGCGTAAAATCCTGCCAGCAAGCCGCCCCAGGAGTTGCCCAGCAGACTCATTTTGTCCAGCTGGAAATGGCGGCGCACCGCTTCCAGATCCTGGACGTGTTTGTCGATGGTGAGCTGCCGGGGATCATCCAGAAGTTCCGACCGGCCATTGCCGCGCTGATCATAGTAGATGACGGTGTGATTCTCCGCCAGCGGCCCCATGTCAGGCAGCAGCGATTCCAGGGAATTGCCCGGTCCGCCGTGGACCATCACCAGGGTCTCCGGACCATTACCCACAGTTGTATAAAAGAGGCGGACTCCGTCGTCGGCGCTCAGATATCCCTCCGTGGTCGACGGCAACACGGCAAAGGCGGATGGGGGAAGACCGATGGCCGACCAGAACAGGCAGACGGACAGGGCAAGCAGTGTCCGTCTACGGTTTCGCATCTGTTCCTTGTCCGGATTGCGCCGGATCACGGTGATCCTTTGTCTTTTTGACTTTCCGGGGAATCGCATACCAGATCACCGGGCGGCTGAAGTTTGTCCAGCCCAGCCTGAGGAAATTGAGCAGACTGAAGGAGATCCACAGCGCCCAGGCGAGCATGGCCAGGCGATAACTCAGCATGGGAATGGAGAATACCCAGGCGACCGGCAGGGTCGAGCGGCTGTGATCCTGGTACCAGCGGAGCTGCTCACTGCTGGAGCCGTTGCCGACGATGTTCATGTCCGGGTGGCCGAGCAGGCCCATGCTGATCGCAGCAATGAGCGATCCCAGGGCCAGGATCGTGAGCAGGCCGAGGCCTGCCTGCATCAGATTGAAGGTGGTCCGATCCATGTCTTCCTTTACTTTTCCGCGCATATCAATGGCGACGAGCCAGCCCGCGACGATCAGGCCGGCAACGATGGTGCTCTGGCTCATGCCGATGCCGAGCAGAAACCACTGGTGAAACTTCAGGGGCGTCAGGCCGGAGCGGGCCAGGGCGAAGCTGACCAGCAGAAGGATGAGGACCGTGGACCAGAAGAGTACCGCCGGGCCCATGAGCGGGCCGCCTACGAACAACGGCCAGCGGTTGCTGGGCAGGCGGAGGTCGATCTGGCTGTTGACGCTGTCCAGTCCCAGGTCCACCATGGGTGTTCGGTGCCAAGTGCTGATTCCGGAAGGTTCCCGCCAGGTAAGCTTGATTTCCTGCCGGCCGGGACTGAGGGGCAGCGAAACCCGTCGTCCTTCCTGACGGATCGGCTGCACCCGGCCGTTGATGGTCACGTCCTGCAACTGGGCGTTTTCCGGCAAGGTGATAGCGTGCTGGCCACCCTGGCTGCTCCGGATTGTCAATTGCAGGGCCGTGTCGGTGGCCCGTCTGCCGGGCCGGGTTTCCAGAAGCGACTTGTCGATGGTGACAGTCTGTCCTTCAACCCCTGTCGGCCGGGAGATGGTCAAACGCACTTCCTCGCCGGGCCAGGGATGCCAGGTAGGGAACCAGCGGCTGCCCTGCTGGTGAAGAATGACCGGAATACCCTCGGTTTCCACATGAAAGATCGGGCTGGCGTCCATCCGCCATTCTTCGGTCCAGAGAGTCGTTTCCTGGTGCCGGAGGAGGAGGGCGTCGGTGCGGGGCAGGACCGAGGTGAATCGGAGCGTGGTCTGGCGCGCGTCCATATTGAGCAGTGCCTGGTTCTCCTGAACCTTGATCCCTTCGGTGATCACCGATTCATCCGGCAGCAGAGGAAAGTTGAACACCACCGCGGCGTCCGCGGGCCCGAGTCGGTTTATCCTGGTCTCGACCCGCCAGGTCAGACCCAAACGAAGGGTTCGTTCGATGTGCAGAAACGGTGGCAGGATACCGGACTCCAGGATCTGTTCTTTGGCTTCCTTTTCGGTAGCGAGGCGCCTGAACTGCAACTGACCTTCCAGCACCCCGTCCTCCCTGATCCCCTCCACCCCCCAACCCTCTGTCGCGGCGGTGACCCGGTGCGGCTTGAGGGGAAGGGGCAGCTGCAGGCTGTTCTGCCGGGGAAGTCTGCCGGTCAGAACCACTTCGTGTGCGCCGGCCGGAACCAGCAGCCACAACTCGTTTTCGGTCCGAAACAGTCCTTCGGCCGGCTGGTCATCAAGACGCACCTCGCCGGGCAGCCAGTGCAGTACGTTGCCGGGCAGGGGCAGGGAAACGGCGGTCTGGGCCATTACCTTTAGGTTGATGCGCAGGTTTTCAGGGGTGATCCGGAGGTCCATGGCCGGAATATCCGCGCACCGGGGAAAGCAGTCGTCAGGGGCCAGGAGCCGCTGCCGTAATTCCTCAAACATCTCCGGGGTGGGGATTTCTCCGGATACAGCCGGCGGCGGATGCGCCATGACCGCGGCAAGGGTGAGGAGCATGGCAACGAGCGGCCACTTCGGCATGGTCAGGCCCTGGCCTCTGCGGAAGCGAACGGCAAAAAGCCCCAGGGCAAGCAGGGTCATCAGCAGGACCCGAAGTATCGCCAGCGCGAGGTTCGTCGTGGGCCCGGTAAAAAACAGGCGGATGGTCTGGTCGCGCTGGACCGGACCGCTCCAGGTCAGGGAATAGGAGTTCCATTGCCAATCGGGCAGGCCGGGGCCGGTCTGGTTGATCATGGTCGGGTCGTACTGGTCGACCTCGGAAATCGGCGGGCTCTTTGCGTAGGGTGCCGGGGCGACTTTGCCTTTTGCACGCCCCTCCAGTGATCCCAGGACCCTTCCCTCCATTTCCATCATTATTCCTGAATCGGAACTCCCCTGCACCGCTTCGTCCGGGGCTGCCGTCTGTGGGACGGGAGCCTGTTCCGCTTTTTGCGGGACGGGCTGGGAGGGCATGGTCTGCCAGGGTTTTTCGAGCTGGGGATATATGCCCTCGCGAAGCTGCTGAATGGCGAAGGGGACGGCAATGATGACCAGGAGGAGAATATTGACGGCCTGCACCAGTTTCACCACGGTTCTGAATCTGGTCTGGGGCAGGTAGCGGAGAAGAGCGATTCCGGCAAGAATGGCCAGCCAGATCCAGCGGGGGGCATTGGGTTCGTGATACAGGAGCACCAGCGAGACAAAGGCCAGCAGCGCAAGGGCGCTATTGAAGAGGCGGGCAACGGCGATGGTGAAAATGAGGACGATGAAGAAATCGAGCAGCGTCCAGCGTTTGACCCAGGTGCCGCCGGCCGCGTCGACACCGCTGACATTGAGCAGGCGCCAGCCGGGCGGCAGATTCAACCGGGTGCCGACCTGCTGGAAGTCATGATCCCAGCCGGTGGCCGGCAGACTGGTTATACCCGCCTCGTACAGGCTGTCGGCGGTGAGATTGAGCAGCCCCTTGCGCAGCTCGATACCTGTTTTTTCACTGCCCTCCTGTCTGGTGATGAACTGTTCGGTTCCGTCCACCGCGACTCTGCCGAGCCGGACCGGCGGATTCATTTCAAGCCGCCAGTCGGTATTTTTCGTGCCGGTGATCTGGTCCTGCATGGTGTAGCCGGACCCGTCAAAGCGCAGCCAGAGCGTACGCTGCAGGTTCAACTGGTCCGGGGCCGGCAGAGGGTCGCCGCGCTTGATTTCCTTGAAGCGCATGGATTCGCCGGCACGCAGCCGATAGGCAGGGTAGCCGCGCCAGTTTTCGGGCAGGGAGGTCTGAAGAGGATCAATGGCCGGAACCCCTTCGATTTCCACCACGCGCAGTTGAGGCTGGGAGGCAAAGGACCAGATTTCTTCCGCCGGCCAGAACGTATCCTGGGGCCTGGAAAAGGCAATGGCGGTGACCGGACCGATATGCCGCAGGGAGAGGGTGATCCGCCATTGCCCGGGCCGGATCTGGACCCGCAATCGGCCGTCCTGCTCAAGCCTGGCCGGCAGGGGGCTGGCCAGGGAGACCGGGACCATGGTTTCGCTTGCGAAGACCGGGCCGAGAATAACTTCCCGGCCGCTCCCGGCGACATCGAGATGCAGGGCCAAGGTTTCCTCAAGAGGGATCCGGTCGGTGATCAGCCGGAACACCTGTAGAACAAGTTTGTTTTCAATCTTTTCCTCTTCCCGGGAAACCGGTTGCAGCCACAGGCGTCCCTCGTTGTCCAGGTTGGGAAATTCGATGGGACTGTTGTTGACTTCGGCCCTGATCAGGGCGGTGTGCGCGGGGATGTTCAGGTATTCGGGAATGCGGTTCCAGGCAAAGTTGCCGGTGACCGTATGCCGGCCTTTGTCCACTCGAATATGCGGCAAATCGTTTCTGCTGATCACCAGGGCCGGCCGGTCGTTAATCTGTACCTCCCGCGGCCAGTGGTCTGCATTGCCGGGAAGTTGCAGCCAGCGTTCATGCTGGACAAACCATTCCTGGGAAAAACGGCCGCCTTCCAGCGAGGCGATCAGGGCGAGTTCAGCGGGCCAGTCGCACTGCACGGCGGCGGCATCGATGAACCTGGGCGTACACAACCGCTGCTCTTCCTGCTCGTACAGTACCCAGTCGGTCCAGGGTTGCAGCGGTTCGGGAATAACCGGGGCAACACCGGCCGGACAGACGGCGGGCGCGGAGGCCAGGAGCAATATGGTCACCAGCAGTCTGTGGACGAGCATCCCGAACTCCTTGCAGAAGATTTTTTTTATTGGTGGAGAGTAATTGTGAAAATCTTACCACAGGGATCCGTGCAAAGTCTATTCTGATGTGCGTGAATTGTGTGCGCGGTGTAGAGTGGAAATATAAGGTTGTTTGCGGGCATCGGCCGCGGCTGATGGACGGATTTGCGGAGCACGGAAGGCATTCGATCAGGGTGAGTGATGGCAGCCGTTTTTTTTGCAACGCTGGTGTTGATCCTTCTTGTTACCGGGGTGTATCAGGCCAGGAAAGGGTTGCCTGCGGGGTTGTCCTGGCAGGGCCCTGAGCATCCGGTAGCTGAATGCAAATTTCTCTGCGATCTGACCTGGGTCGACGACCGGCTGGTACAACACGTCGATCAGCAGATCATGAACTCGGTCCTGGAGATGATCGGGGAGGCCAGGAAACTGATCCTCATGGACATGTTTCTGTTCAATGATTTTGCCGGCGCGCATCTCTCAGGCCTGCGACCCCTGGCCAGGGAGGTGACCGCGGCCCTTCTTGCCAGGAAACAGGAGGTTCCGGAACTGCGCATAATCCTGATTACCGACCCGATCAATACCGTGTACGGCAGCATGAAGAACCCGTATCTTGTCGACCTGGAACAGGCAGGGGCCACGGTGGTCCTGACCGACCTGGATCAGCTGCGTGACAGCAATGTGCTCTATTCGCCGTTCTGGCGACTCTTTATCAGGCCCTTCGGCGAAGGGCCGGGAACCCTGCTGGCCAATCCCTTCGGACCTGGCCGTATCTCGTGCCGCAGCTATCTGCGCCTGCTCAATTTCAAGGCAAATCATCGCAAGGTGGTCGTGACCGATTATCCGGACGGTTTCCGGGCCCTGGTTACCTCGGCCAATCCCCATGACGGCAGCAGCGCGCACGGCAACGTGGCGCTCAGATTCTCCGGTCCGGCGGCGGCGGAGCTGCTCCGTTGCGAGCGGAGCGTGCCGGGGGTCGGCGAGGATATAGCCGCCAACTGGCCGATCATCGCCAGCAGCAGCGTTTCCGAAGCAACCCTGACCCTTCAGGTGCTGAGCGAAGGAAAAATCAAGGGAGCGCTTCTCAAGCAATTGCGCGGGGCAGGGGCCGGTGACCGGTTGAACCTGGTCATTTTTTATCTGGCTGACCGGCAGGTGCGCGGGGAGTTGATCCGGGCGCGGCAACGCGGGGCTGATCTGCGGATTGTCCTGGATCCGAACAAGGATGCCTTCGGCCGGACCAAGAACGGCATCCCCAACCGGCAGACCGCCGCCGCCCTGGTGCGGGCCGGCATTCCGATCCGCTGGGGGAATACCCACGGCGAACAGCTCCACAGCAAGATGCTCCTGCTGGAGAAATCGGATGGATCCGCTGTACTTCTGCTCGGTTCGGCCAATTTTACCCGGCGCAACCTGGATGACTATAACCTGGAACTGGATGTACTGGTCCGCGGGCCGCTCGACCATCAGGTTATGGTCGCGGCGCACCGTTATGTGGAGGATTTGTGGAATAATCAGGACGGACGTCCGTACAGTTGTCCATACGAAAAGTATGCGGATCACTCCCTGTTCAGAAGTGTTGTGAGTTGCATTCAGGAGGCGTCCGGCATGAGCACCTTCTGAGATGCAGCCGAAGCTCAAAGATTGTAGAAAACTCCAAAAATGCGATTCCTGCGCCGTTACCCCATCCTGCTTACTGGAAGCACAGCGGCGGATGCTCAGCGCTTCATGTGTTAGCGAGGGTATTGTGTAGACTTAGGATACAAAAAAAGCCCACGGTGGCGCCGTGGGCTTTTTTTTGTATCGGGGCTGGGGCCGGGGCTTTTTATTCCTTGGAAGAGTGGCAGGCAAAGCAGCCCTTGCCAGCGGCTCCGGTACCCCCTGCATTGCCGACATCCATGGTTGCGTAATCCCATTTCAGCATATCGGGATAGGGGCTGCCGTGCGCAACATGGCAGGAGAGACAGAAAACCGCATCCGTACCGGTGACCCCGCCGTCCGGGGCTGCCAGTTCGGCCGTGGTGGTTCTGGCCACCGGGGTATCTGGTCGATAGGTGATAAAGGTGGCAAAATCAGGACTGTTCGAGATGGCCAGGTCCGACGGATGCCGGATAAAAGGCGACGAGGCAACGGTTCCTACCCCGTTTGAAGATGAGGTCGCCAGGGTATGGAAATTCCCATGGCAGGATGCGCAGTATTCCGCCATGGTACCGTTGGGAGGACGGACGCCGCCATAGGCGTGACAGCCGACGACGCCGGCGCCGCCGCCGCAACCCAGTTGGATTGGTGCGGAGCGCCCGTAATATTCATTGTGATCGACATCAGATCTGGTGTACTGCCAGTCTGGATCTTCATAGCCGTTGACGCCGAGGAGGAAACGGTAGCCGTGCCCCGGCTCCCTGTCGCCGGCCCCCTGGATCACCTGGCCGTTGACGTTGTTGTGATGTGCTCCGGAAATGCCTGTGTAGCCATCAATGTCATAGTATCTGTTGCCGTGACAGCCGTTGGTGCCGGCGCAGCCGAGGTTATCGGTATTCACATTGCCGCCGTTGTCATGGAAGCTTTGCACAATTCCACCGGGTGGCTCATAGAGTACACCGTCAGTGCCGACGGTCCAGAGATCCGAAATGTTGTGTCCCTTGGAATCCGCTGCCGCTCCGCCTTTTGCGCCGTTGATGTACGCAAAATTCCCGCCGGCAAGGTCGGTGGTCAGATCACCGCCTTCGGTATGATAGACCTGTGGAATGACGTCGATGCCGACTGACACCAAGGCGTTGGGCAGGCCTTGGGCGTGACAACCGTAGCAGTCTCCCCGCAGGAGCTGCGGCAGAGGTTGCGCGCCGTTGTCATAGCGCATGGGCAGGTTGTTTTGGCTGTTGTGCATGGTATGGCAACCGCTGCATGGCCCGCTCATCACCGCCCGGACGTGGTCCGCGCAGGCAAGGCTCAGGACCAGAGCTGTCGCCACTGCTGCCAGAGTCTGATATTTCTGCATGTAATGCCCCCTCTCTTCCCCGATATTGCCATGTAGATGTTTTTATTCGCGGCAGAATAAAAACTCTCTTTTTATAACCAAAAAAACAGGATCAGGTCAATTGCAGATTACTAAAAATATGCAAATGTTGCGCCGAATATTTCCTTTTGATTTTTTTTCCTTTATTTTCAGTTGGTTGTCTCGCGAGAGCTTGGGTGATAGTCGCGGAATTCCCTTTGTGGAAAGTCGGTTTCGGCCCGAAATTGTAATTTATTTGTAACTGACTTTCGAATAGTGTAATCAGGGCGGTGATCGCGCAGGGTGGAAGAAGGAGAGAAATGGCCTCCCGGCCTGGTCAAAATGCGTTCTTGCCGGGAACCGGCTCGTCGGTTCTGAAAAAAAGAAGGAGAAAAGCCGGCACACATTGGGATTGCCCGCCGCCACCGAGGCGGCTGTCAGGTAGTAAGGGCCTGGAAAGAAATAAGTGTTACAAATAGGCGCTCAGATTTGGGTCAGATTTGGCCGGGCCGATTGAACAAAACCGCAGGCGTAGCAGTGCTACGTTGAGGATTTTGTGATTGAGGCCCGGCCGAAGATGGCCCGAAGATGAGATGCATAGTGTTACAGTTATTTCTTTCCAGGCCCTAAGCGCGGCGTGGATGTCAGAAGTTGACCAGCTCGACATCAAAGACCAGCCAGGAGTCGGGCTCGATGATTTTGGGCACGCCTCGGGAGCCGTAGGCAAGTTCCGGCGGGATGATCAATACCCTTTTTTCACCTTTTTTCATGGAGAGCAGGGCCTCGTCCCATCCTCGGATCACCTGGCCGGTGCCGACCTTGAAGCGAATGGGTTCGCCCCGGTCATGGGAACTGTCGAATTTTCTGCCGGTTTCGAGGAGGCGACCGGTGTAATGGGCGATGACCGTGGCCCCGGTTTTTGGCGGGTCGCCGGCTCCCTCCTCCTTGACCAGATAGCGCAGGCCGGTGGGGGTCTTCGTGGCCCCCGGCCATTTTTCATTGATCAGGGTATCGATCTTTTTCTGTTTCTCGGCCTTTGCTTTTTCCTGTGTTTCGTGTATCGCGGCCAGGGTTCGGTCGAATGCCGCCTGGTCTGTTTTGAAATCCTGCGCCTCTTTACCGATGCGCAGGATTTCGATTTTTTTGATGATGTCATTCTGGATTATGGCGTTGACCACGTCCTGGCCCTTGACCACCTTGCCGAAGATCGTGTGCTTGCCGTCCAGATGCGGCGTGGCCGTGTGGGTGATGAAGAACTGGCTGCCGTTGGTGTTCGGCCCGGCATTAGCCATGGACAGCACGCCGGGCCCGTCATGCTTGAGACCGGTGACGATTTCATCCGGAAAACTGTAGCCCGGCCCCCCGGTACCATTGCCCAGCGGATCGCCGCCCTGGATCATGAACTTGTTGATCACCCGGTGGAATTTAAGGCCGTCGTAAAAATGGGTGCCGACAGGTTTGTTCGCGCCTGCCAGGTGCATGGTGCCTTCGGCGAGACCGATAAAGTTGATAACGGTGAGAGGGGTCTTCTGGTAGAAAAGCTTGAGGAGGATATCCCCCTTGTCCGTGCTGATTTTTGCGTAGATGCCATCCGGCAGCTTGTCGTTTTGTTCCTGGGCCATAGGGTGTTCTCCGTAAGTGAGGCAGCAGGTGAGCAAAGTCAGGGCGAAAATAAGAAAATTTTTACGCATGGTGCCTCCTGAACGGTAATCCTGAGTTCTTCCGTTGTTCAACAAGGCGTGCAACCCTAGTCGCAGCTTGTGATTATGCTTCAACCTCAAAAAGAGCGAGGCTGTAGTCGCCCTGTTTTGCTTTTCCTGTTCGCGAGGTTATTTTTTTTCCGATCCGGTGTCCTGTTTGCGGTCCGGAATTTTTTTTTTGCCGGGAAACAGGGGGAAACTGAAGAATGATACAAATATCAGCAACCTTGTCAAGCAAAACCCGTTGGCGAAATCTCTGCGCAGGCAGCACCTTCCTTGTTGACTCATTTTGATATTCAGGTTTAAATATACTATTTGTGTGCAAATTAATTGCCAGATCTGAAGGATAGGGGCATTCGGTGCTGTACGGGCTGTATCGGATATTTGGGACCGCCTTGTTTTTTCTTATCCAGCCCATGGCGCGACTGTTCATCTTTCTGAGCCCGCGTAAAGGGCATGGCCTGCGGGAACGCCTCGGCCAGGCTGAGTTGGGATGGCTGCGCACGAATGCCGGGTTGCCGCGCGTCTGGATCCATGCCGCTTCGGTGGGAGAGGTCAACGCCGCTCTCATCCTGATCGAAGAATTGACCAGGCGTGGCAGTCCGGTGGACATCGTGCTGACCACCATGACCGTCGCCGGCCTGGACGTTGCCCGCCAGCGCTTGCCTCCTCAGACAGGCAGCTTTTTGGCCCCTCTTGACGTGGTCAGGGTCGTTCGCCGCGTCCTTTCCCGGGTCAGGCCTGCACTCTATGTCTGCCTGGAGGCCGAATTGTGGCCGGCCATGCTGGTCGAACTGCGCCGGGCCGATATTCCCATGGTCCTTCTCAACGGCCGGATGACTGCCCGTTCGTATGACCGTTATCGTCTGGCCGGCGACCTGATTCAACCGCTTTTGCAGGGGTTTGCCGAGGTGGCGGCCATCCGGGAGGAAGATGCGGCGCGCTACGTTGGCCTGGGTGTTGCGCCGGCACGGGTGCAGGTGACGGGAAACGTCAAATTTGCTTTTCCTCCGGAAGATATTCAGGCGATCAGGAGCTTGTACCGAAACAGACTGGGCGTTGATCAGACGGCCGTGTTTCTTTGCGGCTCAACCCGTAGCGGTGAAGAACGGCTGCTCGCCGGCGTGTACAAAGCCCTGCTCGAAAAAGATGGCCGGGAGTTGCTCTGGGTGGTGGCCCCCCGCCATTTGCGCAGGTTGGCCGAAGTCAAAGCCCTTTTGCTCGAGCTGCGGCTGGATTTTGATCTGTACTCCGAACTGGCGGATACGCGGCGCCGACGGAATGTTGTCCTGGTGGACTCCCTGGGCGAGCTGGCGCGCATCTACAGCGCCGGAGATTATAATTTTGTCGGCGGCAGCCTGGTGGGCCGAGGCGGACACAATATCATGGAACCGGTCCGCTGGGGCCGGCCGGTTTATTATGGGCCGCATATTGACGATTTCAAGGATGCTGCGCATATTCTCGAGGATGCGGGCGCCGGGTTCCGGGTGGCCGATGCTGGGCAGCTGCTTGCGCAAATTGAGCGACATATGAACGATTCGGCAGCCTATGAGCAGGCCTGCGCGGGCGCGGAATCGGTTATGGCCGGCCAGCAGGGGGTCGCCGCCCGGCAGGTGGAAATAATCATGCGGCAGCTCGCGCGCCGTTCCGAAAAAGAACAGGATAATAATCGATATGAAAGCAGTAATAGGCCTTGAGGACGGGACGGTCCTCGTGGGGGAGTCGTTCACCGGAGCCGGCGAGGCCGTGGGTGAGATCGTCTTCAACACCAGCATGAGCGGGTATCAGGAGGTCCTCACCGACCCCTCCTACGAGGGACAACTGGTGACCATGACCTATCCGCTCATCGGGAACTACGGCGTCAATGCCTCGGACATGGAATCCGTAACCCTGTTTCCCCGTGCTTTTCTTATGCGCGAGTACCAGGATGTGCCCAGCAACTTCCGCGCCACAGGCACCCTGGCCGATTTGCTGAAGAAGCACGGCATTCTCGGGATCAGCGGGGTGGACACCCGTCGCCTGACCAGGATCATCCGTACCGGTGGTGCGATGAGGGCGATGATTTCCACCCTGGATCTGGACGGAGAGTCCCTTGTCCGCCGCGCCCGGGAATGGCATGGTTTGATCGGCCGCGACATGGTGCAGGCGGTGACCGCCCAGAAACCTTACCGCTGGACGGAAGAGGGGCTGGTGCCGGGTTGCGGCTGGACCCAGGCCGATGAGGGCCGTTTGAAGGTGGTGGCCTTTGATTTCGGCATCAAGCACAACCAGCTGCGGATTCTGTTCGATCGCGGCTGCGCGGTCCAGGTCGTGCCGGCGACCACTTCCGCGGCCGAGGTCCTTGACCTGAAGCCGGACGGGATTTTTCTCTCCAACGGTCCGGGCGATCCGGCCGGCGTGGCCGGGGTGGTCGAAAACATTCGGAGCCTGCTCGACAAGAAGCCGATTTTCGGCATTTGTCTGGGCCACCAGATGCTCGGCCTTGCCTACGGCGCCGGTACCTACAAGTTGAAGTTCGGCCATCGCGGCGGCAATCAGCCGGTCAAGGATCTGACTACCGGCAAGGTTGAGATCACCTCCCAGAATCACGGCTTCTGCGTTGATCCCGCCACTCTGCCTCCCGACGTGGAGGTGACCCATATCAATCTCAATGACGGCAGTGTTGAGGGGATGCGCCATCGCCGTCTTCCGGTGTTTTCCGTGCAGTATCATCCGGAGCATGCTCCGGGCCCCCATGACGCCGAATATTTGTTCGACCGGTTCATCGATCTGATGCGCCAGGAGAAAAAGTAAAATAATTTCTTTCAATCCTTTCAGACCAGGTTTTGTTCCATGCCCAAACGAACAGACATCCACAAGATCCTTATCATCGGCTCCGGGCCGATCATCATCAGTCAGGCCTGCGAATTTGACTATTCAGGCGCTCAGGCGGTCAAGGCGCTCAAGGAGGAGGGGTACGAGGTCGTGCTCATCAACTCCAATCCGGCGACCATCATGACCGATCCCGAACTGGCCGATCGGACCTATATCGAGCCCATCACTCCGGAATATGTCTGCAAGGTCATCGAGCGCGAGCGTCCCGACGCCCTGCTGCCCACTCTGGGGGGCCAGACCGCCCTGAATACCGCAATCAAGGTGGCGGAGACCGGCATCCTCGACAAGTACGGCGTCGAACTGCTGGCCGCGAACATCCAGGTCATCCGCAAGGCCGAGGGCCGCGAGGAATTCCGGGCGGCGATGAAGAAGATCGGCCTCAAAGTGCCTGAGTCGGCCATTGTCCACACTCTGGATGAGGCCATGGCCGCCGCCGAGGCCATCGGTTTCCCGATCATTGTCCGGCCGAGTTTCACCCTGGGCGGCACCGGCGGCGGCGTCGCCTATAACCGGAAGGAGCTGCAGGATCTGGCCTCTTCCGGCATTGACCTGTCCATGACCCATGAGATCATGCTCGAACGCAGCCTGCTCGGCTGGAAGGAGTTCGAGCTGGAGGTGATGCGGGACAAAAACGACAACGTGGTGATCATCTGTTCCATCGAGAACATGGACGCCATGGGCGTGCACACCGGCGATTCCATCACCGTGGCGCCGGCCCAGACCCTGACCGACCGCGAGTATCAGCAGATGCGCGATGCAGCCATCGCGATTATCCGGGAGATCGGCGTGGAAACCGGCGGCTCCAACGTCCAGTTCGCGGTGAATCCCGCGGACGGCGAACTGATGGTCATCGAAATGAACCCGCGGGTTTCCCGCTCCTCAGCCCTGGCTTCCAAGGCCACCGGCTTTCCCATCGCCAAGATTGCCGCCAAGCTGGCGGTGGGCTATACCCTGGACGAGATCAAAAACGATATCACCCGGGAGACGTACGCCTCCTTTGAGCCGACCATTGATTACTGCGTGGTGAAGATTCCCCGCTGGACCTTTGAAAAGTTTCCCGAGGCCGAAGATGTACTCAGCACGGCGATGAAGTCCGTGGGCGAGACCATGGCCATCGGCCGGACCTTCAAGGAGGCCTTTCAGAAGGGGATGCGCTCTCTGGAGATAGGCCGGATGGGTTTCGGCTTTGACGGCAAGGAGGAGATGCAGAACCTGGATCAGGACGATCTTAATCTCGGCCTGACCAAACCCAATTCCCGCCGGGTCGCCTTTCTGTTCGAGGCCCTGCGCCGGGGCATGCCGATCAATCGGATCTATGAGCTGAGCAGTATCGACCCCTGGTTTCTGGTCAATCTCAAGCAGATCGTGGATGAGGGGCAGGCGATCGGCCGGCGCGGCTTTGCCGGCCTGGACCGGGATTATCTGTACCATGTCAAGCGACTGGGCTTTTCCGATGTCCAGCTGGCCCACATCACCGGCACCTCTGAGGACGATATCCGCGACCTGCGTCAGAAGAGCGGCATCATCCCGGTCTACAAGCTGGTGGATACCTGCGCCGCGGAATTCGAGTCCTACACCCCCTATTACTATTCCACCTACGAGGAAGAAGATGAGGTCCGGGTCTCCGACCGCGGGAAGATCATGATCCTGGGCGGCGGCCCCAACCGGATCGGCCAGGGCATCGAGTTTGATTACTGCTGCGTGCACGCCTCCTTTGCCCTCCGGGAGATCGGGGTGGAATCGATCATGGTCAACTCCAATCCGGAGACCGTGTCCACGGACTACGACACCTCGGACAAGCTCTACTTCGAGCCGCTCACCCGGGAGGACGTCCTCAACATCATCGAACGGGAAAAGCCGGACGGCATAATCGTCCAGTTCGGCGGCCAGACGCCGCTCAATCTCGCCGTCCCCCTTGATAAGAAAGGAGTAAGGATCATCGGTACTCCGCCCGATGCCATCGACCGGGCCGAGGACCGTAAACGGTTCCAGCAGTTTTTGCAGAAACTCGGCCTGCGCCAGCCGGAAAACGATACCGCCTTCACCCTGGACGAAGCCCTCGCCGTGGCCGCCCGTATCGGCTTTCCGGTGGTCATGCGGCCGTCCTACGTGCTCGGCGGCCGCAACATGCGGGTGGTCTATAATGAACAGGGCATCCGCGACTTCATGGCCATCCCCGGTATCGCCCAGTCCGAGCACCCCGTGCTGCTAGACCAGTTTCTGAAGGACGCCATCGAGGTGGACGTGGATGCGATCTCCGACGGCACCACCACAGTAATCGGCGGGATCATGGAGCATATCGAGGAGGCGGGTATCCATTCGGGCGATTCCGCCTGCGTTCTGCCCCCCCACACCCTGTCGTCGGCAATGATCGAGGAAATCACCCGGGCGACCAAGGCAATGGCCGGGGAACTCGGGGTCATCGGCCTGATGAACGTGCAGTATGCGGTAAAGGCGGAGACCCTTTATGTCCTGGAAGTAAACCCTCGCGCCTCCAGAACGGTACCCTTTGTCAGCAAGGCCACCGGCGTGCCCCTGGCCAAGCTCGCCACCAAGGTGATGATGGGACTGAAGCTCGCCGATCTCGGGTTTACCAAGGAGAAGAAGGTCAGCCATTGGGCGGTGAAAGAAGCGGTGTTCCCCTTTGATCGTTTTCAAAATGTCGATACCCTGCTGGGGCCGGAAATGAAATCCACCGGCGAGGTCATGGGCATCGACCGATCGCTGGGGCTGGCGGTGGCCAAGGCGCAGCAGGCCTCCGGGCAGGCGATGCCGCTTGCCGGGCAGGTCTTCATCAGCGTCCGGCACGGCGATAAGGACGCGGTGGTGCCTGTGGCCAAGGAACTGCGGGGACTGGGCTTCAAGCTGCTGGCCACCGCCGGTACCGCGGCCCGGCTGCGGGAAGCGGGCATCGAGTGCGAGCGGGTCAATAAGATCTCCCAGGGGCGGCCCCATATCCTGGACATGTTGCAGGATGGAAATGTGCAGTGGATCATCAATACCTCGTCCGGCTCCCGGACCACGGAGGACTCCTACACCATTCGCCGGGCGGCCCTGGATCTCCATATCCCCTACAGCACGACGATCACCGGAGCCTGGTCCATGACCCAGGCCATCGCCACTCTTCTCCGGGAGCAGGCGCAGGTGATGACCGTCCAGGAATTTTCCTCGGAGAAGCGCGGATAGGAAGACTTCCCTGGACTTTGTCGGAAAAAGGATTACTTTTCTTAAGTACGCGTTGAAGTAACAGCAGCTTTTATTCATTATTCGGGAGGATTGGTTGAATACCTTTTATAAGAATCTGAGTATGTGGCTGATCATCGGCCTGACCATGATTCTGCTCTTTAATGTCTTTAACAAGCCCCAGAGCCAGGACAGCCAGAAGACCTACAGTGAGTTCTGGTCCAGCGTGGAGTCCAGGGACATCAATCGGGTGACCATCCAGGGTGAGAAGGTCTTGGGCACCGACCAGGACGGCCGCCCCTTCACCACCGTGGTGCCCGCGGATACCGAACTGATTCCCATGCTCCGCAAATACGGCGTGGATATCACGGTAAAGGAACCGGAACAGACGCCCTGGTACTTCACTATCTTTATTTCCTGGTTTCCCATGCTTCTGCTCATCGGCGTCTGGATTTTTTTCATGCGCCAGATGCAGATGGGCGGCAAGGGCGGTGCGCTTTCCTTCGGCAAGACCCGCGCCAAACTCCGCGAGGGCGGCGAGACCAAGGTAACCTTCAAGGATGTGGCGGGTATTGACGAGGCCAAGGCCGAACTGGAGGAGATCATCGATTTTCTTCGGGACCCGCACAAATTCACCAAGCTGGGAGGCCGCATCCCCAAGGGCGTGCTTCTGGCCGGCTCGCCCGGCACCGGCAAGACGTTGCTTGCCAGAGCCATTGCCGGTGAGGCCGAAGTCCCCTTTTTCACGATCAGCGGCTCCGACTTTGTGGAGATGTTCGTCGGCGTCGGCGCCTCGCGGGTACGCGACCTGTTCAACCAGGGCAAGAAGCATGCGCCCTGCATAATTTTCATCGACGAGATCGACGCGGTGGGCCGCCATCGCGGCGCGGGCCTCGGTGGCGGGCATGACGAGCGGGAGCAGACCTTGAACCAGTTGCTGGTGGAGATGGACGGCTTTGAAGCCAACGAAGGCGTGATTATCATCGCCGCCACCAACCGGCCCGATGTCCTTGATCCTGCCCTGCTCCGGCCCGGCCGTTTCGACCGGCAGGTGGTGGTGCCGGTTCCGGATATCAAGGGCAGGGAGAAGATCCTGGAGATCTACGGCCACAAGACGAAACTGGCCCCGGATGTGAACTTGGCGGTTATTGCCCGGGGCACCCCCGGTTTTTCCGGCGCCGACCTGGAAAATTTGATCAACGAGGCCGCCCTGATGGCCGCCCGGGCCGGGGAAGAGGTGGTGTCCACCCAGCGTCTCGAGATGGCCAAGGACAAAATCATGATGGGCGCCGAGCGCAAATCCATGATCATCAGCGACAAGGAAAAGGAGGTCACCGCCTATCACGAGGCAGGCCATGCCCTGGTGGCGCGGCTGTTGCCGGATACCGATCCTATCCACAAGGTGACGATCATTCCGCGTGGCCGGGCCCTGGGCCTTACCATGCAGCTGCCGGTGGATGAGAAGTACACCTATTCCAAGAATTTTCTGGAAAAGCGTATCTGCATCCTCTTTGGCGGCCGGATCGCTGAACAGCTGATTTTCAACGAGATCACCACCGGCGCAGGCAACGACCTGGAGCGGGCCACCGAGCTAGCCCGGAAGATGGTGTGCGAGTGGGGAATGAGCGATGAACTCGGGCCCTTGACTTACGGCAAGAAGGAAGAGCAGATTTTTCTCGGCCGGGAAATAGCCCAGCATCGTGACTACAGTGAGGAAACCGCCCGCAAGATCGACGAGGCGGTCAAATGGATCGTTCTGGATGCCCGGGACAAGGTGACCGAGCTGCTCCGGGAGAATCTGGACATCCTCAAGGCAGTTGCCGCCGAACTCCTGGAAAAGGAAACGATCATGCTGGAGGATCTTGACCGGATCATTACCGCGCACCGGCAGGAGCCGTCGACGATACCCGCTGATAACGTGTCCGCCCCTGAAGAGGCCGCACCGCAGCAGTAAAGGCGATCATGTTCAGCAAATCAGCAAAGGCACAGGGAGAAGAATCTCTCTGTGCCTTTTTTTTTTAGAGGAAAACACAGATGACAGCGGTGAGCCGGTCGATCAAGGTCATGGGGATTCTCAACTGTACGCCTGATTCCTTTTCCGATGGCGGCCGATTTGTTGAGCCGGTGACGATCCGGCGCCAGATCGAGGGGATGCTGACCGCCGGAGTAAACATCTTTGATGTGGGCGGCGAATCGACCCGGCCCTTTGCCGAGCCGGTTTCCGTGGAGGAGGAGCTGGACCGCGTTCTGCCGGTCATTCGGCTCATTCGGGAGTTGAGCGACCTGCCTGTTTCCATTGATACCACCAAGGCCGCGGTGGCGCGGGCGGCCCTGGCCGCCGGTGCGGACATGGTGAACGATGTCAGCGCCCTGCGCCATGACCCGGACATGGTGGACGTGATCCGCGCCTACCAGGGGCCGGTGATCATCATGCACATGCAGGGGACCCCGGACACCATGCAGATCGATCCGCACTATGACGATGTGGTCGCCGAAATCAGCGAGTTCTTTCGGGAGCGGCTCCGCTGGCTCGAAGAGCAGGGCGTGGCGAGCAGCCGGGTTATCATCGATCCGGGCATCGGCTTCGGCAAGACCGTGGAACATAATCTGCTGATCCTGAAAAATATCGAGGCGTTGAAAGCGCTGGGCCGGCCCCTCCTGATCGGCCATTCGAGAAAGGCCTTCATCGGCAGGATCCTGGATCTGGAGGTTGATCAGCGCGACTGCGCCACGGCCATTCTCAGCTTCCACTGCGCCGTTGCCGGCGCGGATCTGATCCGGGTCCATGACGTGGCGCTGTCCATGCAGGCCGTGCGGCTGGCGCACAGTTTGCAGAGCGCATGAGCCCAGGGTCGGATAAAACTATTGCTCCGGTCTGCCCTCTGCCTTGGACCGGGCAGGAAGGCTGCTATGATGAGGCGGGTCGGGAAATAGCCTGCCCGGGGAGCGGCCAGGACGGCGCCTTTCGCCGTGGTATGCCCTGGCCGGCGCCCCGTTTCCAGCGAACAGGAGCGCTGGTCGCTGATCAGCTCACCGGGCTGATCTGGACCGCAGAGGCCAACCCCGCCGGTTTTCCGCTCACCTGGGGCGAGGCCCTGGAGTTTATCCGGGCAATGAACGCCAGGGCGGAATCCGGGTTCAGCGACTGGCGGCTGCCGAACAGGCGCGAGCTGCGCAGCCTGCTTTCCTATCAGACCAGGCGGCCGGCCCTGCCGGCGGGCCACCCTTTTACCGATGTGTTTCTCGGCTGGTACTGGACCTCCACCACCGCGGCGATCAATCCCGCCTATGCCTGGTATGTGCATCTGGACGGCGCCCGGATGTTCTACGGCCGCAAGGATCAGTATTATCTCCTCTGGCCGGTCCGGGGTGCCAGTTCAATTCTGGCCGCGACCGGCCAGCGGTTTTCCTACGATCAGGCGGGACGGGAGCTACCGGAGCCTGACCCTGTTCAGGACGGTCAGGACGGTTTCGGCGTCCCCTGGCCTGCGCAGAGGTTGGTGGTCGAGGGAGATGGCGTTATTGATCGCCTGACCGGGCTCGAGTGGTTGCGGCAGGCGTCCCTGAACGGCGGCGCGGAAGTGAGCTGGGGAGAGGCCTTCAGTCTGGTGGCCGCCTTGAATGAAAAACTGGGCGAAAACGAGCCGCACTGGCGGCTGCCCAACATCAATGAGCTGGAATCCCTGGTCGACTGCGCAAGCCATTCCCCGGCCCTGCCGGCGGACCACCCCTTTCTTGAGGTCCGCGACGTGTACTGGTCGTCGACCACCAGCTGTTATGAGCCCGACTGGGCCTGGGCACTGTATCTGGGTAAGGGCGCCCTGGGGGTAGGGGTCAAGCGGGCCAAAAATTTTCATGTCTGGCCGGTCCGCGACAGGCTGCCCGGACAGGGCTGATCGTAGCCGGCTCATCCTATTTCGGATGGGTGGGCGGCATGAGCCCCATGCCCTCCATGCCTGTCGGCGCCGTCAGCTCCACACTTACTTCAAGCTTTTCATCGGGCAGCATGTCGTGTTCACGCAACGCCTTTACCCTGACCTTGTCTCCTGGTTTGCGGTCCAGCAGGGCTATCTTGATGTCGTTGATGTCATGCACTTCCTGAGATTCGACCGTCAGGATGATATCCTTTTCCTTGAGGCCTGACTCGCCGGCCTTGCCGTGCGGACTGATTTGCCGGATCCGGACCCGGGCCCTGGCCGGATCTTCGGCAGCTTCCTCCACGGCAAGCACCACCCCCAGCTTCGGTGCCGGCGTGAGTTCAAGTGCGCGGGTGAACAGGAGATAGTCCATCCGGTAACCGGTTTCCCTGCCGGTGTTCCCGTAGCTGACGCTGGAAAGGACGCTCTGCCGGACGTCGAGTCGCCGGGCCACCCGCGGCGGAATGCCGGTATCCTTGTAGACATGGCCGTTGCCGGCGATAACCAGCATGCGTCGGCCCGGATGGTCGTTCAGGTAGTTGACGATGGTTTCGGCCATGGTTTCATCCCAGAGGGCCTGGGCCTGGACAAAGCCGGCCATTTTATCCGGGGTGAAACCCTGGCTTCCGTGACCGGCAAAGGCCACCGCCAGGCGGTCGCGGTAGCCGGGAAGGTCAAGGGCGCGCTCGACCGGAACCTGCGCCATCTGCTGGTCGTCCAGCCCGTCCGGATGGCCGTCCTTGAAGACCTGATCCACCAGGGCCTTGTCGATATTGAGGCCGATGAGGGGAATGCGGTGGCGTTTGGCATAGCCGATGAGTTCCCGGTAGAGCCGGTAATCAAAGCTCCATACCGTGAAATAGTTCGATTTTTTGAGGAATTCCTGCTCGCTGGCAATGGTGCCGTTGATGTAGTCGTCCAGTACCGGCTGGGCCGAGCGGGGAAACATTTCCAGGCCGATGGCCAGGTCAGGGTTCTCCTGAAAAAGGGCCTGCAGGACTTGCAGTTGCAGGATATGAGCGCTCATGTCGGTATGAATCTCCCCCACATAGACCACCCGGCTCTGCTTAACCTCTGCGAAAATTTCCTCGAAAGATCGGATATCCGGGACCCTTACGCCCTCGGGGCCCTGAAAAAGATGCAGTCGCAGTCCCCTGGCCGTGGGTTCAATCCGTTTTTCCCTGTTCCGGCCCCCTAAGAAGGAGAGAAAGCCGTACTTGCCGTAATGGCTGAGTTTGTGGGCGACGGCAGCGGTTTCCTCCGGTGAGGCGGAGGTGACCAGGACCATCACCTGGTCCGGGGCCAGCGGATTGTTGCGGACATCGAGGGTGAAGCCGTCAGCGGTATGGCCGGGGTCTGCGAAAAGGCCGAGGCTGTGGGGCGAGGGACCAAGAAAGAGGAACCCGCCCTTTGCCAGATCCGCCATGGCTAGCTCATCCGAGGTGATCAGCTTGCTGTTCATTTCCCGCAGCACGGCAAGCAGGGGGGCATAGACCTGCTCAGTATCCTTTGTCGGCAACACAACGGTTTTGTCGGCGGCGCCCATGAAGCGGGACCAGGTCGGGGCTGCTTCTTCCGGGCGGAGGTCTCGCATCAGGTCATAGTCGGGGTCCAGGGCCATCTCCGTCGGCAGTTCGTCAAGGGTGAGTTTGACCTCCTGGTCGCGTTCGCTGATCCTGATCGTGTGGCGTGATTCGCCGGTCCGCGTGGAGACGACGATGGGCAGGTCGAACTCGTAGGGTTCGACGCTCTTTTGGTTCAAGATAAAGGTGATGACCGATCGGCCTTCCACCTGGCTCACATCAACGGTGTCGATGAGAAAATTGATGTTGTCCGTCCGGGTCAGCCACTGGTCGAAAAAAGACACCAGCGATTCGCCGGACGCGGCGGCGAAGTTTTCTTCGACGGCATCCCAGCTTGCCTCGCGGAAACGCATGGTCTCATAAAACCGTTGCAGGCCGGCAAAGAATTTGTCATCCCCCAGTCGGAGGCGGAGCATGTGAAAGACCATGGCCCCTTTGTCATAACCCACTGCACGAATATGGCGGGCCATGGGTTGCCGGTCGCTGGCATTTTTGAAGGCCTGAAGGGCGAGGGAGTTGTCTTTGGGGACGTAGGCCGCATAGCGCTGGAGCTGTTCCTTGCGGTGGGTACCGCCTTCGCCTCGGTCGGCGGCATAAAGATGGTCGGCCAGGTAGGTGGTCAACCCCTCGCACCAATTGCCGCCGGTATCGTCGATATGCACGCTGTTGCCGAACCAGGAGTGAAGGATTTCATGACCTAGGGAGGTGTCCTTGATAAAGGGCAGCCGCACCACGGCCTGGCCGAGGAGGGTGTAGGTGGGCATGCCGTAGCCGGTGGGCAGACGGTTTTCAACGATGCTGTAGCGCCGGTATGGATAGGGCCCGATCAGTTCCGCGTAGCGCTTGAGGTAGCCGGCGGCCTGGTCAAGATAGCCGTCGGCCAGGGCGCGGTCCTCCGGGAAAAAATAGGAGGAAAGGACGACGCCGTCGGCCAGGGTCCGTTCCTGGACGATGTACGGGCCGGCAACGAAATGAATGTTCCGCACCGGGTGCGGAAAAAAGGCGGAAAAGAGGTTTTGCCCCCTGCCGTTTGATTGGTGTTTGCTCTCTTCCGCCTCGCTGACCGCGGTAAAATTTTCAGGTAGAAGGGCATCCAGGCGAAAGATCATCGCCCGGTCCGGAAGCGGATGCCAGAGACCGGCCAGGGTGATCCCGGCAGGGTCGATGAGATTGTCCGCCGCCCCGTGTTCCGGGACGGTCAGGGTCCAGGTGACGAAGAGCACCTGTTCCAGGTCGGATGCCGGCAGGACAATGGCATTGTCGCCGGTGGGGCGAACGATTCGAGGGGCCTGGCCGGTCCGTTCCAGCAGAGCGCTCGATATCGGCAGGGGGCCGCCGGCCAGTTTCAAAGGCGTGCCGGCCGGCAGGCTGATCCTGGCGGTGCCGTCCATGGTCTGCCCGGCCAGGTCAAAGGAAATGCTTAACGCATATTCCGGCGCTCCTTGAAGGGTTTCCCGGGCAACGGCGCGTTTGTCGGCTAAGCCGCAGGCGAGCAGGACAACGATAAACGAAATGGCGCTCAGTCGCGGGGCGAGGCATGAAATCATGGTCTATTCTCTGGTTACGGATTAGTCTGTCCGGGCTGGGGCCGGAGCGGCTGGGCACCGGTGGGGAAAGCCGCATTTTCAGCCGGCCTGAAACGGGCCGGCCGCCAACGTGCCGAGTACTTTGTATCCTAATCATTTTTTGGAAAAAGAAAAGTGTTCTCCCCAGGGAGCGGCCTCCTTTTTCTTGACAGTAAAGCCTTGTTTATTGTAGGTCTGGAGCCGGTCCGCCTTTTGGAATCCGCAATCCACCGGATGGAATAATGAAGAAATTTCGTATCAGACTCATGAACGCCATCGCTCCCGAAGGGCTGGCTTTGCTTGGGAAGCGCTTCCAGGTCAGCGAGAGCGAAAACGACCCCGAAGGAATTCTGGTCCGCAGCGCCAGGGTCGATCTGGACGCATTTCCCGGGCTGCTGGCGGTGGCCAGGGCCGGTGCCGGGGTCAACAACATCCCGCTTGATGAGGCAACCAGCCGCGGCATCTGCGTATTCAACACCCCCGGCGCCAATGCCAACGCGGTGGTGGAACTGGTGTACACCATGCTCGGCATATGGCTGCGGCACGCGCATGAAGGTATTCTTTTCTGCCGGTCTCTGGCCGGATTAAAGGGCAGGGAGCTGGAGCGGACCGTGGAAGAACAGAAAAAACGATTCAGGGGCGTGGAGATGACCGGGAAGACCCTGGGCGTTATCGGGCTGGGGATGATCGGGGTCAGGGTTGCCAACGCCGGCATCTACCACCAGATGCGGGTGATGGGTTTTGACCCGTATCCGCTCATGGAAAATATCCATGACCTGTCGCCCGAGGTGGCGATGACCCGTTCCCGCGCTGATCTTCTCTCCGCGGCGGATTTCGTTACCCTGCATGTGCCCCTGAACAAGGGAACGCAGGGCCTGGTCGGCAAGGAGTTCCTGGCGAAAATGAAGGCCGGCGCCGTGCTGCTCAATTTCGCCCGCGGGCCGATCGTTGACGAGGAGGCCCTGCTCGCCGCCTTGAATACCGGCCGCCTGGGAGGATATATCACCGATTTTCCCTCAGAGCGACTCATCGGTCACGAGCGGGTTCTGCTCTCGCCGCATCTGGGTGCTTCCACCACGGAGTCCGAGGAAAACTGCGCGCGGATGGCGGTGCGGGAACTGAAGAATTATCTGGAGTACGGCAACATCATGCACAGCGTGAATTTTCCCAACGCCGAGGTGACGCCGACGGTGAAGGTGGACACCCGCCTGATCATGATCAACCGCGACGAGCCGGGGATGATCGGCGCGGTCTCCAACATCCTGGGCCGACACCGGATCAATATCATGAGCTATGACAACAAGAGCAACGGGACCATCGGGTACAACATCATCGACTGCGCAGTGCCGGTTCCCCCGAAGGTGCGCGCCGAGATCGAGGCCCAGGAGGGGGTGCTGCGCACCCGGATTATTTCGCTGAACAGGTAAGGTATTCAAAAAATAATCAAAAACCATCTGGTTGCCCGCCGGACCGCTGAGGAAACGCCTTGCGGCAGCCCGGCAGGCAGTGAAGCAAAGAAGGAGAAGTGAAATGGGCAGGACAGTAACGGAAAAAATCCTGGCGGACCATCTGGTGGCGGGCGAGCTCCGGCAGGGGGAGGAGGTTGCCCTGCGTATCGACCAGACCCTGACCCAGGACGCCACGGGCACCATGGCCTATTTAGAGTTTGAGGCCATCGGCATTCCCCGGGTGCGGACCGAGCTTTCGGTCTGCTACGTGGATCATAACCTGGTACAGTCGGATTTCAAGAATGCCGATGACCACCGCTTCCTCCAGTCCGTGGCCCGGAAGTTCGGCCTCTATTTTTCTCCGCCCGGCAACGGTATTTCCCACCAGGTGCACCTGGAGCGCTTCGGGGTACCCGGCAAGACGCTGCTCGGCTCGGACAGCCACACCCCCACCGGCGGCGGCCTGGGCATGCTGGCCATCGGCGCCGGCGGTCTCGACGTGGCCATGGCCATGGCCGGCAAGCCCTTCTACCTGATCATGCCCAAAATTTACGGCATCCACCTGACCGGCAAGCTTCAGCCCTGGGTTTCGGCCCGCGACGTTCTGCTGGAGGTGCTGCGCCGTCTCTCGGTCAAGGGTGGCGTCGGCTATATCATGGAATACTTCGGGCCGGGTGTGGCGGAACTCACCGTGACCGACCGGGCAACCATCACCAACTTCGGCGCCGAACTGGGCGCCACCACTTCGGTTTTTCCCTCGGACGAGCAGACCCGCCGTTTTCTGGCCAGCCAAGGCCGCGAGGAGCAGTGGCAAGAGTTGACCGCTGATCCGGATGCCCGGTACAGCGAGGTCATGGAACTTGATCTTGCAACCCTGGAACCGCTCATCGCCTGTCCCTCCTCGCCGGACAACGTGGTGCCGGTACGCGAGGTGGCGGGTCGGCCGGTGGTCCAGGTCCTGGTCGGCTCCTGCACCAATTCCTCCATCCGCGATCTGACCGTGGTGGCCAGGACGTTGGCCGACCGTGAGATCAGCCGCGAGGTGAGCTTTGAGATCAACCCGGGCAGCCGCCAGGTTCTGGAAAACATCACCGCCCGCGGCGATCTCCTGACCCTTATCCACGCTGGCGCCCGCGTCCATCAGGCAGGCTGCCTCGGCTGCATCGGCATGGGCCAGGCGCCGCCCACCGGGGGGATTTCTCTGCGGACCTTCCCGCGCAATTTTCCGGGGCGCAGCGGCACGGTGGGCGACTATGTTTACCTGTGCAGCCCGGAAGTCGCGGTGGCCAGCGCCATCCACGGAGTGATCACCGATCCGCGCGATCTGGGCGCCTATCCCGAGGTGACCCTGCCCGACCGGGTCCTGCCCGGCGACGAACGCATCGAAAAACCGCTGTCTGAGGTTGAGGCCGCGGGGGTGGAAATCATCCGCGGGCCCAACATCGCCCCGTTCCCCACCTTTGAGCCCATGCCCGAGACCTGGCGGGGCCGGGTCATGCTCAAGGTGGCGGACAATATCACCACCGACCACATCATGCCGGCCGGGGCCAGGATCCTGCCGCTTCGTTCCAACATTCCGGCAATCAGCGAATATGTCTTTCACCAGATCCACCAGAATTTCGCGCATGAGATGCGGGATGCCGCGCTTGAAGGAGTGTACGGCCTCATCATCGGCGGGGAAAACTACGGCCAGGGCTCCAGTCGCGAACACGCAGCCTTGGCGCCGCGGTATCTCGGGGTGCAGGTCAAGCTGGTCAAAAGCTTCGCCCGCATCCACAAGGCCAATCTGATCAATTTCGGCATCGTGCCCCTGACCTTTGCCAACCCTGACGATTACGACCGGGTGGAGCAGGGCGCGGAGGTAGTCATCCCCGGCATCCGAGCCGCCCTGCTGGAGGGCTCCACCAGCGTCACCGTGGAGGTCAACGGCACACCGGTGCCCGCGCTGATCGATCTGTCGCCCAGGCACCGCGAGATTCTGGCGGCAGGGGGACTGCTGAACTGGGCCCGTTGACACGGCATGGTCGGCAGTCCCGCAACACAGCGGCCTGACTTTGGTATTCCTGGGACGGTACTGTAGCCACAGCGGCGGATGCTCAGTGTGTTGAGTTTTGCGACGCCATCAGGATTGGGCGGAGATGTGCCGGGCAGGACCAGTCCATCGGGGACGGTATCGGAATCGGTATCGAAAAAACCGAGGATTGATGGCAGGCAAATTTTTTTGGCAAGGGCATCATTTTTTGTACCCTGGTACAAATCCTGTGGATCATTATTGCGTCAGGGTAACGGGCTGAAGTTGAGTACATATTTTGCGCCGGGCTTGCCGTGAGGCCCAACGGCGGGTTTAAAAAATTTTACGGCTTCCCTGAGTCAACCGGACTAGGAAAAAAAGATGTGCCTGGTAACCTGATGGAATTTCAGCGATTCATGATATTCTGACCCGGGGGGAGTGATTCCGGCATGTTGCTTGCTAGACATAAAGTACTTCATCTCTTCTCTCCTTTGTATTCCGGCTCAGCCCCTCCTGGCTGAGCCGGTTTTTTTTCAGGTTGATGCGAATTTCGTCTACAACAGTGGCCCTGGCCCGATGCGCGGATTACCGTGAACCAGCGCTGCTGGATGTCATTGACCGGATGTGGGTCGCCTGTGCCCCTTCGTTCTCCCTGCGCGGAACTCAGGTGCTCCTCAAGCCGAATCTGATTACCGCCCGGCGCGGCCTGCTGGCTTGCACGGAGGGGCGGTTCATTCTCGCGGCCGCGAAATGGCATCTTGACCAGGGGAGCCGGGTGACGGTCGGTGACTCTCCGGCCTTCGGCACCGTCGAGTCCATTCTGGAACAGCTGGGTATAGGGCGGCAGCTGCGCGACATGGGGGTCAGAATAACCGATTTCAGGCAAACCCGCCAAGTTGCCCTCCCTTCCGGCCTTCGGGTAGGGGTGGCCTGCGAGGCGCTGGACTGTGATCATCTGGTTAATCTGCCGCGGGTAAAGGCCCATGTCCAGATGCGGGTCACCCTGGCGGTGAAGAATTATTTCGGCTGCGTCGGCGGGATGCGCAAGCCCCTGTGGCACATGGTTCATGGCGGCAGGCAGGGGCGGTTCGCCGACCATCTGGTCGAGCTGCTCGACGTTTTACCCGGGGGCATCACCCTGCTCGACGGGATCACCGCCATGCACCGTACCGGGCCTACCGGCGGTGAACCTTTTCCCCTGGGGGTTGCCGCCTGTTCTGAAAATCCCGTAGCCCTGGATCTGGCCCTGTTGGAGGTGCTCGGCGTCGGCCTCGAAGCAAGTCCCCTTTTCGCAGCCTGTCGACGTCGCGGGCTGGCCGGTTCCGAACCGGAAAGCCTGAAGTATCCTCTGGCGAGTCCAGCGGACCTCCAGACGGCAGGTTTTGTCGTACCCCCTGATCTTGTTTCGATTCGTTTCAACCCGCTGCGTTTTGTCAAAAACAGTCTCCGTCGCCTGCTGATTCGGATGGGCTTCCTCTCCTGATCCTTGCCTGTTGCATTCCAGCCGATAACAGGTTAAATTT